>NZ_JBTCHQ010000008.1:0-256034 GCF_054254355.1 Ancylomarina sp. YFZ004
ATAGCTCAGTTGGCCAGAGCAGCTGATTTGTAATCAGCAGGTCGTCGGTTCGAATCCGGCTACCGGCTCAAAACAAGAAAAAAAGAAAGTCGATCGGCTTTCTTTTTTTCGTTTATAGAAAAATCACTCTCTCCTTCCTAAAAGAACAATCCGTTCATCTTTGATGGTCAAAAAAAATAATGTATTTTCGATCATCATTAACCAACCCAAATCCCAAATAACATGAAATTTTTTATCGATACAGCAAATCTCGATCAGATTAAAGAAGCCCAGGATCTAGGTGTACTAGATGGCGTAACAACCAATCCTTCTCTTATGGCTAAAGAAGGCATTAAAGGCACTGATAAGATCAATCAACACTATGTAGACATTTGCAATATCGTTGACGGTGACGTAAGTGCTGAGGTAATTGCAACTGATTTTGAAGGCATGATAGAAGAAGGTGAAGAATTAGCTGCTTTACATCCTCAAATCGTTGTTAAAGTTCCATGTACAAAAGCTGGTATTAAAGCAATAAGGCATTTAAGTTCTATGAATATTAGCACTAACTGCACACTAATTTTCTCAGTGGGACAGGCCTTATTAGCTGCTAAAGCAGGTGCAAGCTACGTTTCTCCATTCGTTGGTCGTTTAGACGACATAGGAACTGATGGAGTCGATCTGATTCGCCAAATTGCCAACATGTTCAACTACTACGGTTTCGAAACGGAAGTATTAGCTGCTTCGATTCGACACACGATGCACATTTTACAATGCGTTGAGGCTGGTGCCGATGTAGCAACTTGTCCATTAAATGCCATTACAGGTTTATTAAACCATCCTTTAACTGATAAAGGCCTGGAGCAATTCCTTGCAGATTACAACAAGCTAAACAGCTAAGTTGATATCAGAATTCACAACGAATAAGGAGCGCTATGCTCCTTATTTTGTATACGCATGTTTCAAACAATCACAAATTTAAACGACTCCATTTTTATATTAAATCATCAACTTCTGATCAAAAAGGCCCTTACTCCTCCCAATAAAACATGCGATATGCTTTAAATATTATTCTTATAATAAAGTATTTCCCAATCCATGATCATATAAAACAGACACTTACATATTAATGTTCGCATTTGGTTAAATAGAAAAAATCATGATTATTAAATCCATATCTACCTGAATTTGAAGGAAACTTATACCTTTAAGCAAAATATTCTAATAATCGAACATGCTACTTAAACTCTACCCCGATAATCCGAACTACAAAGAGTTTCGGAAAATTGCAGAAATTCTACGAGAAGGTGGTGTTATTATCTACCCTACGGATACAGTTTACGCGATGGGTTGTGACATTACAAACAATAAAGCCATTCAGAAAATAGCTAGATTAAAAGGTGTAGCAGCAGATAAAGCAAACTTTTCAATCATCTGTAACAATCTAAGCAATTTGTCAGAATATGCTAAGGTAGATAATAGCATTTTTAAGATGATGAAGAAAAATCTACCAGGAGCTTTCACCTTTATTCTTCCTGCTAGCAGTAATCTTCCTAAGCTATTTAAGAGTAAAAAGAAAAGTGTAGGAATTAGAGTACCCGATCATTATATCCCACTGGGCATTGTGGAAGAACTTGGAAATCCAATTATAACTACTTCCATCCATGATCCAGATTCAGTTATTGAATACACCACCGATCCGGAACTCATTCATGAGAAATACAGCAGAGATGTTGATTTAGTTATTGATGGTGATTTTGGACGCAATGTGGCTTCAACAATAATCGATTGTACTGCAGGTGAAATTGAGATTATCCGTGAAGGTATAGGTGAATTGATATATTAAACCCGAGTTTATATAACAAGAAGAGGGAAAAACACCAGTTTTTCCCTCTTCTTGTTTTAAAATTATCTAAACTTATTTCTGTTTAGAAATACTTTTTATAGCTCCGGTCTTAGGATAGAATTCAATTCTATACCCTTCATGCATCAAGACCTGTGAAGGCATAGTCATTACCTTTCCAAACTGAGCAATAGTATGATTTCCTTTATACAAAACATCCCTCCCTTTTATTATAACCACAGCTTGGCCAGGGATTCTATAATGAATTAATGAATTAGCAAGAACGTTAGGATCCTGAGGCAAAACAGGAAGTTCTGAGGTAACTGCAAGGTTTTTAAACTCTATACGAACAGGTACAGCTTTCAAATCACTCACATCAACAAGTCCCTTCGATGATGAAATACGGAAAAGAACGCCTCCCTTATCATTAGCAGCAGGCTTATAAGTAAATTGTCCGCTTTCCATCACACTTACCTCTTTACCTAGAAAAAGTGCCAAATATTCCTTCTCCAACTTATCCAATTCTCTAACAATAATTTCGTAAGCTTTGCCATCAGGAGGTAAAACCTCATAATTGGCAGTAAGAATCTTAAAACGACGCTTTCTCAATTTAAATAACTGATGAGCTGCCTCTTTAGCCTTATCTTCAATCGATTTTGCAAAAGCTACTTCTTTCAACTCTGGCACCTTTATGAAAGCTGTATCAGTTTCAACCACTTTATAAACCGTATCCTTCTTGATCAACAAATTAGGGTCAATCGAGAATTTTCCATATTCAATTTGAACTTCAACATTTTCATTTATAGAAGTAAAAGCCATTTCCTCTTCCACATTAGATATATTCATATTAAAACCATGAATCAAACCTTCAGGTGTTAACTGAATTAAATTAGGCTTATAATTCCCTACACTTGTCAGTTTATAAAAATTCTGGGGATCAACTTCACATTTCTCAGAAACAGCAATAGATTTTACATTCCATTTAATCGCATCAGATGTTATCTTAGGGGTAATACCAATATATTTCTCAGAAAAGCTAGCAAATGGCCCTACTTTCTGGATCTTCTTTTCTACAAGGACATCAACATTTAAAACTGTTTGCGGCAAAGCATAAACAACAGTTGACGGTACATCTAAATCAGCTCTTCGTTTTTGAGCTTCTACTGTAATAAACTGCATGCTAAACGCAGCTACCAGCATCATTTTTACTACTAGTCTAAACATCTTCTTTTTTATTTCAATTATATTAAAAGACTACACTCAAGTTTTCTTTTTTAAGATCTAAGATTCTTCCAAGCTTCAGGCAAAAATTTCACAATATCACTTGCAATTAAGGCATCTTCACCAACTTCCTCAGCAGCTAAATCACCAGCTAAGCCATGCACATATGTTCCAATAAGTGCAGCATGCAACGAAGAATAAGCTTGTGCTAACAAAGATAATATTATTCCCGTGAGAACATCACCACTTCCTGCAGTTGCCATTCCTGGATTTCCAGTAGGATTAAAATAACAACGTCCATCTTCATCAGTTATTGCAGAAAAAGCGCCCTTTAAAACCATCACCACCGATTGTTCTTTTGAGAAAGCCCTCTGTTTCTCATTTCTATCAAAAGCACCTCTACTCTTTCCAAGTATTCTTTCAAACTCTTTCATATGTGGCGTAAGTATTGTGCCCTTAGGCAATATCGCCTTCATTCCCTTATTAGCTCCAATAATATTAAGAGCGTCAGCATCCAACACCAATGGCTTCTCACATTCACGGAGCAATTCTTCTAGAGCTCTGGTTGAATTACACTTCGTATCTATTCCAGGTCCAATACCTATTGCATCGAAGTTTTCTAAATCAGGATATTCCGTAAAAATAATATCCGAACGATCGATACTCACCATAGATTCGGGAACAGCCGTCTGCATAATATCATAACCCAAACGAGGAATATGCGTACTCAACAAACCAATACCTGATCGCAAACAGGCTTTAGAAGCTAAAATAGCAGCTCCCATTTTCCCATAGCTCCCACTAATTAATAAACCATGCCCATATGTTCCCTTATGACTAAAGCGCTGACGTTTTATTAGTAAACTTTTAATAAAGCATTCTTCAACTAACTGATAGGGACTTACCAATTCATCGATAATGCAAGGATGTAAACCAATAGGCAAGACTTCCCAGTCTCCTACACACGCATCACAGTCGGGAAATAGAAACGACAGTTTTGGAAATTGGAAACTAAGAGTATGATCAGCATGAATGCAATTATCAAGCTTATTATCAGAATTATCTTCCCCAAATAAACCGGATGGCATATCAATGGATACAACTTCAACGTCTGTATCATTAATTATTTTCACCACATCTTTCACTAAACCATCCAACGGTCGAGATAAACCAGAACCAAACAAAGCATCTACCACTATACATTCTTCCATAAGAATCGGAAAATTTTCTAAGCTTGTAATCTCAATAACAGAAACAGCATTCTGATTCTTCAATCGATCAAGATTCATCTGACAATCTGTGGATAAATGCCTACTTATTTTAACAAGATAGACCTCCACTTGAAAATTCGCTTTAGCAAGCATCCGTGCCAAAGCCAAACCATCACCTCCATTATTGCCGGGTCCAACAATTATTTTGAAATTTTGATTTTCAGAATATCGCTTAATGATCCAATCATATAATTTCAAAGAAGCTCTCTCCATCAAATCAATTGAAGATATAGGTTCATTTTTAATTGTATAAGCATCAATTTCAGCAACTTGTTTCGAACAAAATATTTTCATCTATTTGGTAATTGTGTTGAACTTATCGATTTAATAAATTAGCGTACTAAATCGTGGAATCATTGATCTCTCTATCAAAGATAAAAACTTTAAAGATTGCATATTACGGAAACGTTTTAAATAATACCATAAACGTATAAATACGCCTCAGCCTTGTAATATTTTTATATATTTGTCCATCTCAGAAAACAAGTAAAAACTATTAATAATTAAAACAAACAACTTATGTTTAAAGGACATCCTAAAGGTCTGATTCCTGCCGCTTTAGCAAATATGGGCGAGAGATTCGGATTTTATACCATGATGGCTATTTTGGTATTATTCTTACAAGCTAAATTTGGTTTATCAGGAACTGATGCTGGTTACATCTATTCTGGGTTCTATTTCTCAATTTACATTCTTGCTTTAGTAGGTGGTGTTATTGCTGATAAGATTCAAAACTTTAAAGGGACTATTTTTGTTGGTTTGATTCTTATGAGTGTCGGATACCTAATTATGGCTATTCCTACACCTACTCCAGTTGCTAATGTTCCACTTTATTTAAGTATTTCAATAGGAGGATTATTTGTAATCGCTTTTGGTAACGGTCTATTTAAAGGTAACCTTCAGGCTTTGGTTGGTCAAATGTATGACAATCCTAAGTTTGGTGCAATGAGAGATTCAGGTTTCTCTTTATTTTATGCTTTCATAAATGTAGGTGCTATTTTTGCTCCTTTTACTGCTATTGGTGTTCGTAACTGGTGGTTGAGTAAATCTGGTTTCAAATATGATGGTAGTTTACCTGAATATTGCCATTCTTTCCTTAGTGGTTCTTTAACTCCAGAATCAGAAGCTAATTTTAGAATAGCTGCTGAAAAAACTACAGGAGGTAGTATTGCTGATTTAACATCTTTCTCTAATGAGTACTTAAATGTATTTAATGAAGGTTTCCATTATGCTTTTGGAGTTGCAATTATTGCAATGGCAATCTCTACTGTTGTTTACTTGGTAAACAAAAAGAATTTCCCAGATCCAAAAGTAAAAGCGGCTCCAGGTGAAATTACTGACGAAATTAAAATGGAAGCAAAAGAAGTTGCTCAAAGAATGTATGCTTTATTAGCAGTATTCGGTGTGGTGATTTTCTTCTGGTTCTCTTTCCACCAAAATGGATTAACTCTAACAATGTTTGCTAGAGATTATACGGATCTTAGTCTATTAGTATTTTCTTTAGGCGGAATTACATTTAAGGGTGCCGAAGTATTTCAAGCTATGAATCCAATATTTGTAGTAGGACTAACTCCTGTTCTAGTAGCTATATTTGGTTACCTAAGAAATAAAGGAATAGAACCTTCTACTCCAAAGAAAATTGCTATCGGTATGGGTATTGCTATGCTAGGTTTTGTTCTTATGATGCTTGGATCATTTGGTTTACCATTATTTAATGAAGTAAGCACTTCTAACGGTGGAACTCCTCTAGCTGACATAAACCGTGTAACTCCTTTTTTACTTGCTGGTACATACTTTATTCTTACTGTAGCTGAGCTTTTCATTAGCCCAATGGGAATATCATTTGTTTCTAAAGTAGCTCCTCCTCAGTATCAAGGTTTGATGCAAGGTGGATGGTTAGGTGCTACCGCTTTAGGAAATGGTTTATTATTTATTGGCGCAATACTTTATGAGTCTATTCCTGTTTGGATGACTTGGAGTATTTTTGTTATTGCTTGTGCAATTTCAATGACTACAATCATGTTTATGATTAAATGGTTGGAGAGAGTTGCTAAATAAGCATATCTTCCAATAATATATAATGAAAGGATGTCCTATTGGGCATCCTTTTTTTTGCTCTATACTCTCATAAATAATTACAATAATAATCTAAAACTATATTTAAAGACAAAGAAGTATTTTATTCTATCTTTGAGTCAATATATAACCATGTATTTTAATCATTGGGAATTCATTAACAAAAGATAAATGCTTCAAAAACTTAAAAATAGATGGCAGATTGAAAATAACTTTCAACTGACTCTTATACTCCTTACCTTTTCTGTAACTGGATCTCTTTCGGTAATGGTGCGTCGCCCCATATTTGAATATCTAGGTATTGATGCAACAACAAGCCTTTGGGTAAAAATTCCAATGAGTATTCTAATCATCACACCATCCTACCAAGTTCTACTCATTATTGTAGGTTCAATTCTTGGGCAATTCAGATTCTTTTGGGCTTTTGAAAAGAAAATGCTTAGTCGATTTCGCTTCGGTAAGAAGAAATAATTAAAGGCAACTGAAAAGTAGAATAAAACAACTGATTAAATCGTTCAAATGACTAAAGAACAAATAGCTGATCAATTTAAAGCACTCCAAGATACAATTACTCAAACCATTGAAAGTACCGATGGAAAAGCCAAGTTTGAAGAAGACATTTGGGATAGAGATGGTGGCGGTGGCGGTCGATCTCGCGTTATATCCAATGGTAAGATTATAGAAAAAGGCGGCGTCAACTTCTCTGCGGTTCATGGCTACTTACCCTCAAAAATTAAAACAAAGCTAAAAGTGAATTGCGATGAGTTTTTTGCTACTGGTGTATCTCTTATCATGCATCCAGAAAATCCTCATATTCCCATTATTCACATGAATGTTCGGTACTTTGAGCTTAAAGATGGGACTTATTGGTTTGGTGGAGGAATTGACTTAACTCCTATTTATATCGACAAAAAAGAAGCGGCTGATTTTCATCAAGCACTTAAATTGGTTTGTGATAAACACCATTCAGAATTCTATCCAAAATTTAAAACATGGGCTGATGATTATTTCTACCTAAGCCATAGAGAAGAGACACGAGGTGTGGGCGGTATCTTCTTTGATCACTTAAATGAATCAGAAGGGCTATCAAAAGAAGAATTATTCAATTTTGTAATAGAAATTGGGCAACTCTTTGCACCTCTTTATGCGGCTATCATGAAAAAGAAAGTTGATACGCCTTACAACGAGCAGGAAAAAGATTGGCAACTTCACAGACGAGGACGCTATGTGGAATTTAATCTTCTGCAAGACAAAGGAACTCGCTTTGGCATTGACACCAACGGACGTGCTGAATCTATATTAGTAAGTATGCCTCCTGAAGTAAAATGGACATATCAATATGAAATTAAAGACGGTTCTGAAGAGGCAAACACCATCAATCTACTAAAGAAAGGTATCAACTGGCTTCAATATCTATAGAGCGAGTTTTGGAATCTTGCTGATTGAGTCATTTTTAATATCTTCACAAAAGATCTATCTATAATTCAATATGAATAAAAAAACGACTATTCTTCTTATTAACCTTGGCACACCCAATAGTCCAAGCGTCAAAGATGTTCGATCTTATTTGAAAGAATTCCTAAACGATAAAAGGGTCATTGATATTCCATGGCTTCTACGTAAATTTTTAGTCAATCTGATTATCATTCCATTCAGGGCTAAAAATTCTTCCAAAATATATAAAGCACTTTGGACTCCTGAAGGATCACCATTGATGCTATATGGAGAGAAGGTGAAAAGCATGTTGCAAGAAGAGCTTGGTAATGACTACAAGGTCGAATTGGCTATGAGGTATAAGGAACCATCACTCCCTAGTGTTTTAGCTAGAATAAAGAGCGAGATGCCTGAGCGATTAATTGTTTTTCCAATGTATCCACAATACGCTTCTTCATCTACCGGTTCAACTATCGAAAGGGTAATGGAACTGATGAAATCTTGGGAAGTAATTCCAGAGGTTAATATCATCAATCAGTTTTTCGAGGATCCTGATTACATCAAAATTATTGCCAATAATGCATTGAAACATGATTTGACAAGTTTTGATCACTTTGTATTTTCGTTCCATGGCTTGCCTATCAGACAAATCAACAAAGTACATCCTCATCGAAATTGCAAAACTTGCGATTGTGATAAGGAATTTAAGCGCGAAACCGATTACTATTGCTATAAAGCAACTTGCTACGAAAATGCAAGGCTAATTGCTAAGGAACTGAATATTCCACAAGATAAATATACCGTTGCCTTTCAATCGAGATTAGATAAGGATTGGCTTGAGCCATTTGCCGATAAACTAATGGTTAAACTGGCAAAAGAAGGTAAGAAAAATATCATGGTATTCAGTCCTGCCTTTGTTGCAGATTGCTTGGAAACAACCATAGAAATTGGCGGTGAATTTACGGAACTATTCAAAGAGAATGGTGGCGAAAAACTCGTATTGGTTGAAAGTTTAAACGATAATCCTGATTGGATTAAGACAATCAAAAAAATAGTTCTCAACCAATAAAAACATTCTTAATAATATCACGATTATCAAAAGACTCCCTAAAAAGGAAATAAATCTCCATAATATCATAATTTTCAGAATTGAAATATTTAATTCTGTAATTCTATGAATTCCTTTTACTTTTCTTTCATAATTGTCTTTTAATACAACGCTATTTTAGGACTATACAGACATTCAAATATAAAAAAAGAGCCATCCCAAAGGATGGCTCTTTCTATATATTGTAATCCTAAGGATTAAGCCTTAATAAATTTCTGTGGCTTGATCATACGCTCAGGAGCAAGAATCTCATCAAGCTTCTCTTTAGTCAATAATCCTTCTTCAAGAATCAAATCGTAAACAGATCTGTTTTCAGCCAATGCACGCTGGGCAATTCGAGAAGATGCTTCGTAACCTAAAGTTGGGTTTACTGCAGTAACAATACCGATAGAGTTCATCACCATATCTCTACAATGATCAACATTAGCAGTGATGCCATCAATACAACGCTCTCTTAATGTAGACATTGCATTCTCCAACATCTCCATCGACTCGAATAAAGAACGAACAATAACTGGCTCCATTACGTTTAATTGTAATTGACCTGCTTCAGATGCAAATGTTACAGTTAGGTCGTTACCAATAACTTTATAAGCAACTTGGTTTACAACTTCTGGGATAACAGGATTTACTTTTCCTGGCATAATAGAAGAACCTGGTTGCATTGCAGGTAAGTTGATCTCATTGAATCCACAACGTGGACCCGAAGAAAGCAAACGAAGGTCGTTACAAATTTTAGAAAGTTTGATAGCCAAACGCTTCACTGCTGACGAGTACATTACGTATGACCCAGTATCAGGAGTAGCCTCAATAAGGTTACCAGCCAATACAATAGGCATACCTGTAACATCACACAAATGCTTAACACATAATCCTGAATACTCAGGCTCAGAGTTAATACCTGTTCCGATAGCAGTAGCACCCATGTTTACTTCAAGGAATAATTTAGCATTTTGATTCAAACGCTCAATTTCTTCGCTCAAGTTTTCAGCCCAAGCTTCGAATTCCTGACCCAATGTCATAGGTACGGCGTCTTGCAACTGAGTACGACCCATCTTGATAACATCGCTAAACTCAACACCTTTTGCTCTAAATGAAGCAACAAGTGTTGTTAAATTAGCAACTAGATCTTCGTTCATCAACATCAAACCAATTTTAATACCTGTAGGATAAGCATCATTGGTAGATTGTGAAAGATTCACATGATTGTTTGGGTGACAATATTTGTACTCCCCTTTTTCATGTCCTAGAATCTCTAAAGCACGGTTAGCAATTACTTCGTTGGCATTCATATTGGTCGAAGTACCAGCACCACCTTGAATCATATCAACAGGAAAATGATCTACCAATTTCCCATCTATAAGTTCTTCACAAGCAGCAATAATTGCATTGGTTATTTCGTCAGACAATAATCCCAAATCGTTGTTTGCTTTTGCAGCAGCCAACTTAACGATAGCCAAAGCTTTGATGTATTTTGGATATGCACTCAGTTTAACACCACAAATATCAAAGTTTTCAATTGCTCTTAGGGTTTGAACTCCATAATATGCCTCAGCACAAACTTCTCTGTCTCCTAATAAATCGTGTTCTTTTCTAGTCTTCATATTGTATGCTTTTGCTAATTATCAACACTCGAAAAAGGCTAATAACTAGCGTCATTTTATAGATAACTTTATGCAACAAATGTAAAGCTTCAATCAGATTTTGTCCACTTTTTCAATGCAATTTCAATATTTTTCTAAAACAAAATCAAACCTCGACATATATCATTGATATACAGAATACTGAGTCACACATAAAGACAAAGATAATTCACATAAATAAGAAAATCAAAAATGTTTTTCAACAGAAAACAAACGTTTCCGTAAAAATCCAATGCAAATTTTAGTTGGTATCAAGATAGAACAATAAAAAAGGAGCTACTTTAAAAAGCAGCTCCCCATTCGATTCTATTTATGTAGGTCTTTATTCGAAATCTGAAGAAGCCGTTTCAATTTCAGAAATTGGTTTTAAATTTCCAGGAATCTCCTCATTGATTTCATCCTTAAAGAAAGGAAATACATCCATTATAGGACTCTCAGTAACCGATGGAATTTCAAAAGGAACAATCATGTCACTTAAACCTTCAGTAAGGTACTCATAGGCATCTTTTACATTATTGGCCTCAACCAACATATAATTATTCGATTTCTTCTCTTTACCTGATTCCTCATCTACAGTAACGAAACTCGTCTTAGCTTTAAACCAACGATCTCCATTCTCATTAGGAAACAATTCACTGATATTCGACTTACTTATATTAGTCACAATAAAATCACTATGAATCATTTTCTCTAATTCAGTATGAATACGAGCTTCTGATTCCGTAAAAGAGACGGCATCTATCAAGTAAGGTTCTGTTACTTTCTTCTCTTTTCCGTTTTCATCAATTTTAACGTACTTCACTTTACATTCAAACCAATTGTTAGTCATAGTATTGTGTTTTATATGATTTAAAATTCAAAATTATCTCCTTTTTGAAAGGCAGACAAAGATACTATTATCACAGTAAAATCAACCGATAAAAACGATCATTAAATTATTGCCTTAGAATTGTTTTTTTTTAAAATAAATCAACAACAAATCTCAAATTGGCTTTTTTATTGAACCTCGATTGAAATAAAACAATCTAGAAACACCAATAAACATAGGCTTATATCCGCTTTCATTAAAAAATAAGCTTGGGAGTAAAATATTTCAAAAAAAATATTTGGAGCTAAGTCTCTAATATACAAAGACACCTATTCTCACGAAAAATATTTTTAAACAAAATTCATGATCATCCTTTTTTTTATTCAGAAATGCCTTTATATTTGCATCGCAATTGAGAAACGGCGAGGTAGCTCAGTTGGTTAGAGCGCATGATTCATAATCATGAGGTCGGCGGTTCAACCCCGCCTCTCGCTACTCAAAAAGGCTTAGATTTTTCTAAGCCTTTTTTTTTTGGACATCAGTTCCAAAAAAAATAATTCTTCACAGAAGCCTCTATTTTAATAGGTTTCAGAAGCCATTCAATCAAAATTCCAAAAAATCAAAAAAAAGATTTTTATAATTGAAAATAGATACTATATTTGCATCGCAATTGAGAAACGGCGAGGTAGCTCAGTTGGTTAGAGCGCATGATTCATAATCATGAGGTCGGCGGTTCAACCCCGCCTCTCGCTACTCAAAAAGGCTTAGATTTTTCTAAGCCTTTTTTTTATACTTCTCTTTCAGAATCTTTTCAAATTACTCTTAAAACAAGATACGACCACTAATTATAATTATTTTTTGTATATCTTATACAAAATAAAGCTAGCAAAAGCACTAATCCCTTAGTTTTATACCCATATTTAGAATAAGTAACAAAAGATAATTATATTAAATAATATTTGCTATTTTTGAGCGCAAATATTAGAGGACACATTGGAGATGCGATATAAAAATCAGGCATCTATAGAATAAAGATTTAGGAATATTTCAAATTGACAAGAAAACAAAAAACATGACAAAATACGATTTAGAATATGTCATTCGCGCTTCACAAAAGCTATTGTTTGAACGCTTAAGTACTTCGAGTGGCTTATCCGAATGGTTTGCAGATAATGTGAATCAAAAAGGAAAAATTTTCACTTTCGAATGGGAAGGATCTGAGCAAAAAGCTGAGATGATCCATAAGAAGGATAATCAGGTCATAAGATTTCATTGGCTAGACAGCGAGGATGAAGACTCTTATTTCGAATTCAAATTTGAAATTGATGCCTTAACCAACGACTTGTCATTAATCATTACCGATTTTGCCGATGAAGATGAAATTGAAGAAAACATGGAACTCTGGGACTCTCAAATTTCGGAATTGAAACATGTGTTGGGTGCATAATTTTTAACACTCAAAAACATATATTCCTGATAAAATATTTTATTTTTGTACCTATAAGACCAGACTCATTTTCACCTGGTCTTTTTTTTGCATTATAAAATAAGCTTGTATTAAGTCAATCAAACTCGTTTGATACTTATTCTTGAATACCAGATCCATGAAACGACTACACTCCTTTATACTAAAAAGCTTTTTAGGTCCTTTAACATTTACCTTCCTTATCTGCATGTTTGTTTTGCTCATGCAATTCCTATGGCGCTATATTGATGAATTTGTAGGTAAAGGTTTAGACTGGACTGTAATTATGGAGTTTATGTTCTATGTTTCAGCTACGCTTGTGCCCATGGCACTTCCCCTTGCCATTCTTTTGGCATCCATTATGTCTTTTGGAAACATGGGAGAAAACTATGAGCTGATTGCCATGAAGGCTGCAGGAATTTCCTTGCAGAGAATAATGCGTCCCCTAGTCATTCTGGTCATATTCATTGGTTTGGGAGCTTTCTATTTCTCCAATTACGTCATGCCAGTTGCTTCGCTTAAAACCAGCGCTCTTCTTTACGACATCAAGCATCAAAACCCTGAATTGATTTTGAAAGAAGGTATTTTCACCAGTGACTTAGATGGTTTTGGCATTAAGGTTGGCCCCATCAATAAAGAAACAGGTATGATTCACGATCTGTTGATCTATGATCATAGAGATGGTCAGGGAAATAATCAGGTAACTGTTGCTGACTCAGGTGTCATGTCAACCAGTGCTGACAAGTTGTTTATGGATCTAACTCTTTATAGTGGTATCATGTATAAAGATGTGAAAAAAAGGAAACGTAAAGATAAAGAAAAACACCCATCTCAAAGGGTTAAATTCGATTTATACAAAACCACAATTAGCTTACCTGGTAACGAACTAAAAAGAACCGATGAGGATAAATTCCGAAATTCGTACCGAATGCTAAATTTAAAGCAACTTTCTAATCAAAGAGATACGCTTGAAGATCAATTACAAGATGAAAAGGATAGGTTAGCTCATCAGTTATCTAGCTATCAATATTTCAAAAAAGAAAGCAAAGCATCACGTAAAGATTCGACTCGTCAAATCCTTTTAAATGCTAAAACCTGGAGTGCAGATTCATTATATCAGCATCTAAACTTAAGTGATAAACTAACATCAGTTGGAAATGCTTTAAGTTATAGCCGTAAGTCAAAGGATCGTATTTCAAGAAACATATCGATTCAAAAATCCAAACAAAAATGGATTCAGAAACACGTAAACGAATGGCATCGTAAATTTACTTTGTCTTTCGCTTGTATTATCTTTTTCTTTATTGGAGCTCCACTTGGTGCTATCATCAGAAAAGGTGGTTTAGGAATGCCTGTTATCGTTTCTGTTCTATTCTTTATCATCTACTATATCATTTCGATGACTGGTGAAAGAGCAGCTCGAGAACTTGCCTTATCCCCATTTATGGGGATGTGGATTTCTTCATTAGTGATTCTCCCATTGGGTATTGTTCTTACTTATAAGGCAACAACCGATTCTGGCATCCTAAATATTGATTCTTACATCAACTTCTTTAAAAAGATTAATCCGATTAAACTTTTTTCTAAAAAAGATGCTTAAGCAAATACTATTCATCATTGCATTATCACTTTCTTTAGGAGCATGTCAAAACGAAACGACAACAGCCCCTAAAGACATAAATACACTTCTAGACAATTGGCATCTAGCTGCCACCAACGCTAATCTTGATGCATATTTTTCAGCCTTAGATGACCATGCGATTTATATCGGAACTGATGCATCTGAAAGGTGGACAAAATCAGAATTCTTCAACTTTTGTGAACCTTATTTTAAAAAAGGGAAAGCTTGGGATTTTAAAGCATTCGATAGAAAAATCTATTTCTCTGAAGATGGGAAGACTGCTTGGTTCAACGAATTACTCAACACCTGGATGGGCGTTTGCAGAGCCTCTGGGGTTCTACGTTTAAAAGATGGGAATTGGAAGATTTCACATTATCACCTTTCAGTTACAGTTAAAAACGAGAAGATGGAACAATTTCTGGAAGTCCAATAGATTCGTTTCTAGAGAATTAATTCATTCAAATTACACAATACCATGTTCGACGATTTAAAACCAGATATAGATTACTATATGAGCCCAGATGGCTATCGTATTTTAACACATAAATACTTAAGTGAAAGAGGCTATTGTTGCGGAAACGGATGTAAACATTGTCCATATTTCCCAAAGCATACCAAAGGTAATCGAACATTAAAAGAATAAAAAAGACCGATATGACTAAAAATAGCTTACGAATTATTTATATGGGAACTCCTGAGTTTGCAGTAGCGCCTCTTGATGCTTTAATTGAAGCTGGATGCAATGTTGTTGGGGTTATTACAAATCCTGATAAGCCTGCCGGTAGAGGACAAAAAATTCAAGAGTCAGCGGTCAAAAAATATGCCCTTGAGAAAGGTCTTCCTATTCTACAACCTGAAAAATTTAGAAATGAGACATTCCTCGCTGAACTAAAAGCTTTAAATGCAGACTTACAAGTAGTCGTTGCATTCAAGATGTTACCTGAAATGGTCTGGGATATGCCAAAATATGGCACTCTAAACCTACATGCGTCTTTACTTCCTCACTATCGTGGAGCTGCTCCTATCAATTGGGCAATTATGAATGGCGACAAGGAATCAGGCGTATCAACCTTCCTCTTACAAAAGGAAATTGATACCGGGAATGTTATTTTCCAAGAGAAAGTGAGTATTGGAGAAAATGATAATCTTGAAACTCTTCACGATAAGCTAATGGAAATTGGTTCAAAACTAGTTGTTAAAACCATTAGAGCAATTGAGGCAAATGATTATCCTCAGGTTCCTCAAGAAGATTTGGTGAGAGAAGATGAAATACTAAAAGTTGCTCCAAAAATATTTAAAGATGATTGTAAGATTAATTGGTCTTCATCAATCGAAAGTATTCACAACCACATTAGAGGTTTAAGTCCCTATCCTGCCGCTTGGACAGAACTAGGTGATACTAATAATAAAAAAGTTGCAGTTAAAATTTATGCAGCAAATAAAGAACTTGAATCTCACTCCCACCCTGTTGGAACACTTTTAAGTGACAAAAAAACGTACTTTAAAGTTGCAGTTGATGGTGGTTTCCTAAACCTTATAACCATTCAAATGGCAGGTAAAAAGAGAATGAAAATTGGAGATTTCCTAAGAGGATTTCAGCAAATCGACAATTACAAGCTTATAATAGACTAGTCAATAAAAGAATATAATATACAGAGCTTATCTCAGAAGAGATAAGCTCTTTTTTTTTGTAATACAAGCATATCAAAAATCAGAATATCGTTAACAAATCTATTCAGCCCGACTAGAGCGAACAAATTCCTTCCAAATAAGGATATAGGCCATTCAAAAAATATTTTTCCATTTCAAAAAAGTTTTGCTTAACTTTTAATAAGGATCTAAAAGAAATCCTCATTTCATAGCGAAACAGTTTTACCGATTTGTGCAGTTGAGTCTCGCTATCTTTAATTTATAAGTCTCGTCAGTCTTATGAATTTCCCCTCTGTCATTAGTATACTTTTTATAGGCATACGCCAACTTAAAGTCATTTTAACACGAAAACATAGGCTTATGGTATCGCGCATATTCGATTTATTAGATAATTATCAAGAACATTTCTCTGATAAAAAATCTGCTCTAGTAAAGAAAGAAAATGGGGAATGGATTAGTTTTAGTACTCAAGACTATATCCGTAATGCAAACCTATTGTCCTATGCTTTTCTCGAATTGGGTTTCAAGAAAGGAGATCGTGTTATAAGCATATCTAACAACCGACCCGAATGGAATTTTTTGGATATGGCATTATCGCAAACCGGCTTGGTACACGTCCCACTTTACCCTACAATTGGAAGCAAGAGTTACAATTTTATTATTGAACATTGCAAGCCTGTGGCTATTTTCGTTGCAGATGAAACACACTATGCCAAAATTCAAGAAGCTTTAGGTAGTCAAGATACTATACCAAAGGTATACGCATTCAATGAAATTAATGGAGTTACTAACTGGGGAAAATTAGTTGAACTAGGAGAAAAAGTAGAAAACAAACTAAAAGAAAATCTTATCGAGATAAAAAAAAATATCTCACCCAAAGATTTATTAACAATCATTTACACCTCAGGAACGACTGGTACACCAAAGGGAGTTATGCTTTCACATCACAATTTCCTAAGTAATGTGCTGGCCTCTGCGGAACGACTAGTCCTGAATTCTTCTCATAAAGTACTTAGTTTTCTGCCCATAAATCATGTGTATGAGAGAATGGTTAACTACCAATATCAATACAAAGGCTTAAGTATCTATTATGCCGAAAGTATGGATACGATTGGTGATAACTTAAAGGAAATAAAACCGCATGGCTTTGCAACTGTGCCTCGCCTTTTAGAGAAGGTCTACGATAAAATTATGGCTAAGGGTAAAAGCTTAAGCTTCGTAAAACGTATCCTATTCAACTGGGCCGTAAACTTAGGCTACCGATATGAATTGAATAGAGCCAATGGAGAATGGTATGAATTTCAACTAAAAATTGCAAGAAAACTCATCTTTATCAAATGGCAAGAAGCATTAGGGGGGAATATCTTATTTATGTGTTCAGGGGGTGCTGCACTTCAAGTTCGATTAGAACGTCTGTTTTGGGCGGCAGGCATTCCTGTTCAGGAAGGATATGGTTTAACGGAAACCTCTCCTATTATAGCTGCCAATCAAAGCACTTGGCCTGATATCCGATTTGGAACTGTAGGACCGCTTTTAAAAGATGTAGAAGTTAAAATTGCAGATGATGGCGAAATACTGGCTAGAGGTCCCAATATTATGCTTGGCTATTATAAAGATCCTAATTTGACCAATCAAGTTATCGATAAGGATGGCTGGTTTCATACAGGAGATATTGGTTGTATTGAGGAAGGTCGATTTTTAAAAATCACAGATAGAAAGAAAGAGATATTTAAAACATCTGGAGGAATTTACATTGCACCACAAGTAATGGAAAACAAGCTGAAAGAATCGCCATTTATCGATCAAGTGATCGTGATTGGAGAATCAGAACGATTCCCTGCTGTAATTATTTCACCAAATTTTGAATTTTTAGAATCCTACGCTAAACATAAATTCATCACCTACAGTGATAGAGAACAGATCATTAGTAATCATCGAATCATAAAACGTATTTGGCGTGAATTGATAAAAAACAATAAGAGTTTTGATCACCCCAAACGCATAAAAAGCATGCGCTTAGTAACAGATACCTGGGCACCAGAAACGGGAGAACTATCACCAACACTTAAATTAAAGCGTAAGGTTCTAAGACAAAAGTATCGAGATATCATAAAAGATATTTATACGAACTAATCATATTCTATCTATACAATTTCAAATTCCGAACATATGAATTTCAAAATAAAAAAGATTGCTGTACTTGGAGCTGGTGTCATGGGAGCTCAAATAGCTTGTCATTTTGCCAATATTGGAATAGAAGTCTTATTGCTTGATATAGCCCCAAAAGATCTTAATGAGAAAGAACAAAAGCTGGGACTTGATTTGAATCATCCACAGGTTAAAAATAGAATTACAAGCGAACTTTTTAATCGAACCCTAAAACTAAAGCCAGATCCTTTATATAAAAAGGCATTTGCAAAAAGAGTCAGTCTCGGAAATTTTGATGATGACCTGCCCAAAATTGCGGATTGTGATTGGATAATTGAAGTTGTGGTAGAAAACCTTGAGATAAAGAAGAATCTCTATGAGAAAATTGAACTCTACAGAAAAGAGAACACACTAATTACCACGAACACGTCTGGAATTCCAATTCAAATATTAACTCAGGGAAGAAGTGAAAATTTCAAACAATATTTCTGTGGAACTCACTTTTTTAATCCACCACGATATTTAAAATTATTGGAGATTATTCCAGCAAAAGAAACTCTTAAGGGAGTATTGGACTTCCTCTCCCACTTTGGAGAACGATTTCTTGGAAAATCAGTCGTTTCATGCAAGGACACTCCTGCATTTATTGCTAATAGAGTCGGTATATATTCCATGATGTCAGTTGTACATTTAATGGAAGAAATGGATTTATCAGTTCAAGAAATAGATAAATTAACAGGTATTATTATTGGTCGACCAAAATCAGCAACCTTTAGAACTTGTGATGTAGTCGGCTTAGACACCTTAGTTTTTGTCGCCCAAAACTTGCAAAAAGTTTTAGTTCATGATGAAGCTAAGGACACCTTTTTAGTTCCTGATAGTATTCAAAAAATGATAGAGCTAAAATGGCTGGGTTCCAAAACAAAACAGGGATTCTATAAAAAAGTAAAAGGAGAAGATGGTCAATCAGAGATACTAAGCTTAAATCTTGATACGTTTGGATATCAGGCAAAACAAAAATTAAAGATTCCAGAGTTTGAAAAAGCAAAAGTGCTCCCTAAATTAACAAAGCGAATTAAAAGTTTGATTTCGGGCAATTCAAAAATCAATCTATTTTACCAGAAACTCTTCTTTGGACTTTTCACTTATATCTCGCATCGTATTCCTGAGATAACAGATGATCTATATAAAATTGACGAAGCCATGTGCGCTGGATTTGCATGGGAAATAGGCCCATTTGAAATTTGGGATAGTTTGGGACTTGAAAAAACCATTCCTCAAATGGAAAAACTCGGTATGAAACCAGCTGCCTGGATTTATGAAATGATGGAGAAAAAAGAATCATTCTACCAGCTTCAGGATGGACACCAGCAGTATTACGATATCAGCTCCAATAAACATATCACAATTCCTGGATCTGAACAATTCATTTCACTAAAGAACATCCGTTCGAGTCAAACATTATGGAAAAACGAAGGCTGTAGCATTATCAATCTAGGTGATGGCATCATTAATTTAGAATTTCATTCTAAGATGAATACCATAGGCAGTGAAATCATTCAAGGCATCAACAAAGCCATTGAAATGACTAACGCAGATCATCAAGCTCTTATCATTTCAAACGAAGGTGATCATTTCTCTGCTGGTGCAAATATAGGTTTGGTTTTCATGTTGGCTATCGAACAAGAGTATGAAGAGTTGGACATGGTTGTAAAAACGTTCCAAAACACCATGCTAAAGCTCAAGTACGCACCATTCCCTGTTATAGCTGCTCCCCATAATATGGCTTTAGGCGGCGGTTGTGAAATTACCATGCATTGCGATAAGGTTATTGCACATGCCGAAACCTATATCGGCTTAGTTGAGCTTGGAGTTGGTGTTATCCCTGCAGGTGGTGGCTCGAAAGAGTTTGCCTTGCGTTTATCCAACGAAATGAAAACCGATGATGTCCGAATTAACCGATTTAGAGATAAATTCCTAACCATCGGACAAGCTAAAGTTTCGACTTCAGCTCATGAAGCCTTCGATTTAGGTTATCTCCGAAAAGATGTGGACGAGATTGTCGTTAGTAGAAAGCATCAACTCAAATATGCAAAACAAGCTGCTTTATTAATGATAGAAAAAGCTTATACGCCTCCTATTCCTCCTAAGGATATTACTGTTCTTGGCAACGAAGGACTTAGTCTGGTTTATTCAGGTGCAGATGGCATGCAAGTTGGAAACTTCATTTCAGAATACGACAAACACCTTTCAATTGAACTTGGTAAAATACTTAGTGGTGGTGAATTAAATGAACCTTCTCAGGTTTCCGAGAATTATCTTTTAAACCTAGAACGAAAAACCTTTGTGAAACTTTGCCAACAGAAAAAAACCTTAGAACGTATGCAAAGCCTATTACAAAAAGGAAAAATTTCACGAAACTAAATCTAGTAAATAGCATCCTATTCAATAGATCAACCTATAATACCAATTACTATGACCGCATATATAATAGCCGCAAAACGAACAGCAGTTGGAAAAGCAAAAAAGGGCAAGCTACGTTTAATTCGTCCTGATGATTTGGCTGCGAGAGTTGTTCAAGATATCATGAAGAGTTTTCCGATGATTAACAGTAAGCAAATTGATGATGTTATTGTTGGAAATGCAATGCCAGAAGGTGAACAAGGCTTAAATATGGGCAGAATGATTTCATTAATGGGCTTGAATACTGTCACTGTTCCAGGTATGACTGTGAATCGATATTGCTCTTCTGGACTAGAATCCATAGCTATTGCTGCCTCAAAAATTGAGATGGGACTAGCAGATTGTATTTTGGCTGGTGGCGCTGAGTCCATGTCAATGATACCCATGGGTGGATGGCGTGTAGTACCTAATCTGGACATTGCCCAAAATAATCCGGATTGGTATTGGAATATGGGGATAACTGCCGAGGCGCTACAGAAAAAATACAATATTTCACGTGAAGATCAGGATGAATTCGCATACCACTCTCACAGAAAGGCTATTGAAGCCATTAATAACAAACGCTTTGCAGAAGAAATTGTACCTATTACACTTATTGAAAAATTTGTAAATGAAAACGACATATTAGAATCTAAAGAACATACAATTTCGCAAGATGAAGGTCCTCGAAAAGATACGACAATAGAAGGCTTAAGCAAACTAAGACCTGTGTTTGATATGAAAGGAAGTGTAACGGCTGGAAATTCATCTCAAACCTCAGATGGAGCTGCTTTTGTGTTAGTTGTATCTGAAAAAATGTTGAAGGAGCTTAATGTTGAACCTATAGCCCGCTTCGTTAATTATGCCGTTGCCGGTGTAGAACCTAAACATATGGGAATTGGGCCTATTGAAGCCATACCTAAAATCTTAAAAAGAACAGGTCTGAAAATGAATCAAATTGAACAACTGGAATTGAATGAAGCATTTGCTGTTCAAGCCTTAGCAGTTATGCGGGAACTCAATATAAATCCTGAGATTACCAATATAAATGGAGGTGCAGTTGCATTAGGTCATCCTCTAGGCTGTACTGGAACAAAGCTAACTGTACAGTTGATTCACGAAATGAAAAAGCAAAAACAAAGATATGGCATGGTAAGTATGTGTGTTGGATCAGGGCAAGGTGCAGCAGGTATATTCGAAGTGTTCTAAACCGCAGAAAAAAATCACACTATCATATAATCTCAAGTAGTAAGAACTCTAAATCCTCAGATATGACAACGAAAAAATATCCCAAAGGCGGTGAATTCTTAGTAAAAGAAACGAAGCCTCAAGACATATTCATTCCAGAAGAATTCTCGGAAGAACAAATCATGATTAAGGAAACATGCCGTGATTTTCTTGAGAAAGAGATTCTCCCTAATCTAGATAATATCGACAACCAACAAGATGGTTTGATGGTTGAACTTTTAGAAAAAGCGGGAGAACTTGGACTTCTTGGCATATCGGTTCCAGAGGAATATGATGGTTTCGGGCAGGATATCAACACGTCCATGTTAAGTACTGAAATTATGGGAACATTCAGTTCTTTTGCCGTAGCATATGCTGCTCATGTTGGTATTGGGACTTTTCCAATTCTATATTATGGAACGGATGAACAAAAAAACAAATACCTCCCAAAATTAGCAAGCGGAGAATATAAAGGTGCCTATTGCCTAACAGAGCCAGGAGCTGGATCTGATGCGAACTCAGGTAAATCAAAAGCATGTTTAAGTGATGATGGCAAGCATTACATCCTAAACGGCCAAAAGATGTGGATTACCAATGGAGGATTCGCAGATGTTTATACCGTATTTGCAAAAATTGATGATGACAAGGATTTGAGTGCCTTTATCGTTGAGAAGACCTACAATGGCATTAAGCTTGGGCAAGAAGAGAAAAAAATGGGAATTAAAGGTTCTTCAACCTGCATGATGTTTTTTGAAGATTGTCTTGTTCCTGTAGATAATCTACTTGGCGCAAGAGGTTTGGGCTTCAAAATAGCTTTAAACATTTTAAATAATGGCCGAATAAAATTGGCTGCTGCTGTTTTAGGAGCTGGGAAGAATGTCATTACAAATTCGGTGAAATATGCTAACGAACGTATTCAATTTGGTAAAACCATATCAAACTTTGGGGCTATTCAAGCTAAGATGGCTGAACAAAGCATTCGCTTATTTGCAATAGAATCTGCTCTTTATCGCTGTAGCAACGATATTAAAAATAATATATCAGAATTTATTGAGCAGGGAATGAGTAAAGAAAATGCCGTTATTCATGCTCAAAAAGAATTTGCGGCCGAAGCTGCTATCCTCAAAGTATCAGCCTCTGAAGCTTTAGATTTTGTTGTTGATGAAGGTGTTCAAATCTATGGAGGTATGGGCTATTCAAGCGAAGCTCCTATGGAAAGAGCTTATCGCGATTCCCGAATCAACAGAATTTTTGAAGGCACTAATGAAATCAATCGCATGCTGACAGTAGATTTTCTGCTGAAAAAAGCTTTTAAGAATGAACTTCCTCTTTTATCAGCATCACAAGCGGTTGCCAAAGAACTCATGTCTATTCCTGATTTTGGTGAAATAGATGAGAGCTTATTCGTTAGGGAAAATAAACTCGTGGCAAACTTTAAGAAAGCTGCTCTTTTGGTCGCTGGTGCTGCTGCTCAAAAGTTTATGCAGAAATTAGGCCAAGAGCAGGAGATCCTAATGAATATTTCAGACATCATAATGGATTGTTACTTGGCTGAATCAATACTATTAAGAGTTGAAAAATTGATAGAGCTCAAGGATTCTGACTCATACAAAGAACAAATAGCCATGGTCGAAGTTTTTATATACGATGCAGCTGATCGTATTAACAAAAATGCAAAGGATGCTCTTAACTCTTTTGCCGAAGGTGATGAATTAAGAATGATGCTACTTGGTATCAAACGCTTTACCAAGCATAGTGGCTTAGATAGTAAAACATCACGTCGACTTATCGCCAAGAAATTAATAAACGAAAATGGACATTGCTTTTAGAATATGAAGTTTGAAACTAAAAATGCCTCCTTGGTTAGGAGGCATTTATGAATTAAAAATAAAATCTCAGACTAATTATTCTTGTAGCTTTTCTCTCTCAACAACCGTTTCAATAGCCTCATTACTTGCATTTTTATTTGCTCGTGTAATCTCATTAAGCTTATGGAAGTTTAATGAACGCTCATAATCTTCCTTAGAATTGAATCCAACTAATAAGTCTCTATTCTTTAGATAATCATTAAAACTTCCAACAATATCTTCTAAAAATTCCTCAGCTTTATACATTTCTAAAATATACCTATTCCCTTCAAGATTTCTTGTTGAAGAATCAGCAAAAGTAGAAGTTATAATTTCACTTACCAGTATCCATGATGTAGAACTAGTATTAGTAACCGTATTCTCACTTCTATTACTATCATATACCGACATCCCTGTAGATACCTGAGATTCGCTATAAGTTCCATCAGCAAAGAAATGAACCAGATAAGATGAGAATTGAACTTCAGAATAGAACAGATGGGCAATTCGAGTTAAGAAATGGGCAAAAACACCTAACAATAAAGGATAATAAAAAAGATTAAATATTGCCCCTAGTGTTGTATTCGACCCTAATGATCCAATACTGAAAAATAAATATAAGGCGCTAATAACAAAGAATACACGACCTAATATAGCAGTTATCAGCCTAATTTTTTGTGCCATTAAAGGCAGTTCATTCTCTTTAACCGTTGGCTGAGTTTCCTGAACTGTACTCCCATGAAAACTTCCTTTATTTTCACTTCCTTCCAACTCCAAAACGGGCTTAATCGCTTTATAAACTCTATTCGGCATTTCCTTATAACGCTTATTAGCCATCTCCATCTCAAAACACCTAAACAAATCTTTAGGATGAACAGCTAATTGTAAGTGTTCTTTATATTCACTAACATCTGTTTCTGGATCAAGAGTCTTTAAACGACTAGCCGACAGATAATAGGCACAAAATGTAACTAAAGAAGAAAATATAAAAAGTAAAAATATTGGAACACCAATATTAATATCAAGTCTAGGTAAAAAGAGACCTTGTCTAGTAGCAACCTCAAGAATTACAGGTGTTAAAATTGCAAGAACAATTGTAATTACAATATTTCGAAATCCAAATACATTTGGATGCATCTGTGAAATCCTAGCCTTTGAAGGGCGATATTTAAACCAGATATATAACTGCTGTATTAAAAATAAGATGCCAAATATATTGATAATAGCTTCTTTATCGGTAAGATTGATTAAACCAATAGAAGTAGAGAAAACAGCAATTAAAAAAACGACAACCAATATCAGATAGCTCAATATTATGGAAGAAATAGCTTCTATTAAATTTCTAAACCCTATCGGTAGAAATAAAAACTTATTAAAAAGACTAATAATTAATCTTGATACGAAATCATTTTTCTCTATAAAAGTCGGATTTGCCCTATTCATCAAAACTTTTTCGATGGTCTCTTCACCATAAGGGAATGGTGACAAATCTGAAGGCATATTCCTTCCCACCAAAAAACGAAACATCCTCACACATCCAGTTATGATCGATCTTAAACTAAAGCCTATAAAAATAAGTGCTGCAAAAAGCTCTACCCAAGCTATCTCTTTCATATTTTCACTTAAGCTTATTCTTATTTTAAAAACCAAAATAATTCCAAGAATAAGAATTATTAAGCCTTGAGCAACATCAAAAAGTCCCTCAAGTTTAAATGGGTTTTTAATTTTTATAGTATTCTTTCCGTAATCAAATGCCATATTAATCGACCTTTTATATTTACAAATAATGCATTGAACATACTGTATAATCAGTACATGTCAAAAAAACATGTAAATCTAACTAAATTTATTTGAATATTTTCTTTATCAGTAAGTTGTATTTTTTTTTATTACTTATTGAGTGTGAATAGAAAAAGCTCCCAATACATCTTGCATTGAGAGCTTTTTTAAACTGAAGAATAATATCAACCGTTAATCTTTCTACTCATTATGAAATAATACGCTAAGAATCCGATCGAAACCGAAACAAAGAATATTCCATAAGGCATAGCACTTCTATATTCTTTGAATATAGGATATTCCAAACCTAATATTTCCAGAGCTATAAATCCTAAGCCACCAAAGAAAGCAACCAAGCCCCATTTTAAGGCTGGATACTGATCGTACTCGACTTGCTTCTTAACTTCTACATCTGTATTCTGATCCAAAATATCAGCTCGATCAAAATGTCCCGTTTTAATAATTTTTCTTTTCAGAAAGTGAGAAGATAAGACCTTCACAAAGGTGATGATACTAAAGAACACCACTGCAACCATTAATAATTCACCAATATTCATATTTCAATTTTTAAGTTTTTCAATGTGTTTGCCTATTAGACCCATGAAGCTTTTAAAATGTTGCAAAATGTTTGAATTATTTTTTTGAACACCCATATTATTAAACTTATGGACTCTTTCATTTATCTAATCTTCATCAATAAATAGCTAACTTTAGAACTGCTGAAAATACATCCATGAAATATTTTTCAGAATTTAGTGATTTTGTTGCAACCTATTTAAACGAGTGCTTGTCTACTCAAGTAGAAGATGAAGGAAAAAGAACTGATACACCAAATATGTAATGGTAATCCACAGGCCTTTCGGTTTTTGGTGAAGCAATATGAGCGACTCGTATTTCACGTGGCTGCCCGTTTGTTGAACCGACAGGAAG
The DNA here is from genome assembly GCF_054254355.1 of Ancylomarina sp. YFZ004. NCBI lineage: Bacteria > Pseudomonadati > Bacteroidota > Bacteroidia > Marinilabiliales > Marinifilaceae > Ancylomarina > Ancylomarina sp. YFZ004. The sequence continues at coordinate 26,493 of NZ_JBTCHQ010000008.1, forward strand.
ATTTGGAGGATATCTGTCAGGAAGTATTTATAAAAGTGCATCAGAAATTACCAGAGTTTAGGGGAGATTCAAAGCTTTCAACGTGGATTGCAACAATTGCCTACAGAGTGGCAGTCAACCACATTAAGAAAAAGAAAGCTGAAACCGATATCGATGACTCAGAGAGAGAGTTTTTGCACGACGACATGATAACAAATGATCATCCTCAGAATATAGTTGAAAAGAAGGAATTGAAAGCATATGTGAGGAGAATGGTGGATCAACTACCCTCTCAATATAAGACGGTACTCAGTTTGTATCATCTGGAAGAGATGGGCTATAAAGAAATAGTTGAAATAACAGGCTTACCTGAAGGGACTGTAAAAAACTATATTTTTAGAGCCCGTAAATTATTAAAAGAACTGATTGTAAACAGCGAATTAGTTAGTTATAAATAGAACTGATATGCAAAAAAATCAAGATAAATATACAGAGGATAAATTCAACTTGGAGGAATTGAATTTTATTGATCAAATGATGAAGGAAAGTCTAGAGGACGATTTTGAGATATCTATTCCTACCGATTTTGCAGATCAAGTCACTGAACTTGTTGAAAAGCGAAAATCGATAAGAGAAGCCTTATTGAAACATCTGATGATGTCCTTAGGTTTATTTGTTATTATAGCCTTCACAGTCGCCTTCTTATTTTACTTCAGAACTGAGCAAGCTAATATTTTCCTTGAATTTGTATTGAAATTTAAATCCCCTCTTGCATTTGGCTTGATCATCTTGACAGCCATTCAGCTGGCAGATTCACTACTATTAAGTAGAACAAAAGAACAATTAGAAAAATAAATTCAAAATAGTCTGTTAAAAAAATGGGGCAATCCAATTAAGAGGATTGTCCCATTTATTTTTTTATAATTTAAGATCTGATGTTCAACACACCTATCCTTAAAATTTTATTTTACGTCATAAGTAGGTACTCTTCCTGGAGTCCAAGGAGCACCCTGTTTCTCTAATTCATCTTCTACCCAATTCATATCATCAGCTATTTTATGCAACTTCTTCAGTGCTATAGGAAATTCACCTTTCAAAATTTCAAACTGATCTTTTTGCGTTTGAGTAATTCCTGAAGTACTTGACCAATGTGTTCCAATAATATTATTGATTCTATTGGAAATTGGGAGCTTTGTAGGAGGAATCTCTTCCCAACTCGCTCGAGCTTTAACGCCATTAAAAAGGAAATCAACTTGACTTAGATCTTCAATAAGTTGCTCTACTTTTTCATTCAAATTATCAGAAAGAGATGGTGTTTGAATTAAAGCTGTTCTAATAGCAGCAAATTTAGCTTTATAAGTTTCAATTAACTGACGACTTCCCTGAATAGCTTTAGACATTCGACTTGTCTTCTTTTGGAAACCTACCAGTTCAGCTCTACTTCCTGCAGGAAGTGTGGTGTTATTCAATGGAACTGCATTGAATTTAACTGGGCTAGCCAATTGTTTGTATTTGCCATTAACGACCATTCCCATTTCTACCTGATACGCCCCAGGCATAGCAAACATTCCAGATTGAACTTTTCCTGTAGGTTTAAATTCTTTGTTCTTTAAAGGTCGTACAGAAGGAAACTTTAAATCCCAATGGGTCCGATTGATTCCTTTTTGTGCTTTTACCGACAGCTTACGAACTTCCATTCCATCAGCATCTTTAATAGTAAAAACCAGATAGGGTGTTAACTCTATAGTCTCATCGTCCAATTCTTTCCAACTTGCTTGTGGAATAAAATCACCCGCTTTTAATAACTTCGCCTCCTTCTCTTTTCGGATTTGTTTAGCAGTTTTAGGCACATCCTTTAAATAGTAGGTGAAAATTGCACCAAAAACTGGATTAGGAGCTGTAAAATAAGTCGCTCCCATGCTTCCTTTACCTCCTTTTTGAATATACATTAAAGCATCCTTAACTGGGAAAAGGTGAGCATCACTCTTTACAAGATCAAGCTTTACATCCCTTAATGGTGAATAATCATCTAGAATATAGAAGCCACGTCCAAAGCTAGCAGCAACCAAATCGCCTTCGCGCTCTTGAATCGTTAAATCTCGAACAGCAATCGTTGGAATACCAGACTTTAACTGCACCCAGTTTTTCCCATCATCATTCGTAAAGAATATACCATATTCTGTCCCAACAAATAAAAGATTTGGATCAATAAAATCTTGTTCTATCGTATGAACCGTTCCATTCTTAGGAAGGTTGGAAGCAATGCTTACCCAAGTTTTACCTTTATCTGAACTTCTTAGAATATAAGGTTTAAAATCGTCACGTTTCCTATTATCAAAGGCAGCATAAACAGTGTTCTCATCGAATTTTGATGGTAGAATATCACTGATATAAGTCATTTCAGGAACGCTTATAAACACAGCAGTCTTTTCCCAAGTCTGACCTCCATCTTGTGTCATTTGAATCAATCCATCATCAGTACCAGCATACAGAATATTTTCATTAATTGGAGATTCAGCCAATGAAACGATGGTTCCGAATTGAGAAGTAGAAACATGTTTTTTTAAGGCATCAGTTCCCCAATATTTACCCATCACTTTAAATGAATCACGATCTTTTCCACTGGTCAAATCATCACTAATGACTTCCCACGAGTTTCCTCTATCTTCGCTTCTAAATAATTTATTAGCCGCAACATATAGTCTCTTATTATTATGAGAAGATATAATCATAGGTGCATTCCAATTCCATTTATAAGTCAGCTCACCTTTTCTTTCCCGGGGCTTAATACTTATTTTTTCACCACTTTTTTTATCGTAACGAAATGAGTTACCATATTGATATTCACAATACACAATATTGGGATCAGTCGGATCAACTTGAGCCCAAAAGCCATCTCCACCTAGAATAGGATCCCATTCGGCATTTGTAACGCCTTTTCTATTAATATTTCTTGACGGTCCTCCAAGCGTATTATTATCTTGAGTTCCTCCATAAATATTATAAAATGGCTTATCATTATCCACTTGTACACGATAGAATTGTGTTACAGAGAGATTTGATTTAAATAAGTAATTAGCACCTGCATCAAAACTTTCGTAGATCCCTCCATCACCACCAATCATGAAGTGCTTCGTATCATTAGGATCAATCCATATTGCATGATCATCAACATGGCGATTCTTCAAGCCCAATCGCGTCCAGGTCTTACCACCATCCTCAGTTACATGAGATCGGGTTTCTACTGAATACACTTTATCAGCATCGATGGGGTCACAATAAATCTCATTATAATACTGACCACTACTCACATGAGAACTCATTTTAATCCATGATTCTCCTCTATCTGTTGATCGAAAAAAACCGCTTTTATCATCAGCAGCCTCAATTATGGCATAAACATAGTTATGATTCACTGGAGAAACGGCAATTCCCATTCCTCCCTTATGAACCATAGGTAAACCTGACGTCAGCTTTCGCCATGTCTCCCCACCATCAGTTGATTTATAGATATTACTTTCTGGTCCGCCATTAATTTTAGCATACACATGTCTACGTCTTTGTTCCGATGTTGCATACATGATATTTGGCTCTACAGGATCGATAATCACATTATTAACACCGGTATTTTCACTTATGGCTAGTACCTTCTTCCAAGTTATTCCGCCATCCATAGTTTTATACAAGCCACGATCACCACCAGGTCCCCATGCTGAACCTTCAGCCGCAACAAAAACTATATTGGAATTTCGTGGATCGATAACAATACCTCCAATGTGGCGAGATGCTTTCAAACCCATATTCTTCCAGCTCTTTCCACCATCCATAGTTTTATATACGCCATCACCATATCCTAAAGCTCGTTGATGGTTATTCTCTCCTGTTCCTGCCCAAACAACATTGCTGTTATTAGGATCCATACTTACAACTCCAATAGAATAAGACCCATATTTGTCGAAAACGGGCTTCCAAGTTGTTCCATTATTTGTTGTTTTGAAAATATTACCACTGGCTATCCCAACGTAGTATTCACTATGATTATTTGGGTTTACTGCAAAATCAGCAATTCTACCCGAGGTCGTTGCAGGTCCAATATTTCGGAATTTAAGTCCATTCAGAAGTTTCGAATTTATTAAAGTATCTTTCTTTTCAAGCTCCGGTTTCTTCTTCTTGGCATTAGAAACATTGGGTACAAGAAGAAAAGCTGATAACAAGAGGAGCAAGCTCGTGTTTTTCAGCAATTGCATTAGATTAGTCATGATTAAGTGTTTTGGTGAAAAATAAGATCCAAATAAATGATATGCTATATTTCGTAAGATAAAATCACATCAATTTCCCACTGCTCAATGTATAATTAATCACAGATAATTCCTAATCATAACACTCATAAATAACGACTTATGGAAATCTACAAATCCATAAAATAAAAAAGAGAAAGGCTTTAATAAACCTTTCTCTTTTCAACTATTTTCAAAAAATATTTATCTTTTCCTCAAGTAGATTCGATTTCCTTCTGAAACTTTATGTTTTTTAGAAAAGTTATTGAATTTTCTAATCCTTTTAAGTTTCACACAATATTTCTGTGCAATATCATATAAAGTCTCACCTGCTTTTACGAGATGAAAATTGTAGCCTCTTGCTGCCTTATTTCTCTTCTTATGGAAATATAAGATTTGATCAATGCCCAAAACATAATCCTTAGGAAGTTCATTATACTTCAAAAGTTTTGCACGACTAACATCCATGTTCTTCTCTAAGTTATAAAAAGTATCACCCTTTATAACCTTAATAAAATGAACACCATTAGCGACTTCTAATCTTAAATCTAAGTTCCCTAAGCTTTTCTCAAATTTTGATTTTTCGGAATGCTTAATCTTATGTCTCTTTGCATTACTATCAAAAAGATACAATTCTTCTTCCTCTATAATATCGATAAGCATATGAGCATACTTGGGATGCGTTGCATAACCTGCCTTCTTCAATCCCTTTGCCCAAGCCTTATAGTCAGTTAGCTTTAACTTAAATAAAAATTCATAACGAGATCTATTCGTTAAAAATTCTGAATGATCTTTATAAGATTGATAAGGATCCTTATACTTTCTAAAGCATTCATTCTTCCTATCATCATCAATTTTAATGGAGGGCCCAGTCCAATCGTGACATTTTATTCCAAAGTGGTTATTTGCCTTTGTAGCTAAAGTAGAATTGCCATTACCTGATTCAAGTAAACCTTGAGCTAAGGTTATACTAGCAGGTATTCCAGTACGTTCCATTTCAGTAATTGCCAACTGTTTATACTTGGAAATATAAGCCTTTCGCGATGTTTTTTCAGCAAAAGCTAATGTTGAAAACAAACAGCAAGTTAAAAGAACAAGTAGAGCTTTATGTAGTTTCATATATGCATCTTTATTATAAGGATCAGAATAAATAATATCTTTTTACTAGAAGTATATTGCTTATCATCAAATCTGAAAAATATGATTTTCAATGGGATTAGAATTCATTTTACAAAATATTGATAATAATTCTATATCTTTATCGCCACTTCTAGTAAACAACCATAAAAATAGGAAATCAAAATACAATCCTACTACTCTCCGTTAATTTGTAATAAAAATTTATTTATCAGGAAATTTGTATGGTAATGAAGAAAACTCAAATAATTACAACTGTTCTAGAATACAATTCAATTGAAGAACTAAATTCTATCAATCAAGAATTGATTAAGAAAGCCAAAGAAGCCACTCAATCATCATATTCTCCCTATTCAAAATTCAGTGTAGGAGCAGCGATTCTACTTGAAAATGGTGAAATTATTCAAGGAAGTAATCAAGAAAATTCAGCTTATCCTTCTGGTTTATGTGCAGAAAGAGTTGCTATGTTTTATGCCAATTCTAGATACCCTAATATCCCTGTAAAAAGTATTGCCATTGCTTGTTATAATAATGGGCAATTTCTTGAAAGACCTATTCCTCCATGTGGTAGTTGTCGTCAGGTTTTATTGGAAACTGAAGAGCGTCACAATACGCCCATGCAGGTTTTCCTTTACGGACAAAAACAAATATTCGAAATAGCAAACATCAAACAATTGCTTCCTTTGTATTTCGAAAAAGATATGCTTGATGAATAAGTATCAGCTTTATTTCAAAAAAGAATGGCTAAATCCTCAAGCTCACGCTGATGATTTAGCCATTTTATTTTTCAGTGAGTTTCCTCTACTAAACTTAAGATCTTCCTATAACCAAATGGTATAGTTCTTTCCAAAGGTTATCATTCTTAGGTATTGGAGCCTTAATAGTAATCGGCACTTGTTTTACTGGATGCATAAAGCTAATCTCACGAGCATGAAGATCAATTCCTTTACCTTTATTTGCATGAAGGTAACCATACTTCAAATCACCTCGAATGGGACAACCAATTTTTGCCAGTTGTCCACGAATTTGATGATGACGTCCTGTATGAAGTTTCACTTCTAGTAAGAAATATTTTTGAGATCGAGTCATAAGCTTGTATTCCAGAATTGCTTCCTTAGCTCCTTTTTTCTGCTTGTCGAAAACATTACTCTTATTTTTTTCCTCGTTCTTCAACATATAGTGAGTCAACACTTCTTCTTCAAGTCTTGGACATTTACTAACAATAGCCCAATAGATCTTGCTAATTTGCTCATCTTTCTGCTGAAACATCAAATTAAGGCGAGTTAGTGCCTTACTTGTTTTAGCAAAAACGACAACTCCACTAACAGGTCTATCAAGTCGATGTGGTAATCCTAAATAAACCTCACCTGGCTTTTTATATTTTTCTTTTATATAAGCCTTTACTCTTTCGCTTAAAGGCTCATCCCCAGTCTTATCACCCTGAACAATATCCCCTCTTCGCTTATTAATAGCTATAATATGATTATCCTCAAATAATATATCTAAAACTCTTTCTTTTGCCATATCTTAATGCCTAATTAGCAATTAATGAACTACTAATTCTATATTTATAATTCTTAATACTGCTCTCTTTCACTTGGGAAGTCTTTCGACTTAACATCTTGAATATAATTCTCAACAGCGCCTTTCATTTCAGCAAATAAGTTGTGATATCTTCTTAAAAAGCGAGGGGAGAATTCTTGAGTAATCCCCAGCATATCATGAGCAACTAATACTTGACCGTCAACGCCTCCTCCTGCTCCAATTCCAATAACTGGAATTGAAAGTGCTTTAGCTACTTTAGTCGCTAAGCTAGCCGGAATTTTTTCTAATACAATTGCAAAACAACCTGCTTCCTCAAGCATTTTAGCATCTTCCAATAGTTTATCAGCTTCTTCTTCCTCTTTAGCTCGAACCGCATACGAACCAAACTTATGGATCGACTGTGGTGTTAAACCTAAGTGTCCCATTACTGGAATACCGGCTGATAGAATTCGATTAACCGATTCAATTATTTCACGACCACCTTCTAATTTTACCGCATCAGCACTACATTCCTTCATGATACGAATTGAAGAACACAAAGCTTCTTTCGAATCACCTTGATAAGTACCAAATGGTAAATCGACAACAACCAAAGCACGATTGACAGCACGAACCACAGAAGCTCCATGGTAAATCATTTGATCAAGTGTAATAGGAAGTGTTGTTTCATGACCAGCCATCACATTCGAAGCGGAATCTCCAACTAGAATCACATCCACACCTGACTTATCAACAATACTTGCCATCGAAAAATCGTAAGAAGTTAACATGGCGATTTTTTCTCCTTTCAATTTCATCTCTGAAAGGATATGAGTGGTTACTCGTTTGATTGATTCTTTATGAATTGACATCTTTTCTTCTTGCTAATTTTTAAATAGTTGAATCTGCAAAGCTACTTAAGTATTGCATATTTACTCCGCAAAGTTAGAAAAAGATTGAAATAAGTTGAAACAGATAGAGATAAATAGACCTTTGGAGTATTCTAAATTAGTCGATATCTAATAAACCAGGCAATATATATCACCAATAACAACTGCCTAAGTCATGATTTTCTTTCACAATTAATGTCGGTATTCTGTCTTTTTGGCAGCTATTCTGTCATGGCAATACTTGATTTTGGCAATCTCAGTGCCAAATATGCATTGCTTTTGGCAAAAAAAAAATTGGCACAGCCTTTGATTAAATCCAATCGAGTTTGAAATAGAACTCAAAACAAAATTGAATATTTTAAAACCAAAATAAATAGTAAAATGGGTAAGATTATTGGAATCGACTTAGGAACAACAAACTCTTGTGTTTCTGTAATGGAAGGAAATGAACCAGTTGTAATTCCTAACAGCGAAGGAAAAAGAACCACACCATCAATTGTGGCTTTTATTGAAAATGGAGAAAGAAAAGTTGGAGATCCTGCAAAACGTCAGGCGATTACTAACCCTACTAAAACTATTTCCTCTATCAAGCGTTTCATGGGTGAAACTCACGATAAAGTATCTAAAGAAATTGGACGTGTACCTTATAAAGTAGTAAAAGGCGATAACAACACACCTCGTGTTTTAATCGACGATAGAAAATATTCTCCACAAGAGATCTCAGCAATGACTCTTCAGAAAATGAAGAAAACTGCTGAAGATTACTTAGGACAAGAAGTAACAGAAGCGGTTATTACTGTTCCTGCTTATTTTAACGATGCACAGCGTCAAGCAACTAAAGAAGCTGGTGAGATTTCTGGTTTAACAGTTAAGCGTATTATCAACGAGCCTACTGCTGCAGCTTTGGCATATGGTCTTGATAAGAAGGACAAAGACATGCAAATTGCAGTATTTGACCTTGGTGGTGGTACTTTCGATATTTCTATCCTTGAATTAGGTGATGGTGTATTCGAAGTAAAATCAACTAATGGTGATACTCACCTAGGTGGTGATGACTTTGACCAAATCATTATTGACTGGTTAGCTGAAGAATTCATTAAAGATGAGAACCTTGATCTTCGTAAAGATCCTATGGCTCTTCAACGTTTGAAAGAAGCTGCTGAAAAGGCGAAAGTTGAGCTTTCTAGTTCTACTAGCACTGAAATCAACTTGCCATATATCATGCCAGTTGACGGAATGCCTAAGCACCTTGTTAGAACTCTTTCTCGTTCACAATTCGAGCAATTATCTGACAAATTGATTCAAGCTGTACTTGCTCCTTGTAAGTCAGCAATGAAAGACGCTGGTGTTTCTAATTCAGAAATTGACGAAGTTATTTTAGTAGGTGGATCAACTCGTATTCCAGCTATTCAGAATATCGTAAAGGATTTCTTCGGAAAAACACCTTCAAAAGGGGTTAATCCTGATGAAGTTGTAGCTGTAGGTGCTGCTATTCAAGGTGGTGTATTGACTGGAGAAGTAACTGATGTTCTTCTTTTGGATGTAACTCCACTTTCAATGGGTATTGAAACTATGGGAGCTGTGATGACTAAATTAATTGAAGCCAACACAACTATTCCTACTAAGAAGACTGAGACTTTTACAACTGCTGCCGACAATCAACCTGCTGTAGATATTCACGTACTACAAGGTGAGCGTCCAATGGCAAATGGTAACAAATCTATTGGTCGTTTCAACTTAGACAACATTCCTCCAGCACAGCGTGGTGTACCACAAATCGAGGTTACTTTCGATATCGATGCGAATGGTATCTTGAACGTATCTGCTAAGGATAAAGGAACAGGAAAAGAGCAGTCGATTCGTATCGAAGCTTCTTCTGGATTATCTGACGAAGAAATCACTCGTATGAGAGACGAAGCTAAAGCTAACGAAGAAGCTGACAACAAAGCTAAAGAGAGAGTTGATACTTTGAACAAAGCTGACAGTACAATCTTCCAAACTGAAAAGCAACTAACTGAGATAGGTGATAAATTGCCAGCTGACAAGAAGCAGCCTATCGAAGATGCGCTTAACAAATTGAAAGAAGCTCACAAAGTTGAGGATCTTGAAGCAATTAATACAGCAATTGAAGAATTGAATACTGTATTCCAAGCAGCTTCTCAGGATATCTACAATGCTCAAGAGCAAGGTGGACAGCCAGGACCTGATGCAGGTGCTCAAGGCGGACAACAAGCTAAAGCTGATGACGAGGTAACTGATGTTGACTTCGAAGAAGTAAAATAAGCGACAAATTAGAAATGATGATTTTATAAATCACATGACTGATATATAATAGAAACGCCAAGCAATTGATTTTGCTTGGCGTTTTTTTATCTTAAGATTAATTGTAATCTGAGATTATGAATATACTTCTGCACTAAAGTAACTTTCTAAATCTCTCAAAGTATCTTCTGAAGTTTTAAGATCATTAATAATTTTCCCTTTTTCCAGAACGACAATTCTCTCACAAACCTCTGTTACATGGTTCAAATCGTGAGATGAAATCAACATACATACATTTTTATTCTTTTGTAGATCTTTTAATAATTGCTTTAATCTAATCTGTGATGAAGGATCTAGATTCGCAAAAGGCTCATCAAGAACCAAAACTTCTGGCTGGCTCATGATCGCAGCAAAAATTCCAATCTTTTTTTGATTTCCTTTTGAAAAATCACGTATATATTTTTTCTGATTTAGGATTTCCCCTCCAAAGAAATCAGAAAACTGATCTATTAAAGCATCCAATTCTGATTTAGAGACCGAATTGATCTTAGCTATAAAATTGAAATATTCTTCAGCACTTAAAAAATCAATGAGAAAACCTTCGTCCAAAAAACTCCCTGTATAGGTTTTCCAATCACTAGTTCTTTTTACATCAATACCTTTTGATTCAACAAAACCTATATCGGCTTTAATTAAGTCTAATACTAACCTGAAAAGAGTTGTTTTACCAGCACCATTATTACCAACTAAGCCAAAACTATTACCTTCTTTTATATTTAGCTCATCAATATCTAATACGAGAGCTCCATTATAAGATTTTTTAAGATTTTCTATTTTTATCATCACCTTAAGATTTAATTCTGAAGCCTTCGGCCATTTTATATTTTTTGCTAATAAATCGTTTTGTAACTGCTACGAGTAACTTCTCATGAAAAATAATTCCCAATAATCCAATGGTTCCAATAGTCACTAGACCCATAATAGGAGATTCCATAATTCCGAAAGGAGCATATAGAATAAGTGGCAATAATATAAGAGGAATCATCAAAACAAAGTGTTGTCCACTTACCCCCTGAAAATTAAAGGCTGCTCCTCCTGACAAATCCATATACTTATTGTTATTGCAAGCAAAATATAGTAGCATAAAAGTATTAACACCAATATTAAAGATCAATGCAACTGTGTTTACTAATAAAATAGAGAAACCAAAATAAGTATAGGGTAATACCAAAAAGTACATCACTAATGATGATAAAGCCATTAGGTTATACTTACTCCTCAAAAAGTTTAAATAACTGGTATTAGAAGTTAAGACCAGATCAAAATGTCCACTTTCCCAGGAGAATAAATACATTCCAAAATTCATCATAAAACTACCTGTCATAAAAACACCAATCAGGAGTATTAAAGATATCTCTTCTACCACATCTGCCTTTGGATAAACCATAAGACCATAAAAGACAAACAAAGGAGATATCATTAACAGGGTACGGGAACGCTTGTTTCTAATCATCATTTTCATTTCAAGCATCATAAATTCACCTATCTTACCAAAACGTTCAAAATAGGTCAACTGACTTAAAGCTCCTTTTGAAGAACCATTCCCTTTTGAGAATTCTTCCAAAGAAAAGTTGCTAAACAACAAACGATAATTTAAAAGATAGGCAACAGCAAACATAGCTGTTGGAAACAATAGTAAAATCGGCTGCTGAATCATAGCCTGAAAAACAGAAGCCGAATAAGACTTAATATCAATCAAATTTAAATGATCGATAACACCAAAAAGAACAATCGTCAGTAAGAAGATGTAAAAAACGATCTCGTACTTGATTTGCACCCTTTTAATATAGATTGCCAAATAATTAACAAACAAATCGCAAATCACTATGGATGCCAAAACCAACCAAATCTGAGATGATGTGAGATAAGAAGCTATTGGAAACAAAAGTGGCAATATGATTAATATGGGAATCAAATTAAGCACATTAAAGAGAGGCTTTGTCAGAATAAAATTCACCAAGCGTGACTTCTTTATAGGCAATAGAAGATATGGCGTTCCGGCCATAGCTGGTAACTTTTGCATTAACGATCGCAAGATCAACATGGCTCCAAAAAAGTAAATGAAATAACTTAATAATTCATTTAAAGGATCGCCACCCTGCTTGGCTAATGTTGTACCAACATAAAATGCAAAACCCAAAAGCTCTAATGAGATGATAAAAAATAAAAAACCCATAACCAGCTTTATGCCCAAACTCTTCCCAAATATGAGAGATCGTGTGGCAGCTTTGTACTGATGACTAATTAAACTAAAACTCATTTATTTAATATTAAATATTAGATCTATTTTTTTTGACAGATATCAATCCACTAAAATCTTATTTATCTAAAAATAAAAATTAATCGAATGTATCTGTATTTTCAATTCAATAAACTTCGTTCTTCTTCTAGAAAATCATAATAAGGTAATTCTTCAGATTTCACTTTGTCTAAATACATTTTAGCTGTTTTTATATCTTTCAAAGCAAAGTAGGCTTTTGCTAAAACAGCATGTTTCAATATCAAGTTATTATTATTTTCAGATTTAAGCTTCTGTAGAATCTTAATAGTTTTTTTTGAATTTTTATTAAGGCAACTTAAAATAATTGCTTGTTCAGTTAATCTTATATCTTTTCTATTTTTCGATTCTTTTATAGCTTTTTTGAAATAACCCATACTTAAATATCTAATTGGAGTACAAGCATCCCGCTCTAAACCAATGCTTATTTTTTGATATGTCATAGCTAATTCTAAACAAACTGCAAAATCTTTCTTATTCTGGGTGATTCCCTCCTTTGCATTATAAATCTCAGAAATATCAAAATTAAAAGATTTTAAAATATTATTCATTCTTGATTTACTCTGATAACCTGTATAGTCTTTCATTTGAGAATTCCAGGCATCTGTTATAAATATCTTAGGAATAGCTTTAACCGTGAAATTCGGATGCGAAAAACTTGAGCTCAAATCTATTTTCACAAAAATAAAACTATCTGCATAGGCATTAATTATTTCACTTGACCAGACTTCATCATCCATTTTAACACAAGGTCCACACCAATTTGCCCAACAATCTACAATTATTAATTTATTTTGTTCTTTGGCAATTTCCTTTGCCTGATCATATGAATTCAACCAGTTTATTTGAGATTTAGCACTAAAGCCAAAAAACAATAAGATAATACAAACACTCAATCTAAATATTTTCATAAATCCTATTTTTAAATAATTACCCTTATCATCCTACTAAACACAATACTAACAAATAAAATCAATTCGTTAATTAAAAAACAGCACTAACATAACATATATATATTGATAAACAATACCAATACTCATTTTTTTATGATAAAACAAAAAACAGATTCATAAATTCTTACTATTTTTGAGTAGGAACAATCAAAATTTTTATCACTATCATATCCAACACCTTAAGAATATACTCATGTACAAATTCCTACATTTTAGCTTACTCTGCCTATTTTCGTTGACCTTATCTGCTCAAAACATCAATAAAAAAGATGCACAAGGTCGTAAACAGGGCTATTGGGAAAATGTGACACCATTAGGCAAAAGGGTTTATGCAGGAAATTTTAAAGATGATTACCCTAAAGGAGAGATGAAACGTTTTCACAAGAATGGTGCAATTAAAGCCCTTCTTATTTTTTCAAATAAAGGCAAAAATGCCAAAGCTCAACTCTACAACACTTATGGACAATTGTCTGCTACCGGTAATTATATCGATAAGAAGAAAGATTCGCTATGGCAATACTTTGATAAAAATGAACAAATTCGAATTCAAGAGTTTTACGTAAATGGCGAAAAGGATGGCTTAAGCACCTATTATTATCCAAACGGACAGATATACGAGACCTATGAATATAAGCAAAATAATAAGCATGGACAGTGGTTACGATATGATCGAGATGGTAAGAAAATCATTTGTGCCAACTACACAAATAGAAGATTAGATTCTTTTTTCACAACTTATTTTAAAAATGGCATTACCAAAATTGATGGCTCATATAAGAACGGGAAACGACATGGTAAATGGATTTTTTATACTGTAAAAGGGGAAATCGAAAAAACAATTTCATACGTAATGGGTGTCGCAGATAACCAAAGTGAGCTTGACAATATACAAAAACAGGAACTGGAGGCTATGGAAGCGAATAAAAATAAAGACATCGATCCTGAACATTATATAGAAAACCCTACTGAGTATTTAATGAAACAAAGAGGAAAATAAGTACTTTGTAAAGTAGTGCGTAAACCGAATCAATCAACAATAAAAATCCAATCTGTGAAAGGCATATCCTTATATCAACTAAACAATCAAGTTAAATCGCATTTATCCGATGCCTTTTCGGATGAGATATGGGTCGTTGCTGAAATATCTGAACTAAGACAAACTCAACCAGGACATTGCTATTTAGAGCTGATCGAAAAAGACAAGAACACGGATCAAATTACTGCGAAAGCTCGTGCTACCATATGGGCTTATACCTTTAGAATGCTTAATCCCTATTTTAAGACGAGCACTGGACAAGCACTAAGTTCTGGCATTAAGGTTTTAATAAAAGTTACGGTAGAATTTCAAGAGATATATGGCTATAGCCTAAATATTAAAGATATTGACCCAACTTATACTTTGGGAGATATGGCTCGAAGAAAAAAAGAGGTCATCGATAAGTTGAAACAAGAAGGTGTCTTCGATATGAACAGAGATCTTCTGTTTCCAGAAATCCCAAAAACAATAGCTCTTATTTCATCGCCAACAGCAGCTGGTTATGAAGACTTTGTTGATCAGTTGGAGAATAATTCACAAGGCTTTCAATTTCATCACAAACTTTTTCCTGCTATTATGCAGGGTAATCAGGCTGAAGTTTCGATTATTGACACACTGGAGAAAATATACGCTTACGAGGATGTTTTTGATGTGGTAGTTATCATCCGTGGTGGAGGTTCAACTTCCGATCTAAATTGTTTCGACAAGTATGATTTAGCTCAAAATATTGCACAATTTCCTTTGCCAGTTATCTCGGGAATTGGTCATGAACGTGATGAGAGTGTTGTAGATATGGTCGCTAATGTAAAAGTAAAAACACCAACTGCTGCTGCTGAATTCTTAATCGATTGTTTCGATGAATGTGAATCTTATCACGAAGGTTTACAGGAAAATTTCTTAGCTGGTGTACAAGATATTCTAATGGAATCGTCAGATCGACTTCAACAGCTATCTCAAAAATTCACACCACTTGTTCATCAAATTCTTGCGAGTAAGAACAACCAATTAGATATGCTCAGCCAAAGTATTATTACTTCTGGTAAAAGTCTTTTGCGTAATTCAAAACATCAACTTCAATCTTTCACATTCGATTTAAAGTTAAGTATTAAGCATCAGCTTGACATGGAACAAATGAGTTTAAATCGATTTGTTCTAAAACAAAGAAATGTCAGTAGAAGATTCTTCAATAAACACAAGCACCAGCTTGAGCTTTTCGAACAAAGTGCAAAATATGCAGATCCTGAAAACATTCTGAAAAAGGGCTACACCTTAACACTTAGCAATGGGAAGATAATAAAAGATATTAGCCAACTAAAAGAAGACGATATCATTGAGACTAAATTTGCCAAAGGAAGTGTTGAGAGTCAAATTAAACGCATAAAAAAATAGTCCTTTATCACTCATAGAATCATCAATCCAAATTCAGAAATCACAAATAATAAATATCATGCCTAAAAAGAAAATAAACTACCGCGAAGCCATCACTGAAATTGAAGAAACGATTCAGGCAATAGAAAATGAGGAATTGGATGTGGACCAACTTTCCGATAAAGTGAAGCGTGTATCAGAGCTTCTGAAAATTTGCAAAGAAAAACTACACAATACCGAAAAGGAAGTTGAAAATATTCTAAATGAAATGGAAGACTAAAATCGTTTAGATTACAGATCTATGATTTATGATTATCTCTATTTTAGCACTTGATATTTTATCGTACTAGACTCAATTCAATATGAATCATTTTATATCCAAATTAGGCTTCTTTGTCCTAATTACATTCATGAACTTCTCTCTATTTGCACAAAGATCTAGCGATCAAAAGATAGTTGATCATTTTGTGGAGCAAGAGATTTTTAAATCTGCCAGTATTGGTATTGAGATTCGGGATTTGGAAACTGGTGAGATTCTAGCTGAACATCAATCAGAAAAAAGTTTAACGCCTGCTTCTACTCAAAAGCTTGTTACAACGGCTGCGGCTATCGAAATTTTAGGTGCTGATTTTCAATTTAGAACTGATGTTTTTATCACAGGTCGAATTGATAAAAACGGCATATTAATGGGTAATCTCGTCATCAAAGGCTATGGGGATCCTACTTTGGCTTCAAAATATTTCCCTAAGAACAATCGCTTTATATCTACAATATATAAAGAGCTGAAAAATAACGGGATTTCTCAGATTAATGGTAAGCTTATAGTTGATAATCACTACTTCAAAAGCTCAATTCCACGAACATGGATATGGGAAGATATTGGCAACTATTATGGAGCCATTCCTCATCCTATAAGCTATAAGGACAATACCTACACCCTACATTTTGAATCAAAAGAAGCTGGTAAACTCACAGAGATAAAAAAGATTGACAGCAAACAAAATGGGATTAGTTTCTCCAATGAGGTATTGAGTTCTACAATCAATAAAGACAGAGCTTACATTTTTGGTGGAACAACAAGTGAACAAAGGCTTATTGAAGGAACGATTCCTCAATACCGATCTGACTTTAAAGTTAAAGGTGCGATTTCTAAACCAGAACTTGTACTGCTTTCAGATTTAAGAAAAGTTCTTCATGCTGGTGGAATTCCAATAAAAGAACAAGTATTTAAGACTAAAACTCAAAAAACATTAGTCCAATTTAACTCACCTCCCCTATCAGAAATTATAGCAGTAACCAATCAAAAAAGCATCAACCTTTTTGCTGATCATTTATTATTTCAAATTGGAATGACAAAAAAAAATGAAGCAAGTTGGCTATCAGGTATCGAGGCTGTAAAAGAGTTTTGGCAATCAAGGGGAGTTGACTCAAATGCTTTGTTTCTATTTGATGGCAGTGGTCTATCTCATTTTAATGCTATCTCAGTAAAAGCCTTGAATCAAATATTGACTCAAATGAATAAAAGTGAAAATGCTAAGACTTTTTTCAATTCCCTATCAATAGCGGGTAAAAATGGCACGCTAAAGAGTTTTGGAAAACAAAGTATACTAGCAGGTAACTTCAAAGCGAAAACGGGAAGCATGACAGGTGTTCGTTCCTATTCTGGTCTATTGACAAAAAAAGATGGACAGCAAATCGCCATTAGTCTTATCATCAACAATTACTCTTGTAGCAGTAAAATCATTAGTGAAAAATATAAAGATTTGCTTATCAACTTAGCCAGCAAATAAACAATTAACTCGATTATCCGGAATAAAAAAAAGCTTCACCGATTCTCATCAGTAAAGCTTCCTTAATATATTTGTTACTTCTTCTTAGAAGAAATAGTATAATCCTACTGAAATACGAGTATTTCCAACCCAATGTGAGCTGATAACTTCTGCTTTCTCATTCATACCACCTAGATTAGCGTAAGCTGCAGCCGTATATTCAGCTTCAAGCTCAACTTTAAGGTTGTTGATTTTCTTACATACTCGAGGAGCTATACGGTACAACTCTCCAATATTCTGACTACGGCTATAAATCATACCTGGAACAACTTTATCATCTGCTCCATAGTTCTTAGAGTAACCTGCCAATACTCCAAATGTATAGTCATTCTTCTGGTATGATAAGTCGGCCCAAGTACCTAACACTTTAATTGGTGTATAAGATGCTTCATTAGTTACAGAATTTAAGCTTTTAGCCGCATATCCACCTAACATCAAAGCATCAGTCATATTTGATCCGTAAGTTGCCTGTGCTTTAAAAGTAAGAGGCTTAAAATCCAACTTGAAATAACCCATTAAAGCCCATGAAGAAAGCGTTTCATCAGCCTTATATCCACTTGGCGTTACCAATGTTGGCTTAATGTTTTTAAACTCTGCACTAGCTCCAATTAAATGCTTTCCTGCATAATAATGTATCTGAGCTTGCATGATTGGTAAACCTGCATTTCTCAAATATTGGTTGCTTGAACCATTAGGACCCGTACTGGTATAATCACGCTCGGAAGCTAAGGCTGCCAAAAACTTCCAATTCTTTGTTTTATGAGTTAAACGAACTTGAGGGTTACGAGCGAAAGGCTTAAATGGTAAACCTGCATTGGCTCCAACAGTAGCTGGAAATACCTCAGCAACAAAAAGTGGTGACCATGTTTGACCTACCAATAAAGAAGTCTTACCCCAATTCAAATTCACAAAAGCATGACGCAAACGCATACCGTTTACATCCGATTCTGCATTTCCAATCCACTCAGCTTCCAATAAACCATTGGTTTTTGCACCTAAGATATCTGGTCCAGTAATTTTTGCATTTACACGAGACTGAATAACAGCCATATTATACACACTGCCTTTGTTAATGTCTTTACCATTATCATCCATAAGTTCATCTTTTGGATATAGTAGAATAAAGCCTTCACGTGCACTAACTGTCTGACGGGTGTCATAGGTAAATAGAGAATGTACATAGCCACCAAATTTCACTTTAATGGGCTTTTTCTCTTCTGTTGATTGTGCAGATAATAGGCTTGTGCTGCAAAAAAATAGAAGAATAAGGAATAGATAGTTGTTGCGGTTCATAGCAATTGCTTAAAAATTTATATTTGCCGCAAAGATAGTTTATTTAATGAGAGTTAAAATGTGTTAAGAGAAGATGTGAAGATTTGAGGATGAGATGATATAAGAATCTAAAGATGGGAGAGCTACAGCTTTGCCAAGATGAAAAAGAACCTATAAGGGAACATAATACTTAGAGGTTTATAAGTTACGGCTCTACAAAAATTAGAATGAAAAAGAAGCTCCTATCTGAATTACAGAAGAAAATAATTTCCCTTCACCATCAAAAGCCTTAGATAAACCTCTATTGTATCTGAAATCAATAGCAACCTCTTCAGTCACATTTAATGAAATCCCTAAGTTTATGCCTAATTGAATACTATTCATCTCATCTTCGATGTCATCAGAGTCACCATCTATCTCAACTTCTGCATCTAACAATATACCAAGTTGTGGCCCAGCGTATAGACTCACAAAATCATTAGATCCAAGATCCATCTTCACCAATAATGGTATATTAAGATAACTTGTATTAATTTTTGCAGACTCTCCAGAATAATCATCTTTAATTTCTGTCCCTTGAAATGAAATTAATAACTCTGGTTGAAAAGATAATCTTTCTGTTATTGGAGAATTAATATAACCACCAAAATATAATTTTGTAACGGCATCGTTACCTCCTGTATCGTCGCCAACAAAGTCCGCAATATTTAGACCTCCTTTTGCACCAAGTTTAATATCTTGTGCAAAACTACAAGAAGCTATCAGAACACAAATAACAACTAAAGTTTTCTTCATAATATTCTTTTAAATAAATTAGTAATGATCTAAATATATTTAATTTTCCCCATATTATGATCTGTCAAACCTGTCAAGTTATTGAAATTCTATTCATCATAGTAAAAACGGGCAATGCAGAATCCTCTATTAAAATTATTTTCCATACTCCTGATACACAATTAGAGAATTACCTTCGAAATCGATACGAAAGCTATCCCCCATTGATTCATTTAAGGTCCCTTGCCATAGCATTTCAAGTTTCTGATTGGTGAGTTCGTAGCGTAAATTAGCAGTAGTAATAGTCGTTTCTGATTCTGGTGAGAAGATTGAAATTTGTTGACCAATATAGCTATCGAAGTTTCTGGAGCGTATTATCGGTGTAAACGTACCATAATCGGTCAGCATTTTAACTTTCATCTTTTTAGTGTAAGATGGTAGGAGAAAGATATTGCCTATCATATGATCATCACGTTCGCCAGTAGCACCCACAATGGTAATATCATTGTATTTATTAGTCAAACACCAATTCACTGCTTTAGTTAAATCATTGGTATCCTGATTTGAATAATGATGGATGATGTCTTTGTACTTTCTTTTTAAATCGTTGGAAAGTGAATCTAAATCGCCTACAATAGCATGAGCTTTTATACCAGCAGTTTCCAACTTATTAATGGCTCCATCGCAACATACGATACACTCCGATGTTTTTAGGATATTTAAAGGAATATCATTTATTGGAAAACTACCATTGGCCAATATAACTGCTGATTTTGATCTCATTTTTTATCCTTTAAACTTATGAGTCACAAAAGTAGCGAATTGCTTTAGAATGCTTTAGACTTTACCATGTCTTTTTTCCACTGAATATAGCCATACAAAGCCAAGACCGAATAAAAGGCAAACAGAATGGCAGTTGGGTACAATTCTTTATAAAGATATAGGCCCATAGAAACAGCATCTACAATCACCCATACCAACCATTGCTCAAGGATCTTTTTCGCTAGCATCCAGGTGGCTATAATACTTAAAGCAGTTGTAAAAGAATCCCAGTAAGGTATTGGGGAATCAGTATAGTTCACCAAAATAAAAGAAATGGCGATATAGATGAATAAACTTGCTAGTAATAGTTTAAAAAACAGACGCCTACCTAAATTGACAACAGGTAGTTGCTTTACATCCTGACCTTTCGATCGTGACCAATGAAACCAGCCATAAATACTAATAAAGACATAGTAAAACTGCAGCCCCATATCGGCATAAAACTTAGCCATAAAAAACACATAGATATACATCAGTGCAGAAAATAAGCCAACAGGCCAAAGCCATTTATTTTGCTTTATCTCTAAATACAGAAATATAAACCCCGAAAGAGTTCCTATTATCTCAATAATATTTGCGCTAATCCAATCTAACATCGTTTTTATATATATAACCAAGCTGAAAGTAAACTCTCAGCTTGGTTGAAGTATTTTATAAATTATTCTTCTTAAAAAGTAAGGCTTAAACCTGCCATAAAGTTAGCTCCTGCTTGAGGGAAATAACCATCCATAGCAAAACGCTCGCCTCCAGAAATGTAAGAATAAACCCATGCATTCGACTCATATTCGGCATTAAATACATTATTTACTAAAATATTGAATTTTAAACTTTCAGCAAACTTAGGTTTGAATTCGTAAGAGAAATTCAAATTTGATACCGTATAAGCATCAAGACTTCTGTCATTATTCGATGAATTATCAATATACTGCTTACCTACATATTGAGAAATAAACTGCATGCCGAATCCTGATTTATTATACGAAAAGATTGAATTAGCCGTTACATTTGGTGAAAAAGCCAAATCAGTTGTTCCTAAATCATTAATCGTTTGCTCGCCAGTTTCCCAGTTGTCCCAATTATCAACATGCTCAACAAAGTTTTTAATCTTATTTTCACTCAAAGACAAATTTCCTTTCCATGAAAATGACTCTGTGATATTTGTTGCTGCACTCAACTCAACACCCATTCGATATGATTTATCAACGTTGACCATTACAGCTCCACCAACATCATTAATCTCACCAGTAAGAACTAACTGATCTTTATAATCCATATAGAATAAATTTGCTTCGAATAAGAAGTTTTCTTTCGACATCTTATAAGTTAGTTCGTAATCAAACAAACGCTCACTTGTAGGCACATTACCAGGTTTAGCATCGGTATAATTACTTCGATTAGGTTCACGATTAGCTATAGCAAATGAAGCGAAAAGACGGTGATTCTTATTGATTTCATAATTCAAACCAAATTTAGGGTTAAAGAATAAGAAATCATGTTTCTGACTAACGTCTCTTAAATCAGAGTCAGTACCATTGATTTTATAATCAATCCCTCTCAATTGCATATCGGCATACAAGCTCAAGTAATAACCAACAGCAACATTCGCTTTTACGTAAGCATTATATTCTTCCTTAGTCCCTTTATTGTCGTAGTATTTATCGCCTAAGAATGTATCACCTGCATTCTTCATCCAGCGAATTTCACCAAAATGATCACCATCGTATTTATTCCAGCCACCACCAGCAACTAAATCAAGTCCCTCCATTTTCTTCGAAAAAGAAAGCACCGTTCCGTAAAAATCATTATCCAACCATTTACGACGAATAATATCGGTTTTCTCTATTGTTTCACCTCCAATTACAATGGGAGCCAAACCATACTTCTTAAGCTTATCATTTTTCTTAAACTGCTCATAATAGCCTTCACCTTGTGTATAATGGAAAGCCATATTGAACTTCGTATTATCCTTAAACAAGTGTGTTAAGAATAAACGGTAATGCTTCTGCCAGTAATTATCAGTTTCATTCTTGTAAGTATACTGATTATAAGTACGAGAATCAGAAGTCATCATATGATCCACAACTTCCTGACTTACCAAACCGTGATCAGCATAACGCTGCATACCTGCTTCATCGTTCTCTAAATGTACTTTCGGTATGCCATTCCAAGCTTGATATGTTTTTTCTTTACCTACAATTACATTAGCCTTTACACTTGTTCTGTCACCATAATATCCTGCAGAAAAATAAGCCGATTGCAGATTTGAACTAGCTCTATCGATAAAACCATCAGACGTGATTTTTGATAAACGGGTATCGAAAGCAAAACCTTTCTTTAAACCTGTTCCAAGCTTAAGCGTATTCTTAAAAGTATTGAATGAACCCGCCGAGCTTGAAATTCCGGCATATGGCTGCGTGTTCACATTTTGTGTTTGCATGTTGATGCTAGCACCAAAAGCACCAGCACCACTAGTCGATGTACCCACACCACGCTGAATTTGAATATCATCTAAAGATGAAGTAAAGTCAGGCATGTTTACCCAATACACACCATGTGATTCTGAATCATTCAATGGAATTCCATCAACAGTTACGTTAATACGATTGGCATCCGATCCACGAATTCTAAAACCAGTATAACCAACTCCTGCACCAGCATCGGAAGAAGTAACAAATGATGGCGTTAAGGATAATAGCATTGGGATATCTTGACCTAAATTTCTTTTATTCAGCTCTTCCTTACTTACATTAGTTACAACAACCGGCGTTTTCGCATCAGCACGAGTAGCCGAAACCAACACCTCATTTGCAAGTATTGCAGAGTATTCTAGGACAAAATCCAGAGTTAAATTTGATTTAAGATCAATCTCTTGTGTTTGAGACTCAAAAGCTAAAAAACTTGCAATAAGCTCATAAGAACCTGACTTTAGGTTTTCAAATTGATATTCTCCATCTGCATTTGTAGAGACACCATGTATACTTCCTTTGATAACAACTGCTGCACCCGGAAGTGGATCTCCATCCTGATTTAAAACTCTCCCTGTAAGCGTTATTTGAGAGAATCCTGCAAAACAGAAGAATTGGAATACAAGTAGTAAAACTACTTTGGTAAAAAATGAATTGAATTTGTTTGTAGACATTACAATAAAGTTTTTTTAGGCTGAATGATCAGCATTCGATAAAAAAATATTGCAATGAGGTTCTTAAGATGAGATATCAGGCGAATCGTATTTTCGCAATTCCCTACGCCGGCATTATCCGGATCAGGTGTAAGAAACCGAAATAAATCTGTTCCTTAGGGTATAATCTCAGCCCGTTTATTTAAGGCACCCCACTGTTATTAGTGCGCAAAGGTAATTTGATTTCCTTAAAATACAAGTCTTAGTTCATTTCAAAACAGAATGACTTAAACTTATGATTATCAACAAAGATACAAGGAATGTGTGATCGTATCTAAAAGTATTAGATACAAAAAAAGCACCCAATTGTATTGGGTGCTCTCACATTTAAAGACTTAACAATCTTCTATTTTTCTTTAGTCACTTCCTTTACACCCATAACCTCAGTTAGAGCTTTCACAAATGTTGCTTTAGGAAAAGCCCCTTTTGCCATCTGAGGTTGTCCTTTGGCAGGAATAAATAGGAAGGAAGGTATACTTGTGATACCAAATGCAGCTGAAACTCCTCTAGCTTTATCTGTATCGACCTTATAAATTTGAATGGCATCGCCATACTCCTCTTGTAACTCTTCCAAAATAGGCGCTACTCTTTTACAAGGACCACACCAAGTCGCATAAAAATCGACTATTACAGGTTTATCACCTTTAAATACCCATTCCTTTTCTTTCACAAAGTCAAAAACTTTTTCTTTAAATCCTTCATCATCCAAAGCAATTACTTTTGATTGTGAAAAGCTTGTAAGGCTTAGCAATACAAAACTAAGTAGAAAGGCTGATTTTATAAATGTTCTCATAATAGTCTGATTTAATGTTGAAACTCAAATATACATGAATAATCTCGTTTTCAAAGCTTATTCACTCACACCCAAAACATCTTGGAAAGCTTGTTTAAAAGATTCTTTTGAAAGAGCACCTTGTGCCATTTGAGGTTGTCCTTCTTGTGGAACAAATAAGAGTGAAGGTATACTCTGAATACCAAAGACAGATGACAACTCTTTTTCATCTTCTGTATTAATCTTATAAATTTCTAGTTTTTCGCCATACTCTTTCTTCAATTCCTCAAGAATAGGGGCAACTGTTTTACAAGGTCCACACCAATCGGCGTAAAAATCAATTATACAAGGCTTATTACCTTCAAATTTCCAATCCTTATTATTTTCGAAATCAAACACCTTTTCCTTGAAAGATGCTAATGTTAAATGTTCTACCATAATTACAAAGTTTAAAATACAAATATATAGATTCTTACATATCAATTGGTATGCCAAAAGTTAAAATCAGCTAAAAACTGACAAAATGCCGTATAAAATGATCTAAACAACGATTCACCTAGAAAAATCAATTAAGTCTTCCATCTGACCGCATATTATTTTTCTTTATATTTTAGAATCATCCTAAATAATTGTAATTTTGTCTCTTCGTGGAGCCTAAAGAGTTTATAAACTGAATTGAAACTCCCGTATTGATATACAAACAAGAAAAGAACGTGAAGAGATTTTTAACACACCCTATATTCCCTATACTATCAGAAATTGTCACTAAAGAGAATCTTGAATCCTATGTTATTGGAGGTTTTGTTAGGGATCTTTTTCTTGAAAGAGGATCGAAAGATATTGATGTTGTTGTGATAGGTAGCGGCATTGAACTAGCGAAGAAAGTAGCTGCAAAAGCTGGTAACACCAAAGTTTCTATTTTTAAAAGCTATGGTACAGCCATGCTGAAATATAAAGGTTGTGAGATTGAATTTGTTGGGGCTCGAAAGGAATCCTACCAAAGAGAATCACGTAACCCTATTGTTGAAGATGGAACTTTGGATGACGACCAAAAACGAAGGGATTTCACTATTAACGCCATGGCTTTAAGCTTACACAAAGACAATTTCGGTGAATTACTTGACCCTTTTGGTGGCGTTGAGGATCTTCAGCACAAGATCATAAAAACACCTATGGATCCTTTGATCACCTTCTCGGATGATCCGCTTAGAATGATGCGTGCGATTCGTTTTGCAACACAATTAGATTTCAAAATTTCTGATGTGACTTTCGAAGCGATTAAAACCAATAAAGATAGAATACATATCATCTCTCAAGAAAGAGTTATTGAGGAGATGAATAAAATTGTAATGTCACCTAAGCCTTCAATCGGGTTTAAACTATTGGATGAATCAGGCTTGCTTGATATCATCTTTCCAGAATTCCAGAAACTTAAAGGTAGAGAAACTCGAAATGGCATCAGTCACAAAGACAACTTCTATCATACCCTTGAAGTACTCGATAATTTATGCTGCCATTCTGACAATTTGTGGTTACGTTGGTCAGCTTTACTTCACGATATTGCAAAACCTAAGACCAAAAAATTTGTAAAAGGTATTGGCTGGACTTTCCATGCTCACAATTTTATTGGTGAGAAAATGGTTCCAAAAATATTCAAGAATATGAAGCTGCCTTTGAATGAAAAAATGAAATTCGTTCAAAAAATGGTTTCCTTACATATGCGCCCTATCGTTTTAGCACAAGAACTTGTAACCGATTCTGCTATTCGCCGTTTACTTTTCGATGCAGGTGATGATATTGACGAATTGATGCTTCTATGCGAGGCTGATATCACTTCGAAAAATGAAGCTAAGGTCAAAAAGTTTCTTGACAACTTCCAATTGGTCCGACAGAAATTAAAAGAGGTTGAAGAAAAAGATACCATTCGTAATTTCCAACCTCCAATCACCGGTGAAGAGATTATCAGCACATTCAATCTTTCTCCATCACGTGTTATTGGTGATATCAAAACAGCAATAAAAGATGCCATCCTCGATGGGGAAATTCAAAACAACTATGAAGATGCCTATCAATTTATGCTCAAAAAAGGAGAAGAGCTCGGTTTAAAGGCTGTCGAAAAGAAATAAAAACGATACAAAATCAAATAATTGGCATACAAAGCTCGGATGATTCATCCGAGCTTTTTTTGTTAAACTAAATTTCACAAAAATATAATTAAATAACATATAAATATTTCACTAAAAAAAAACATATTATATCTACTTTTGCGGCGTCAAAATCAATCTAACTAGTACATCTAAATACCAATATATGGCTTACGTTGATAATACCATGATTATCCGAAGAGATTTAGTAGCCAATATGGCTGAACTCTTTAACGAAGAAAAGCTTATTACAAACATTGATAGAGTCCCTCTGGAAATGGCTCCTCGCAACAGAGATTACTCTGATCGCTGTTGTATTTTCAAAGAAAGAGTAATAATTAAAGAAAAATTAATTCCATTACTAGGTTGCGAACTTAAAGAAGATCGTGATGAACTTAAAACTTTAGCTGAATATGCAACAGAGGCTATGCAGCGTGAAAAGCCAATTGAAAAAATATTAACCGTAGTAGATGAAGCTTGTACATCATGCGTTCAGAATTCATATATCGTAACCAACCTATGTAAAGGTTGTGTTGCTCATCCATGCATGATGAACTGCCCTAAAGAAGCTGTGAGTTGGAATGCAAATGGCCAAGCACAAATTGATCCAAAAAGCTGTATCAATTGTGGAATTTGTATGAATGTTTGTCCATATCATTCAATCATCTACATGCCAGTACCTTGTGAAAATGCTTGCCCCGTAGGCGCTATCACTAAAAACGAGCATGGTAAAGAGCAAATCGATGAAGACAAATGTATTGACTGTGGAAAATGTATCACAGCCTGTCCTTTTGGATCAATTATGGAGAACTCTCAAATCATTGACGTGATGAAGTCACTTAAATCAGAGCAAGAAACAATCGCCTTGGTTGCACCCGCTCTGTATGGTCAATTCAAATATAAAACTGAAAATGTTATTGGCGCCATCAAAGAATTGGGTTTCCACGATGTGATTGAAGTTGCAAAAGGTGCCAATGTAACAACCGTAAATGAGGCTGATGAACTACTAGAACGTCTAGAAAATAAGGCTCCATTTATGACAACCTCATGTTGTCCTGCTTATGTTTCAGCTGTAAAAAAACATATACCAAACATGGAGCAGTATGTATCACATACAAAAAGTCCAATGTATTACGCAGCTGAATTGGCTAAAAAACAATATCCTAATGGCAAGTTCATATTTATAGGTCCATGTATTGCAAAGCGTCGTGAAGGAATGGAAGATCCCAATGTTGATTATGTGATGACATTTGAAGAGCTTTCAGGTTTATTTGCAGGATGGAATATCAATATTGATGGTAACCCAATAGAACTTGACAGAAGTATTAAAAACCATGGTCGTGCCTATGCTGCCAGTGGTGGAGTTGCTCAATCTGTTCTTGAGATAAAACCATATGTTAATATCAAGCCCGTTATTGTAAACGGCTTAGATAAAAAGAAAATTAACATGCTTAAAGCTTTTGCAAAGACAGGTAAAACCAGTGGTAATTTCATCGAAGTTATGGCATGTGAAGGTGGCTGTATTGCAGGTCCAAGTTCAAATTATGATCCAAAAACAGGAATGAAAATATATCAAAATAACTTGAAGGAATTCCCTGAAAATTTATAATAGATAGCTTTTTTTTTAAAATAAAGGTTGGCTCCATGCCAACCTTTTTTTATACAATTAGCTCTTAGAATAATTTAAGCGAAGGTCTTTGCATCATATCTATATGAAACCATCAACAATAATATAGCAACAAAAGCGGAAACAAATTCACCATCGTTAGCAACCCAATGTGCCGACAAGGCTAAAACAAAATCAAAAAAGAAACCTGCATAAGCCCATTCCTTAAGAAACTTCGATTTCCTTGAAAGAATAGCAATAACACCTAATATTTTTGCAATTGCTAGAGGATAAATAATATAAATCGGAAATCCCAAGCTGGCAAAAGTTTGACCTACCATCTCGTAATTGAAAATATACATTGAGGCTGACATTAACATCATGGCTGACAACAAGCCTGTTGCCATCCAATAAATTATTTTGTTCTTTTTCTCCATCTCTTCAATATTAATGATTAATAAATATAATCTATTTTTATCCTGACACACAAAACATTAAGATAATCAATAATATTTCAAATTCAATTATAACTTTTGGATGGAAATGAATAAAGGCAAGTGAAATTAATCTCACTTGCCTTTATTCTTTGTGTAATAACTTCACAAATTAATTCTACTATAACTTAAAAGGTTAAAGTAAAAGTCGTCTTTTCATCAGGTACAGAATGAGCGGTTATCGTTCCACCATGCAAACGAAGTATTTGCTTAGAAAGTGCCAAACCAATTCCCGACCCCTTAGGTTTAGTGGTAAAGAATGGAATAAAAACTTTATCTAGGACCTCTTTTATAATCCCTTGCCCATTATCAGTAAGCTGAATAGAAATACGTCCTCTCTTATTTAAATAAGCACGCAATTTAAGTTTGGGATTTTCTGTGTGATCAAGCGCATGAATCGAATTTTTTATGAGATTAATCAAAACTTGCTCTATCAATCGTTCATCGGCAGAAAGTTCAATAGACTCAGGTTCAATATCAATAACACACTCAATATTACGTCTCTTCATTTCCTCTTTCATCAACATATAAATGTTATCAAAAAGCTGCTTAACCGGAAAAATACTAAAACTTGGGTTAGGTATTTTCGTTAGATTCCTATAAGTATCAACAAAGTGTAATAAACCTGAGCTCCGTTTCTGAATTGTAGCTAAGGCCATCTTTACTTCCGTAATGGTTTCCTGATCATGCTCATCAAACTTACTCATATTGTTCACTCCAAAATCATCAAGAATTGTCGTAAGCGTATTAGATAAAGATGAGATAGGCGTAATAGAATTCATGATTTCATGAGTTAAAACCCGAATCAGTTTCTGCCATGATTCAATCTCCTGCTCCTCTAACTCGTACTGAATGTTCTTTATTGACACCAAGATAACTTGCCTGTCGTTTATTTTAAATTCAGTAGCATAAATTGCCAATTGCAGAATATCATCATTATCATTAACCTTAATCAGGGTATTCTCTCCATGTTTAAGTTTGAGAAGTGCTTCAACGAACTCGGGACTAAAAGCCTCCAGATCTTGAATTTTAGTAAGGTTACTAACTTGAAACAGTTTCTTAGAAGCATTATTTATCATCTCAACTGCACCATCTCGATGGAATGCAATTAATGAAATTCCAATATGCTGAATAACGGTCTGCAAATAAAAATAGTGCTCTTCTTTCTCAGCCCTTATCTTCTGGAAATCAGAAATAACAGCATTAAATGACTCTTGTAATTTATCGAAGGAACTTCCCAAGCCTTGCACCTTAAAATTTCTAGTAAAATCGGAATAACGTATCGATTCCAAGAAATTCTTAAGCAGTCTATTCGTTTTTTCTACATACTTAATCATCTCATATATCTGATAGATAATAACGAGAAAAATAAGGCTTGCTGTCGTAAAATAATTATTTTTTGACAGAACAAAAGCAAATAGAAAAATTGTCGCAGAAAGCGCTATGATCCTTAAAATAAAATTAAGTCTGAAACTTTTATAAACCATATTTTTCTAGTCTTCGATACAAGGACGTTCTAGTTAAACCAAGTTCTCCGGCTGCTTTAGAAATATTTCCCTGATTGGTTTTTAATACTTTCTGAATGATATTCTTTTCCACTTCTTCCAGATTATAACTATCCAGCTCAACATCTCCTTGTTGTGTATGCCCTGGATTAATTTGGAAATCGCTTGGTTGTAAATTATTATCATCAGCCATAATAACTGCACGTTCCATTAAATGTTGAAGTTCACGCACATTCCCTGGCCATGAATAATCATATAATTTATTAATACAAGCTTTAGAAAGTGTTCCAAAATTCTTCTTATATTTCTTTGCATAAATTTGCAAGAAGTGTTCTGCCAATAACGGAATATCTTCATATCGTTCGCCTAGTGTAGGTAAACTAATCTCTACCGTATTTACTCTATATAATAAATCCTGTCTGTAATTTTCCTCAGCAACCATCTGAAGAATAGGCATATTGGTTGCACAAATCAATCGAATATCAATTGGAATAGGCTTATTCGACCCTACTCGTATTACTTCACGTCTTTCAAGAACTGTAAGCAATTTTGCCTGCATTGGTAAAGAAAGATTTCCAATTTCATCGAGGAAAAGAGTTCCTCCTGATGCAATTTCAAAACGGCCTGGGCGATCTGTTCTGGCATCTGTAAAAGCACCTTTTACATGGCCAAATAATTCGCTCTCAAACAAATTTTCATTAATAGATCCTAGGTCTACACTAATAAAAACCTCATCCTTTCTCGCCGAGTTACGATGAAGAGCTCTGGCAACTAACTCCTTACCTGTTCCATTTTCTCCGAGAATTAAAACATTAGCATCAGTAACTGCTACCTTCTGAATCGTACTAAAAACAGTTTGCATCTCAGGAGACACACCAATAAAATCATTAAATGGCTGATCAAGTACTGCATTTAACTCTTTCTGCTTGGTTTTTAGTTGAGTCACCTCCTCCTTCGATTTTCTAAGTTTAATAGCTGAAGAAATAGTTGCCATCAACTTTTCGTTTTGCCAAGGCTTCAAAATAAAATCAGTTGCTCCAGCTTTTATTGCTTTTACAGATTTCTCGACATCTCCATAGGCAGTAATAAAAAGAACCACTGCACGAGGATCAAGTTCAATGATTCGATTCAACCAATGATAACCTTCCTGCCCACTTATCGCATCTTTTGTGAAATTCATATCCAAAAGAATCACATCATAAGTTTCTTGTTTCATCAACTTTGGAATCAATTCAGGATCCGATTCTGTGTGTATTAGTTCAACGTGTTGTTTCAAAAGCAGCTTCAAAGAGAACAAGATATCCTCATTATCATCAATCGCTAAAATTTTTCCAATTTTACTCATGTTTTTTGTTTTTATATCTTGACAGCTTTAATCTTCAACAATAGCGAGTCCAAAGCATTTCATTATTTTTTTTTGATTTATTGTGTTCAAAATCGAACATTAAGGTAGATGAAAAAAATCGAAATCAAAATTTAATTGTACGATTTCGTACAAGACCTGTTCTAAAACCGATCATATTCAGCCAACTACAATAGATATGCAAATCAAACAACAAGCTAACATACAGCACATAACAGTCTTTGGCACAAATATAGCTAATACATAATATATAAGATATTCAACCCCACTCGAAAATTCGATTATATCTTGAGTGAATTAATCTAACATTTGGCTAATAAAGACTTAGAACTGAATGAATGAAAAATCAATTATACTCTTTTATCAATAACATTTATTAATAAAAATTAATGCTATTTTAATGTCGTAAAAATCTCTATATAGACTAGGAAAAGTCGATTATATTCGAAGTTCAAAACTCGAATTAACATTCTCTTTAACTACTTATATATCAAACAAAATACTTAATGCTCAAAATATTTCTAAATACTGTTTTCAGGAAGTTATATCTTCAAAAAGGGTACTCTCTGATCAATATTTTAGGTTTAGCTACAGGAATAACTTGTAGCTTACTTATTTTACTTTGGGTCCAGTATGAACTTAGCTTTGATTCATTTCACGAAAATAAGAGTCATATATATAGTGTTTACGAAAAAAACACATATGCTGATGGAGAAATATTCACCGTATATTCAACCCCAGCTCCACTTGCCGAAAAACTAAAAGAAGATATCTCCGAAATTGATAAAGCAACACGTATATCAAGTACTTGGGGAAAATTAATACTAACGACAGGAGGATCAACATTTGTTGAAGATTCTGGTTTATGTGTAGATTCAGATTTCTTCAAAATGTTCAGTTTCCCTATTTTACTTGGAGACCCAAACTTGGTAATGCCCGATGAGAGATCCATTGTTATTACCGAGAAAATGTCTAAGAAATATTTCGGTGAAAATAATCCCTTAGGGAAAATCATCAAAATAAATTCAAATATTGACTATCATGTTAGTGCCGTACTTAAAGATTCTCCAAAGAATTCTTCGTTCTATTTCGATTATTTATTGCCATTCAATTTCATAAAAGAAAATTGGGGTTTCAATATTAACAACTGGGATTCGCATGCTTTTCGTACTCTCATTCAAGTTAAGAAAAAGACCTTTATTCCAAGTTTGGAAACTGTTATTAAGCCGTATGTCAAACAAAATCTGGAACATTCCTATGCAGATTTAGCTCTTCAACCATTCACAGACAATCACTTGCATTCGATTAGTGGAAAAAAACTTAGTCCCATATTTTATGTCAGGGCTTTTGCTTTAGTTGCTTTTATTATTCTTTTGATTGCTTGTTTCAATTATATGAATCTGTCTACAGCACGTTCTGAACGTAGAGCTAGAGAGGTGGCCGTCAGAAAAGTGGTAGGTGCACATAAAAGAGGTCTTTTTGCCTTATTCATGGCCGAGTCAATATTCATTAGCCTACTTGCTTTTGGATTCGCAATCGTATTAGTGGAATTGCTTCTTCCTTTCTTTAAGGAATTAACACAAAGGGATCTATCCTTGACATTTTCAGACCCGACACTATTATTATCCTTTGCAGCTATCGTTTTGTTCACAGGTTTTATTTCGGGTAGCTACCCTGCTCTATATCTGTCATCTTTTAAACCAATAAGGATCCTAAAAGGCAAACTTTATAGAGATTCACATTTATTCCGCAAACTGATGGTTATTATCCAATTTACTATCTCAATTGGATTGATTATTTGCACAAGCATCATCTACAGACAATTAGACTACCTCCAAGATAAAGACATTGGTTACCAAAAAGATAACATCATTTACATTGAAATGATGGACGATTTCCATGAGCACTATGCACATTTAAAAGAAAACCTAATTAAAATACCTGGAGTACTTAAGGTAACTGCAGCAAACCAGATGCCTATTAATTTTTCAAACGCAACATCTGATGTGACTTGGAATGGTAAATCTAAAGATACCGATAACACTCTGTTTCAATTAAGTTTTGTTGATTATGATTTTATTGAAACTTTTGAAATGGAAGTTATTCATGGTCGAGCATTTTCATCGAAACAAGGGGCTGACAGTTTAAAACTTATTATAAACGAAGCTGCAGCTTCTGCAATGAAAATGAAATATACCATTGGTCATAAAGTTAAAATATGGGAATATGACTGTGAAGTTATTGGCATTGTTAAAAACTTCAATTTTAACAGCTTACAAGTCGGGGTTAAACCATTGATAATGCTCATCATATCTGATGAATTTAAATATATCGCAATTAAAACTGATGGTAATGAACAACCCATTATCAATAAAATTAGTGAGACCTGGAAAAAGTATTATCCTAAAATACCTTTTTCGCATCGTCTTTTACGAGACGACTTTTCTTATCTATATAAGGCAGAATCCCGCATGAATTCGATATTTATATCTTTCACTCTAATTGCCATAATTATATCGTCACTTGGATTATTTGGTTTATCATCATACATTATAGAACAGAAATATAGGGAAATGGGAATTCGGAAAGTTTTTGGCGCTGAGTTTCATCACCTCTTCAAATCATTTCTTTATCGTTTTTTGAGGTGGATTTTATTAGCTAACTTAATTGCTTGGCCAATTGCCTACTTTGTCATGCAATGGTGGTTAGCAGGTTTTGCATATCGAATACATATTTCATGGCTTGATTTTTTAGGAGCTGGTTTATTATCTATACTAATCGCTTTTATTACCGTTTTTTATCAGAGCTATAAAATATCATCAATAACACCAATAAAGGCTATTAGGTACGAATAAGCTTAAATAGCAAACATCATTATTTTCAAAATTTGAACTTATATACATCATGATAAAAACAAATAACTTAATGAAAAAATTCAGAGCAAACGAGGTGGAAACCACAGCTCTGAATAATGTGAATTTGGAAATAAATGAAGGAGAATTTGTTGCTATCATGGGACCTTCTGGTTGTGGAAAATCAACTCTCCTAAATATATTAGGACTATTAGATAACCCAACAAGTGGTGAATTATTTTTTAATGATGCACAAGTTGATGGCTATAGTGAACGTCAACGAACCAACCTTCGTAAAGAAAATATTGGTTTTGTTTTTCAAAGTTTTAATTTGATTGAAGAACTGACCATTTACGAAAATATAGAACTTCCATTACTCTATATGAAAGTTTCGAGCTCTGAACGAAAAAAACGAGTTAACGAAGCATTAGATCGAATGAAAATTGCACATAGAGCCAAGCATTTCCCTCAACAATTATCAGGAGGACAACAACAAAGAGCAGCTATAGCTCGAGCAGTGATAACAAACCCAAAATTGATTCTGGCCGATGAACCAACCGGTAATCTCGACTCAGCTAATGGAGAAGAAGTCATGAATTTACTAACACAACTTAATGAGGGAGGAACAACAATTGTTATGGTAACTCACTCTCCTTCTGATGCCGATCGTTCTCATCGAATCATACAGCTGTTCGATGGACATATTGTAACTGAAAACTTGAGGCATAAATTATAAACGCCTTAAAAAACAAGAATAAATATGGAATAAAAAAAAGCTTATCCTATGCTCAAGAATTTCTTTATAACAATTATCAGAAATATTTCTCGAAATAAGTTCTATTCTGCTATCAATATGGCAGGATTGTCCATAGGATTAATCTGTACAATTTTAATCACTCTATTTATTCGTGATGAGTATTCCTACGATAAATACAATCTAAAACACGATCGTATTTATAGAATTGGATCTGATTTTATTCTCAATGGTAAGCAAGACCGAATAGCACCGTCAGCTTTACCTATGGGGCCTACCTTCAAAGAATATTTTCCAGAGGTTGAAGAATATGTTCGATTCATACCATCTGGCAAACAACAAATAAAATATAAAGATAAAGACTTTTATGAAGAGCGTATTGCCTATACAGATTCGAGTCTTTTCGACATCTTCACTTATAAATTGATTCAAGGAGATCCGAAAAAAGTATTAACAGAACCAAACTCTGTCATAATTAATCAGACATTGGCTAATAAATATTTTGGTAAGGAAGATCCCATCGGTAAAATCATTCTAGTTGATGACACTCACAAATTTACAGTCAAGGGCATCTTTAAAGATATCCCCTCTAATTCTCATTTTAAATTTAATATTCTTTTTTCAATAAGTACTCTTGTTGAACGTGACAAGGAAGAATACTTTAATTCCCTTGAATCAGAGGCTTTTTGGAGTTTTAGTATTTATACGTTTATTCTTCTCAAAGAAAATGCAAACATTGCTAGCGTCGAAAATAAATTCCCTCTCTATTACGAAAAGTATATGAAGAAATTTGGAGATCAACTAGGAATTGATTTTAAGATTGTTCTTCAAAAAATAGCCGATATACATTTAAAGTCAGATTTGAATTGGGATGCACCAACAGGTAATATTAAATACATCTACATTCTGTTTGCTATTGCTCTATTCATCCTTACTATTGCAGGTATCAATTACATGAATATGGCTACTGCCAGATCGAGCAAACGAGCCAAAGAAGTTGGGATGCGCAAAGTTGTTGGAGCTCACAAAGAGAGTATTATTCGTTTATTTCTTTTGGAAAGTTTAAGTCTGACATTCTCAGCACTAATTATAGCAATTATTAGTGTCGAATTAATTCTTCCTTTATTCAATATGATTACCAATAAAGATCTGGTTTTAAGTATCTATGAAACACCCGATGTTTTTTTATTTCTTATTACAATAGCATTTATTCTTGGTATTATTTCCGGATCTTATCCTGCTTTTTATCTATCAACTTTTCAGCCAGCACATATACTTAAAGGCACCGGGAAAATTCGTGGTGGTAATAAACTTTTAAGACAAATTCTCGTTATCTGTCAGTTTACTGTCTCAGCCATCATGATAAGTGGAACAATCATTGTCATTTCACAACTCTTTTTTCTTAAAAATAAGGACATGGGATTCAACAAAGAGAATATTATTGTTGCCCCTATTCTAGACTCTTCAATGCAAGTCAATATAAATGAGTTTAAAGCTGAACTCAAAAATAATCTGAATATTGAAGCTGTAGCAACATCAACCTTTCTAATTGGTTTTTCAAATTCAAAAACGGTCCATCTATATGAAGACGCAGGTGACATGAAAGAGTATGCCTTAAACTTTAATGTAATCGACTTCGACTACATCGATTTAATGAAGCTTAAACTGATGCAAGGTAGAGCATTCAGTAAGGACATAAAAACAGATTCGACAGCTGCTTTTATCGTTAACCAATCAGCCAGCCAAAAATTTAATTGGGGAGTTAATGCTATTGGTAAGAAACTACAATTTGGGGTCTCTATTGGAGAACATAAAGATATTAGAGAAGGAAAAGTCATAGGAGTCATTAGTGATTTTCATTACCAAACACTAAGTATGGCCATAGAACCACTCAGTCTGTTTATTTCAGAATCGCCTGAATATAGAAGAATGATACATATTAAAATAAAGCAACATAAACGGAGTGAAACACTAGCTTACATCGAAAAAACCTGGCATACATTTAGTCCAAATCATTCGTTTAATCATTTCTTTTTAGATGATAAAATAAATACAAGATTTGAAACTGAGGAACGCTTAACTCTCATGTTTATTATTTTTTCAGTTATTAGCATCTTAATTGCTTCAATGGGATTATTTGGCTTATCATCATTCATGGCCGAACAACGAACAAAAGAACTTGGTATAAGAAAGGTACTAGGAGCATCAACTGGTAATATTGTCTATCTATTAACACGAGAGTTTTTCAAACTTATAATTATAGCAAATCTCATTGCCATCCCAATAGCCTACTGGGCACTAAATACCTGGTTGCAAGATTTTCCTTATCGAATATATATCCATGCATGGATTTTTATATTAACACTGATCATTTCACTCATTATTGGTCTTTTCACCGTTTCATGGCAATCGTATAAGGCAGCTGAAGCTGATCCTGCCATGGCAATTAAATATGAATAGAATTATAATTCAACAGATAAAAGGACACTTAATAAAACAAGCCATGAGAGAATTATGCATCCCCATACCTTTTGACATTGGAACTGAACTTGCAGAAATTGAAGTGAAAATTGGCAAGAAAAATCTCAAATTCCAATACCGTTTAGAATCTTTCCCTTGGGAAGTTAACGACAAGGATATAAAAGATGGTATTACTGAAGATTTGTTGAAAATTTATAAACTAAAAAAAACAATAGCAGACTATAATAAGGATTGGGAATTAATTCAAATATATACCCCTGCTGAAAACACTAAAAACATTCAAATTTTATTTAGAAAAAAACAAAATATCTAAACATTATCTATTGGTCTTAAAAAATCTCATAGATACACATTTCAGAAAATAACTTCATTCTTTTTAAAATTGTCTTTTTATTACGATTGACATGTAACTTTTCAGAATACTATTCGTTTTATAAGCAATATGAATTTTAACGCTTGCTTACAATGAGAAAATATCTGCAAATTCAATCTTGGTATCAGTTTTTCGTTTTAATATTTCTATTGGTCGGATCCAATGCCGTCATTAATCCCGTATCAGCACAAAACGAGTGCATGCTTTACGGAAGCATTACCACTATTAATGGGAAAACTTTTGAAGGTCCTATCAGATGGGGAGATGAAGAAGTGTTCTTATCAGATATCTTTAATTCTGAAAAAACATCAAACCCCTATATCAAATATTTAAACAAATCGAATTTCAAAACCGACTACAAATCATCTTCACGATCTAACAATAAAGATTGGATCAATATTTCTGTCAAGAACAAAAGACAGAATACAAACTATTTAGCAAGAAAATTCCAATGCCGATTTGGAGATATCAAATCCATAACCATCACGGGAAGAGAAAGTGTAAATTTAGAACTCAAATCAGAGAAATACATTAATTTAAGGGGAGGTTCGAATGATATCAACGCCAGAATCTCAATTTTAGATATAGAATTGGGTTTGCTTAGTTTGAATTGGAATAAAATAGATGTTATCAAATTTTTCCGTCCAGCACAAAAAACATCTGATTCTTTTGGTCAAGGTATTTATGGCAAACTAACTACCACACAAGGTGTATTTAAAGGCTTTGTTCAATGGGATCACGATGAACGATTATTAGATGATAAATTAGATGGAAAATCCTCTGATGGTGACTTTAAAATACCTTTCCGAAAAATTAAAAGCATCACTAAACGGGAAAACACATGTCTCGTAAAACTTGCCTCGGGTAGAGAAATAGAACTTTATGGA
The DNA here is from genome assembly GCF_054254355.1 of Ancylomarina sp. YFZ004. Classification (NCBI taxonomy): domain Bacteria; kingdom Pseudomonadati; phylum Bacteroidota; class Bacteroidia; order Marinilabiliales; family Marinifilaceae; genus Ancylomarina; species Ancylomarina sp. YFZ004. The sequence continues at coordinate 65,363 of NZ_JBTCHQ010000008.1, forward strand.
ACGAATGATGTCAATTCTAGTAACAAAGGAATAATTGTAAATCTACCCAATATAGGGAGAGCCGATTTTCATTGGAAACATTTCATTTCATTTGAAATACTTGACGAGAAAACCCCGGAGTCACTATGCGATACCTCATTCCCAAGTAGCGAGAGACTTTATGGCAAAGTTTTCACCAAAACTGGCCAAGAGCTCGAAGGAGTTATTGCTTATGACTTAGATGAAGCCATGGATTCTGAACTATTGAATGGTTATAATGATGATATCAAATTTTCTATTCCTTTTAGAAACATTGAAAGCATACAACCTATGGCAAATGATTATGCTGCAGTAATACTTAAAAGTGGTGAAAAGTTATTCTTAGGCGATCAAGCTGATGTGTCCGATAAAAATGCGGGCATACTCATCTTCACGTCTTCTGAAGAATTCAGTATCATTAAATGGGATGAACTCAAAAAAATAGTTTTCCTAAATTAAAGCGATCATTCCCCAATAGTAAATATTTAATTATAGAACTTAAACGCATGTAACTTCCCCAAGTTGCATGCGTTTTTTATAATTAGTCTACTGATCATCCCATATAAAATCAAAACAAACACTCTATCTAATTGAATAATAAATCGATAATAAATATGATTATTTAACAATATTTTATTATTTTAATCGTGAATACGCAATTGGAGCTCATCCAATAAACCTAAACTCCCCACATATGTTAACTAGAACACTGATAGGCTATCTGTAATAATTTCCATTAGTCACGATTTTGATGCTTTTTACAATTAAATACCTTATTTTTACATGATATATGGCTATTTCTCTTTTCATTTTTTGGAAACAGGAATCTACTCTCAATTTTATATTGATTAAATAATACGCATTTTATAGAATTTAGCTATGAATACGAAAGCAATCAGTTTAATTTATATTATTATCCTAGTATCCATTTCAGGTGCTGTTAAAGCCAAAGATTTTTATTGGATTGGAGGCTCAGGAAACTGGAATGAAATTCAACACTGGAGTGATCAGCCTGGTGGACAAGTTAATCCTGATGCTGCAGTCCCAAATTTCAGTGACAACGTATTCTTTGATGAAAACTCGTTTCCAGTTGCTGATGCTGAGGTCGTAATCAACGATGTTGCTAAATGTGCTAATATGGATTGGTCGAATGTGACTAATCTGCCAACTCTTAAAGCAGATAATGACCCTGCACACTTTTTGACTATTTATGGTGGTTTAAAGCTAGGAACTAATATGCTCCTCGATTTACTAAAACCACTCTATTTTAGTGCATCAAGCCTAAATAACGAAATAGATTTTGCTGGTCATACCTTCAATGAAGATATTCATTTCACAAAGAATGGTGGATGGATCATCAAAACCCCTCTTCATGTTCAAAATCATATCATCTATTTTAAGCAAGGAAATTTAAGCTTTGAAGCCGACATTACATGTGCTCAAATCATTGCTGATAATCCTATATCCCGAACATGGACATTAAATAACTCAACAATCAATCTTACTGGGTCAGGCGCCTCAGTTTTAATGATAAATGCCGACAACCTTAATTTAAATCCGGGAAATTCAAACGTGATTGCCAATGGTATCGGCGCAAGCATAGCTATATCTGGAAGTGCTGCACTAAACTTATACAACATCGAGTTCCAGGAAAATGGAGCTAGCATTATAAACGAAACATTATCAGTCAACTTTAATACAGTTGAATTTCTGGCTGATGGTAGCCTTCAGGGACCTAATAGGTTCCAAAACTTAATTTTCACAAAAGGAAATGATTATCAAATCCATGCTGGACCAAATCAGACTATTCTTGGTCAATGGACTGCAGAAGGTAGTTGTAGTCAGCATATCAATATTTCAGGTTTTGGAGGAAGTGGAAATATCAATGCAAATTCAACTTTATTAGAACATCTAAAAGTCACAAATATTATTGCATCAGGAACAGCTGCTTTCGATGCTGTTGATTCTTTCGATCTTGGAGGTAATTCGGGATGGAATTTCACAGCTCCCCTTCCTCAAAGTTATAGCTGGGTTGGTGGAACTGATACGAATTGGAGTACTCCGGAAAACTGGAATTTAAACTGTGTTCCTTCACGTATTGACGACGCTACCATTGCTGGAATGTTCAACGTCGTGATAGATGTTGATGCCGAGTGTAAAACCCTTGTCCTTTCTGATAACGTCATTTTATCTGGTTCAGCCAAACTTAGTATTTTCGGTTCGTTAAATGCCGGCAGTGCAACATGGGACTTGTTAGGAACGACACATTTTGAAGGAGATGCTGCTCATAGTATTTCAATAAACAAGCCCTTTAATGCAGATGTTTATTTCTCAGGAATGGGAACCTGGCAATTGGCCACAGCACTTCAAATTCCTGACAACACCCTATATTTAGAATCAGGTCAAATCAACTCGAATGACAACGACATAACATTAAATCGTTTTGTATCAATTGGCGATATTCTTAGAACGCTGAATCTTGGCACATCAATTCTTAGGCTCAACGGTAATTATCTTAAAACATGGGATGCTGAAGGAAACTCATTCAATATTCCTGAAACTAATTATACTATTGAATTAATCGCACAAACGGCAGGTTTTCACAATAATCTTAGCGGTTCTGTAACTTACAACAAGGTTCATTTTATAGACAATAGAGAGAAAGCGAACCTGACTAATGAAGGTGATATTATTAGTTTTAGAGAGGTTCATTTCCTTGCAGGCGCTAATATATCTGGAGATCACAATTACGATATATTCAATCTATCTGCAGGTAAAACATATCTATTTGGAGCTGGTAGCGAACAGAAAATTACAACTGCAAATGGTTTTATTGCAGAAGGAACATGTTCTGAATTTATCTACCTTCAAGGTAATGGAGGTATTTCTTACATAAGATCTGACGTTAACTCTAACAGAATCATTTACGTTCAAATCACTGATCTAGAAGTTGTAGGAGGCGTTACAGTCCCTATACCTAATGGATTAGATGCTCAAGTTTCTTTTGGTATTCAAAACTACGATGGATGGAATATCGCAGAAAAGACTCTTGCTGAAGATTTCGTCTGGATTGGAACAGATGATGCAGATTGGTTTAATCCGAACAACTGGGACATAGGCTGTGTACCTACACGTATTGATAACGTGTTCTTTGATGCAGTAAATATTGGACCAACTGGTAGCAAAATAATTACTATTGACGGAACACGATTACCTGAATGTAATAACATGACATGGTCAAATGCTAACACCTTATTTTTGAATGGTGGAAGTGACCTTTGTGTTTACGGGAATCTTGATTTCACATCACTCCCATCAGGCTCATACACACATACTGGTGACATCTATTTCAAGTCTGAAAACATTGTCAATCTTAAGTTTGATCAAGTAACACCATCAAATAACATCATCTTTGAAGGGAAAATTCAAGAAGACGGTACTTGGTTAGCTGGCACATGGAATATTGACGGAAACTTTGAAACCTTAGGGAATATAGAGTTGAGACGAGGTACTCTCATTTCTAATAATTTTGAAATAACTTGTATAGAGTTTCGTTCAAATTTTAGCGATCCTAGAAATTTACAACTTGGAGCATCTATTCTAAACGTAGATGATATTTTTCTTACTCCTGAAAGTCTAACATTTGATGCAGGAACATCTGAAATAATAGTGAATGAAAATGGTAGAGTGGAGGTTACTAATGGTACTAAAGCCGTAGACTTTCATAACATCACCTTTGATAAGGCAACAGGTACGGCTCTATTTTCTATAAGAGGGAAAGATGTTTCTTTCAATCAAGTCGATATTAAATCGAATGCTAACTTTCTTTACGAAGGATTCGATGTGGAGAGTTTAATCTTGAATCAAGGTAAAACCTATAAATTCACCGATGGACAAATCTTTAATATTGGTGATTTAACAGCCGTTGGGGCCTGTGAAGGAACAATTGACATTTCCAGTTTATCTGCTGGTGCAGAGACAACTTTTAATAGCAAGAATAGCAATGCTATAAATGTTACTCAAGTCAACCTTTTAGACATTTATGCAACTGGTGGTACATTTACTGCAAATAACTCCATTGATCTTGGAAATAATGTCGGTTGGAATTTCGCCGACTTACCAACAAGTAGAGACTTATATTGGATTGATGGACCTGGGAATTGGGATGATCCAAATCATTGGGCAACAAGTTCAGGTGGAGCTCCTGGAGCTTGCGTTCCTACTGCACTTGATAATGTTTATTTTGATATTAATTCATTTACAGGCAACAATCAAACTGTATCTACTGGATCAGGAGATATTCGTTGTAGAACAATGGACTGGAGAGGCTCAGAAGGAACTTCCCCTATCTTCCAAATGGGACTTGTAGATATTTCTAGTGTTTATATTTATGGATCATTTATACTAAATGAAAACCTGACTATCGACTTACCAGATGTTGATTTTTATTTCCGATCAACAGAAAAAGCTAATACCCTAGTTCTTCATAACTTTAATTTCCCTAAAGATATCATTTTCGATGGTGTAGATGGCGAATGGACGCTAGCTAACGATTTGAATGTAGATGAAAATTTCTTTTTAAACAATGGTCATTTCATATCAGCAGGTTTCGATATATCATGTAACTATTTTGAATCTTCAGATCTAACTACAACTGGTAGAATAAGAACATTAGATATTAGGAATTCAAACCTATTGATACTTGGTTACGAAGTCGGGTTTTCTGTGAAAATTGATGCTGCAGGTATTTTTAATGCACAAACCTTAACTCTTTTAGCAGACGGTAGTGAATTTATAATAGAGAGTGAAAAAGCATTCTTTATAGGTGGTCAATTTACAAGTAATGCCACTTTCAATGCGATTCATTTTAATAATGAAGGGATTTTAAAATCAGAAAACCTGTTAACACGCATCAACGATTTAACATTTGAAGAAGGTGGTGAATTAAACGGTACAGTGGGTGATGTAACATTTGATATTGGAAAGCTAACTCTTAATAAGGGAACAAAACCGAATACTTTCAAGTTCGAATCAAACATCACATTCCCAATTGAAGAATTCACAGCCATTGGATCATGTAATTTCCCAATAGATATCAGAGGAAGTAAAAATGGCAACCAAGCCGATCTTGAAATAACAACAAGTGTCGATGCAGATTTTATTATACTAACAGATATTAATGGAGTCGGATCTGCTGTCACTTATATTGCAAATAATACACCTCCTCCTACTAATTCAAATTGGACAGTCAACTTAATTACAGCCGTTGATTTATACTGGGTTGGTAATGGATTAAATGACGAGTGGTCTAATTATCTGAACTGGAGTAAAACTTCAGGAGGCTTATCAGAAGGTTGTATTCCTACAGCACTCGATAATGTTTTTTTCGATTCTAATTCGTTCCTAGGAAGCAAAACTGTTCTAGTCAATTCCGATGCGAGTTGTCACAATATTACTTGGACCGACGATGTAGATCCATCATCAATTTTCAAAGTTCAAAATCCATTAGAAGTTCATGGTCTACTCGATTTTAGTGAGAACATGACTTTAGAAATGTCAGGTGATTTAAAATTCAAAGGTGATGGATTAATCGCAGATAAGCCAATTGACTTTGCAGGAAAATCTTTGGATGGTAATATTAACTTCGATGGAGATGATCAATCCTGGATTCTACAAAATGCTTTAACGACAACAGGAGATCTATTCTTAGATAATGGTTCTCTTGATACTCAGGGAAATCAAATGTCTATTTCTAGTTTTTCTTCATTAAATGCAACAGTTACAGCAAACAGAAAACTAGACATATCAGGTTCTATAGTAACAGTTAATGCAGAAAAATATCAATCGTGGAGTATGATCTTTCTTGGTTCTCCTCTTGAATTTACTGCAGTCAATTCAGAATTATACTTTCCTAAAAAAGGGGGTATCTATTGCATAAGCCCAGATGATGTTCTATTTGGTGATGCTATATTTGATGAATATGGTAGAATCGAAATCAATAGAGATGGTGTTGAAACGGGTAAAGGTGAGTTTAAAACCATCATATTCCGTCAACAAGGTCAAATATTCGGCGATCATACCATTTCAAACCTAGAGTTTACTTTAGGGTATGGTGAGAACTTAATTCAAGCAGGTAGAACAATCAACCTCACCAATGAATTAATTATGGAAGGTGTTAACTGTTCATATGTTCACTTAAAATCAAGTGACGATGGGCAACAGGCTTTTATTAATTCTACCAAACCGCTAACTATTTATCATGCTTCGTTAGAGCATATTGAAATGATTGATGCAAACATACCACATAGAGTTATTGGTAATTTCATTAATGTTGATAACAGTACCGTGGGTTGGTTAGAGTCAGTAGAAGACGATAATGATGAAGAACCACCTTCATTTAAAGATGTTTTACCGGTACGTGAAGAATGGTGTAGTAGTACAGCAACACTCGATCACGTAACTTATTTCCCGATTAATGATAGAACAACATTCCAATGGGCATATAGTTTAGATGGAATCGCTCCTTTTATAGACGAATCTGGAGAAACATCAGCAACGATTGCTGTTAACAAATCAGGATTCTTCAGAGTTGAGTTGAACTATAACGATCCAAGTGGTGATTGTAGACTTTATTCCACTATTGAAGTAGTAATGAATACAACTTCAAATATCGTTATTGAATTCACGACAACCAATGTACAATGTTATGGTAACGAAGATGGTTTTGTCAGGGCTGTAGCTCAAAATGGAAATGCACCTTACTCTTTCTTCTGGACAGATATAGATGATAATGACATTCCAGCTTCAACAAATATTATGACGGGTGAAAGTTTTGCTTCAGGTCTTACTCCTGGCAAATATTCCGTTCAGGTTAAGGATGATAAAGGTTGTGATCAAACAAGTTCTGTAGACGTATTTAATGGCTATGAAATGTTCATCGACAGTATTTCAAAAATAGATCTGAAGTGCTTCAATGACCCTATTGGTGAAATTTCTATTCATGCTAAAGGTGGAACTGGAGCTTTAACCTACTATCTGGATGGTAATCTTGAGTCAGCGAATATTACGGGACTATCAGCAGATGAATATTTAGTTCACGTTCAAGATGGTAACGATTGTATTTCGGACGAAGAAAGTGTTGAAATCATATCTCCTGATGAAATTACATTCAATTTTGATTCATCAAATATAAAATGTTTTGGTTTAAAAGGTAATATTGATCCTCAAGTTAATGGTGGTGTAATACCTTACACATACAACTGGACCTCAGATAAGGGATTCAACTCTAGTAATCCTACTCTTACTGATGTTGAAGGAGCAAATTATACCATTGAAATTACCGATGCTAATAATTGTGTTTACTCTGAAATATTTGAACTTGTAGAACCCGAAGCTATCGTCATAGATAAGCTTACCATAAGCGATGCAAATTGTTTTGGCGAAAACACTGGTGAACTATTTGTTGAAGCTGATAAAGGAACTTCACCTTACGAATACACTATAAACACAACAACACCAACAACAAATACAACTGGACAATTTACCGATTTACCAGCCAACACATATACGTTACAAGTAACTGATAATAATGACTGTATCAAACAAAGAGATATCATTATTAATGAACCTATAGAAATGGGCTTTGTTGTCTCGGATAATATATCTCCAACTTGTAATAACCTAAAGGATGGTATTATCAATATCGTTCCTTACGGTGGTAACAACGATTATAATTTTGTTTGGTCTGGTCCTAACGATTTCAGATCATACACTAAAAATAATATAGGTTTAGATTTTGGTGATTACACCCTTCTACTTAAGGATAAAAAAGAATGTACTTTTGAGGGAGTTGTTAGCCTTATAAAAAGTTCTCCTCTGCAGCTGGGTCTTGTTCTTGAAGAAGAAGTTAGTACGGTTGGAGCCAATGATGGTAGCTTCCGATTAGAAATTCTGGGAGGATCTATTCCATATACTTATAACGTAACAGGACCAAATGGATATTCAAGCTTCAGTCCAACATTCTTCGATGAGGACGAAGCTCTATTTGAAAACTTGGTCGGCGGACTTTACACCGTTACAATTACCGACGAGAGTGCTTGCGGAAATATCGTAAAAGATATTATGCTCCCAGAAGGTGATCTTCTGGTTGCCCAGATTATTGACCAGGAAGACATCTCTTGTACAGCTTATAGCGATGGTGCTCTAAACGCTACCGCTATTGGTGGAAATGGAACATACTCTTATTCCTGGACTGGCCCTTCTGGCTTTACGGCAAATACCAAATCAATTTCTGCCTTAGTTGCGGGAACATATAACCTAACAGTTCAATCGGCAGGACAAACTGCAACTGATCAAACTATTATTCTTGAGCCAACACCATTGAATGCGATTTCTAGCTTAACTAATGTTGCTTGTTTCAATGAACCTAATGGTAGTGCTCAACTTGATATTTCTGGTGGAACCCAACCCTATTCAATCCTTTGGGAAGGTGATAGAGGTCTTTACTCACATGCAGATAAGATCTACGATTTAGCAAAAGGAGATTACGACTATCAGGTAACTGATGCCAGAGGTTGTATCGTCTCCAGTTCATTAACGATAAACGAACCTGATGCTGTTTCAATTACGCAAGAACATACTGATATTACAGATATTGGTTTACGTGATGGGACAATTACGACTACTGCAACTGGAGGTACTCTGCCTTACACCATCTTTATCTCTGGTCCAAATGAATATTCTAAGAAAGATTTCAATAATACAACAGGTACATTCTTTGTAGATATTCTTGAACAAGGTGTTTATATTATTGAGGTACTTGATGCCAATGGCTGTAGAGATATTACTGAAACCAGGATATTCGAGCCTGAAAAAATGGTCGTATCACTTATTGCAAAAACAACACCGATTTGTTATGGTGGGACCGAAGGATCTATTGAAGTTATTGTAGAAGATGGTAGTGGTGATTACACCTTATCATGGGAAGCAGATAACTACTATTCAAACGAAGATGCTCCACTTAAAATCGAAAATCTTACAGCAGGAAACTATATTTTAACAGTAACTGATAATGTAACGACGGAAATCATCAAGTTCTATCAAGAAGTAAAGGAACCTGATCTGGTAGAAGTTGAATATGGAATAGATCAAATCTCTTGTTATGGCCTTACTGATGGTTATATCAATATTTATCCAAAAGGAGGTACTCCTAATTATACTTACGCATGGATCGGAATAGATCCTAGTCGTGTAGATAAAGAAGATCAGGGTGCTTTAAGTCCAGGAACATATAGCGTAACTGTTACAGATTCCCAAGCTTGTACGTCTGAAGAATATACTTTTGAAGTGACAGAACCTGAATTATTTGCTGGAAATCACACTATAAAAGAGCCGTTATGCTATGGTGATGAGAATGGGAATGTTGAATTGGAAGTTATTTCAGGTGCTACACCATATACTGTAAGCTGGAATACGGGTTCGGTAACCCAGAATATTTACAATTTAAAATTTGGAACTTATACCTATACTGTCATCGACAATGAAGATTGTGAATTTACAAACACAGTCAATTTAACTCAGCCTGATACACTTATTGCAGAAATTAATATCTTTAACGATGTGATTTGTTATGCTCAGAATGATGGAGAAGCTTCTGCAGCAGTTAGCGGTGGAACTGTTCCATACAAATTTAGCTGGTCAAATGGTGAAACGACACAAAATATTAGTAATTTACGTCCTAAGAAGTACGAATTACTCGTAACAGATGAGAATGATTGTCAGGATACAGCAAGTGTCGTAATTGAAGAACCGGAAGAATTATTGCTAAGAGTTGAAGCTAATAGGCCAACTGTTGAGGGGGCTAATGATGGAGCAATATTCTCAAAAGCATTTGGAGGTATTCCTGATTATAAAATAAGCTGGGAAATTGAAACGGGTTCTGACATGTGGTCTCTTCTAAATGAATCTGATTTAGAAATTACTGATCTTGATAGAGGAAAATACAGATTAACACTAAGTGATGTTAATTCATGTGCAACAGATACTATTATTAATTTAGAATATTTATACGATAGATTAATTGAAATACCTAAAGCGTTTACACCTAACCAAGATGGTTATAATGATTATTGGGATATATTACGAATTGAATATATTCAAAGACTTACAATTGTTATTTATGACCGACTAGGGGCAAGTGTTTATCAATTCACGGGTACAGGGAATGAATACAAGGGGAATCCTTGGACAGGTAAAACTAATAATTCAGATTTGCCTATTGGTTCCTATTATTATGCCATTGAAGCTGATGATTCAAAACCCTTAACAGGTTCAGTAACCATTGCACGTTAAATTAAACTAATCGACCCATAGGCCTCTAAGATACTATATGAGAAATTTTATTACAACTCTAATATTCATATTTGCATTACAGATTTCTGCAAAGGCTCAACAACTGCCTTTGTATAGTCAATATGTCGAGAATGGATTTTTATTCAATCCAGCCATGGCTGGAACTCGAATATACACTCCTGTGCGTTTAACTATACGTAAACAATGGGCAGGTATTGAAGATGCTCCAGAAACACAAGCCTTGAGTATTCACCGCAACTTTGGAGAAAGATCTTCAGCCTGTGATGCAGTCGGGAATCCACTTGCTCAAAGAAATACACAAAGAGGCTTGGGGATGGGTGCTTATGTTTTCAATGATAATTATGGAGCTATTTCCCGTACTGGTATAGAATTATCCTATGCATATCACCTGGAGTTCAACCGTCAATATTTTGGAAAAATAGGAACTCGCCTATCCTTCGGTTTAGGTGGTGTTTTCTACCAATACAAATTCGATGGTGATTATATTCCTGTTGGAGATCCACTCTACACGGGTGGTGATATTGTATCTTATATTCCTGATGCAAATTTTGGAGTTTACCTTTATAACAACTCCTATTTTGTAGGTTTTTCAATTGCTCATCTATTTGAATCTTCAGTAAAAATGGGCGATGCTGGTTTCAACAATGATATTATGCTGAGACATTATTACTTTACTGCGGGATATACCTTCAATATCAACAATCAGGTTGCATTTGAACCCTCAGCTATTGTTCGAAGAACGATTGATTCTCAAAACTACATAGACATTACAGCAAAAATATACGTTAGAAGTTTGTGGCTTGCCGTATCCTACAGAAGTAATGACCAAATTGTAGGAATGCTAGGTGTGAATTTTGCAAAATATTATTTAGGCTATTCTTACGATTATTATTCAAATAATCTACTCGCCAACAATAGTAACGGAACTCATGAAATTACTTTTGGACTTAATCTAGATGTTCCTAAATCAATGATTCGTGACTTAATGAGACGAAATAGAAACGAAGCTACTAAAACACGTCGAAAAATTAGACAAAAGAAAACTAAAGAATTTATGTTCTTCTAGAAAATTATTTTCCGTTTAAACTACTATTGAATGAAGTCCACTATTCTCTCATTAATAATACTATCACTTATACTCCTCATTTCCGCTTGTGATGATAATGAAGAGTATAATCGCGATCCCAATTTTAAGTTAAGCTTTTCATTAGACAGTCTAACTTTCGACACCATCTTTTCTGGGCTTCCTTCTACAACAAAACAAGTGAAGGTTTATAATCAATCGTCAAAAGCCATCTATCTTGATGAAATTAATCTTGTAAATGATGATGAAGCATATCGATTAAATATTAATGGAGTCGTTGGGAATAGTGCCAAACAAGTCTACATTCCTGCAAAGGATAGCCTTTATATTTTTGTTGAATTAAGTGTGAAAGACAGTAATCAAGATTCTCCTCGCTTAATTGAAGACTATATTCAATTTGAATTCAATTCGAAGGTTCAAAGGTTCCTTCTTAAAAGCTGGGCTCAAGATGTCGTTCGCTTTCAAAACAATGAAATCCAAACACAGGTATGGACAAAAAACAGACCCTATTTTATTGATGAAGACTTATACTTGAATCAAAATCAGAACTTGAAAATTCAGGCTGGAACAAAGGTTTATTTTCAGAAAGATGCAGGTTTACACATCCATGGCAATTTAAATATCAATGGAAGTTTCGAGAATATCGTGTTTTTCGGCTCACATCGTCGAGAAGAACTGTACGATGATGTCCCTGGACAATGGGAAGGCCTTTATTTTTATCCTGAGAGCAAAGACAACTTCATTTCTCATCTTCATCTAGAAAATGCCATAAAAGGCATTAGTGCTCAATCAGAGACGAATAATAACAAGCTCGAAATTGAATACTCTAAATTTTTAAACTTCACCACGACTGGCATTAAAACAGACAACTTCAATCTTAAGATGCATGATGTTATTGTATCAAATTGTGGGGAACAAACAGTTCTCCTCGAAGGAGAAGGTGATTTTGATTTTTCACATTGTAATTTCATCAACTACTGGCAACTTTCCTCAAGAACCAAGCCTGTTTTCAGCTATTTAGCAAATGATAACTCGGGAAAAGAATTAAATCTCCACAATAGTATTATTTGGGGAACCATGTCTGATGAAATAGAAATAAATCAAGCTGGTACAGTTGAAATTACAAACACATTAATCAGGCTAAGTGAAGAAAAGCAAAATGATTTTTCTAATATATTTGAGAACTGTATTTTCAATACTGATCCTGAATTTGTTAATAAAAATGAGCACAATTATAACTTAAGCGTTAATTCACCACTCATTGATAATGCTAAACTTGATATTGCCGAATTCTACCCGTTAGATTACAATGGTAATTCGCGACTCTCTGACACTGCTCCAGATATTGGGAGCTTTGAATATATTGAAGTGAACGAATAACATTATTTAATTGTAGTTACCATGAAAAATATTTTCTGTTTTTTATTGGTTTTACTTTCCACACTTAACTCCTTTTCCCAATCAAAATCTGAAAAGGAAGTTAACGAGTTACGCTCAGATTATCGGATTCTCTTTTACAATGTTGAAAATCTTTTCGACACTAAAGATGATAGCTTAAAAAATGATGCCGAATTCCTACCTCAAGGTCAAAAACATTGGACTTGGAAGAAATATCAAGACAAATGTTCAAAAATTGCTAAAGTCATTATGGCCGCTGGTGGTTGGGAACTACCCGAAATTATTGGATTATGCGAAGTTGAAAACAAAAAAACTTTAAATGGAATTTTATACGCCACACCCTTAAAAAAAGCCAAGTATAAAATTATCCATAGAGAATCTCCTGATCATAGAGGTATTGATGTTGCTCTCTTTTATCAATCCGATCGCTTCTTTCCCATCGACACTACATTTCTAAAGTTAATATATGATAGTTCTGATCTCTCCACAACTCGGGAGATATTATATGTGAAAGGAACGACACATACCGACGACACGCTACATCTTTTTGTTAATCACTGGCCTTCAAGATGGGGAGGACAATTGGAATCAGAATATAAAAGAATAGCAGCTGCTAGACTCCTCAGAAGCAAGGTCGATTCAATATTCTACCAGTGTTCGAAAGCCAAAATCATCATCATGGGCGATTTCAACGACTATCCTAACAATAAATCACTTTCTAAAGCGTTAAATGCTATTGAACCCAAAAAGGAATTTAAGAACAATGATCTATATAATTTAGCCTCGTTTCTAGATAATAATAACGCCATTGCTTCTTACAAATATCAAGGTGTTTGGGGAATGTTAGACCAATTTATTGTTTCAGGTGCCTTGATGAATGCAAATGGTATTTTACAAACTCAGCCTAAAAACATGCACATCTTTGCTCCTGCTTATCTACTAGAAACAGATAATTCATATAAAGGTAAACGACCTTTTAGAACTTATATTGGTTATAAATATCATGGTGGTTTTAGTGATCACCTTCCGATCTATCTGGATCTTTGGCGAACTTTAGATGATTAAACCTAAGCGTAATAACAATAAATTTACGTCATAATACAAATTATGCCATTAAGATATAGAATATTATTCTTCAAAAACACACATGTAAATAATTATCATTATCTTCAAATACAAAAATAGAAGTAATATGAAATTTGAAAAAAATTTATTAGTTCAGAAATCCACTACTAAAACGATCGTAGGCATTTTAACTCTTGTACTTATAGGACTCTGGATTGGTATCAAAATCTATATTAAAGAGGACTTTGACGCCTTTGACTGGGTATATCTAATAGCTCTATTTTTATTAGGAATTTTATTTATCCTCGAAGGGATAGGTGCTCCATTTGTTAAAATCTTTGGAAAAGCTTTTATACTTATCGATGAGGAACGAATTAGTATGAAAAAAGGTGTATTTAGTAAAGAACAAACCATTTTTTGGGATGAAATAAAATTGATAGAATACAAACCCAATTACTTCCTTTTCACAAAACAAGATGATAGTTTGTTCCCTTTAAAACTGCAACTTCTTGCCTACCGTTTTAATAGAGAAATATTAGATTTTATTAAAGTGATAGGTAAACACAAAGGCCTTGAAGTTGAAAGAATGAATGATTTTAGAAATAAATAAAGTATCAAAACAACGTATCATTATCCTCTATTTGATGTAAAAATCAAATAGGGGATTTTTTTGGACTCAAGCCACAATGAGCGTTATGACTTACAAGAAAAAAATAATGCTTAAATTGGAAAATTCTTCATTCATTATTTCTAGCAACTCTTCTTATGCGTTTAAGACATCTACATATTTTAATCTTTATATTCTTTCTAATCAGCAATTCTATTACGGCTCAAAACAGTATTCAACTTATACCTGAATCAAGCTCTATACGTGTATTTGGAACCTCTAATATTCATGATTGGGAGATGCATGTAGAATTCCAGGCCAAGGTTTCAGACTATGAGATTCCGAACAACTCGATTAAAGACCTTAAAGATATTCAGTTTAAAATTGAAGGAACCAGATTAAAAAGTCAGGAAAGCACTATGGAGAAAAAGGCTCACAAAGCTCTTAAATTGCCTGAATTCCCTTTCATAAGTTTCTTATTAAAGAAAATTACAATTAGAAATCATAAAACAACGAGTTTTAATGCCTTTGCTATTGGAACCCTCGTTATTTCAGGTCAATCAAGAGATGTGAAATTGCCAATAAATGGTAATTTCTTAGGAGAAAAGAAACTGAACCTAACGGGACATATTGATCTAAACATGTCTGATTTTAAAATTGAAGCTCCAACCGCATTTTTCGGAGCTATTTCAACGGCAGATGAAATCAAGATTTTATATTCTTTAGATTTCACCTCAAAACAAAAGCTAACTCAAGAGATGTTAAGTTCTAATCTTAATCCTTAATATCAGTCATATCCAAAGATTTTTTCTAATTTTGCCTGCATACAATAAGACACAAGAAGCTTGTTTTTCTTAGTGTCTTTTTTTTGCACACAATCCGTAAACAATAATCATGATAAATAGAATCACTCAACTTTTTGGAATCGAAAAACCTATTATTCAAGGAGGAATGGTATGGTGCTCTGGATGGAAACTTGCTACAGCTGTTAGTAATGCTGGTGGTTTAGGATTAATCGGTGCAGGATCTATGCACCCTGACACCTTCCAAGAACATATTCAAAAAGCAAAAGCTGCTTGTGATAAACCTTTCGGAGTAAATGTTCCGCTTCTTTATCCAGAGATGGATAAAATCATGGATATCATTGTGAAAGAAGGAATCAAAATTGTTTTTACATCAGCTGGTAGCCCAAAAAAATGGACTCCATTTTTAAAGGAGCATGGTATTACCGTTGTACATGTTGTATCTAGTGCTTTTTTCGCTAAAAAATGCGAAGATGCAGGTGTAGATGCTATTGTTGCTGAAGGCTTTGAGGCTGGGGGACATAATGGTCGTGAAGAAACAACAACCTTAGCATTAATTCCAAATGTTAGAAAAGCGACTAACTTACCCTTAATTGCTGCGGGTGGTATTGGCTGTGGTAATAGTATCTTAGCTGCCCTTAGTTTGGGAGCTGATGGTGTTCAAATTGGAACTCGCTTTGCGGCATCTGAAGAATCCTCATCTCACATCAATTTTAAAGAGGCAATCGTAAAATTAGATGAAGGTGGAACTAAGCTTGCTCTTAAAAAACTAGCGCCTACCCGATTAATCAAAAATGAATTTTTCGATCAGGTTTATGAAGCTGAGTGCCGCGGTGCTTCTCCAGAAGAAATGAAAGAAATTCTTGGTAAAGGACGTTCAAAAAAAGGCATGTTTGAGGGAGACCTTAAAGATGGTGAATTGGAAATTGGTCAAGTTGGAGCAATGATAAAAGACATTAAGCCTGTTGCCGAAATTATGAATCAAATGATGACGGAATACAAACAAGAACTTAAGACTCTTCAATCTGAGAAATCTAAATACCAGTTCTAATAGAATCATAAAAAAGCGAGCTTTAATATTGCTTTTAATTAGACAGAAGATAAAATGAGCCTTCTGAATTTAAAATATCAAAATGATTGAATTCGATAAATTTACACTTGACAATGGACTTAAGGTTATTGTGCACAAAGACACATCAACGCCTTTAGCTGCTGTTAATATCCTATATAACATTGGTTCCAAGGATGAAGATCCGGAACAAACAGGTTTTGCTCATCTTTTCGAGCATCTCATGTTTGGAGGTTCAATAAACATTCCAAACTACGATGAACCTCTTCAACAAGTTGGAGGAGATAATAATGCTTGGACTAATAATGATGTAACAAATTATTACCTTACTGTTCCTAAAGAAAACTTGGAAACAGGTTTCTGGCTAGAGTCAGACCGAATGCTAAGCTTGGCTTTTACTCAAAAAAGTTTAGACGTTCAAAAGGCGGTTGTTATTGAAGAGTTTAAACAGCACTACTTCAACCAGCCTTATGGAGATGTTTGGTTACACCTTCGTCCCTTAGCATACAAGAATCATCCATACCAATGGTCTACAATTGGAAAAAATATTAAGCATATTGAAGAAGCACAATTGCAGGATGTTAAAGATTTTTTCTTTCATCATTATGCTCCCAACAATGCAGTATTAGTTGTTGCGGGTAATATTGAGACAGATGAAGTTAAACGTCTTGCTGAAAAGTGGTTTGGTCCTATTGAACGACGAGAAATAGCCACTCGCAATTTACCAATAGAACCCAAACAAACTGAATTTCGATCACTCCACCTTGAAAGAGATGTTCCTTATGATGCTATCTATATGGCTTTTCATATGGGGAGCCGAATCGATAAAGATTATTACAAAGTCGATTTGCTTTCAGACATATTATCAAATGGGCAATCCTCTCGTATATTTCAAACGCTTGTAAAAGAGAAAAACCTTTTCTCAAGCATTGACGCTTATTTGACTGGAGATTTTGAACCAGGTTTGTTTGTCATCAGTGGTAAACTAACTGAAGGTGTTGGCATGGAAGATGCCGAAAAAGCCATATGGGAAGTTATTGATGAAGTATCTACAACTAAGGCTGGTGAATATGAGCTGCAAAAAGTGAAAAACAAAGTTGAGTCATCACTGGTTTTCTCTGAGATTAGTTTCTTAAACAAGGCTATGAATATTGCTCAATATGAAATCACAGGACAAGCAGAAGATATCAATCTTGAAGTCGAAAAATATAATAAGGTTAGCACAGATGACCTACAAGAAATGGCTCAGAAAATTCTGATTAAAGAGAATTGTTCCACACTTTATTACCACGCAAAAAAACAATAATGGAGAAATTGAATCGCAACCTACCTCCTCAATTTAAAACAATTGAGCATGTAGATATCCCAAAATCAAAACAAGAAGTTTTGAGTAATGAGATTCCTGTCCATATTATTTCTGGTGGAAGTCAGGATGTTATTAAAGTTGAGATGATTTTTGATGCAGGCTTATGGTATCAGAAATCTCCTCTAATTGCAGGCACTTGCAACGTTATGCTCAACGAGGGAACTAAGAATTATTCAGCTGCAGAACTTGCCGAGAAGTTTGACTTCTATGGAGCACATATTGCTTATACTAACAGTCAGCATGACGCTAGTGTGTGTTTATATACTCTAAATAAGTACCTGGATGAAACTCTGGATTTACTTGAGGAAATTATTAAACGCCCTACTTTTCCTAAGAAAGAATTCAAAACCATACTCAGCAATAAAAAACAAGCTTATCTTGTAAATAGAGAGAAAACGAACGCCTTAGCTAAGGAAAAATTCAATAGCCTTATTTATGGCGATAAGCATCCCTACGCCAATATCTTCACAGCAAGTATTTTTGATGAAGTTCAGTTAGACGATATTAAGACCTATTATAAAGATAGATATACATCTGACAATTGTAGAATTATCGTTTCTGGAAAAATGTATAAGTCAATACTCACTAAGATTGAAGATCGTTTTGGTGCTTCAGTATGGGACACAAAATCGTCTGATATTGAAACCAAGCATAAGCTTCTATGTTCTGATGAAAAGAAAGTGTTTATTCTTAAAAAGGATGCCGTGCAATCATCAATTAGAATTGGACGCCCTCTTTTTAATAAAACACATCCCGATTTTGCAGGTATCATGCTACTCAACCTTATACTTGGTGGCTACTTCGGTTCTCGTCTAATGCAAAATATCCGCGAAGACAAAGGTTATACCTATGGTATCAACTCACTTTTGCTTTCACACCTTAAATCAGGTCATTTTGCTATTGTTACTGAAGTTGGAAGAGATGTATGCGAGGCGGCTATTTCTGAAATCTATAAAGAAATTAAACGCTTGAGAGAAGAGTTGGTTCCTCAAGAAGAGCTAAATCTTGTGAAGAACTTTTTCTCTGGTGAAATGCTTAGAAGCTTTGACAGTCCATTTGCATTGTCTGAAAGCCTGAGAGGAAATCTTCCTTTCGGGTTTGACAATTCGTATTACGAGAAATTTCTTCATGAAATTAAGGGAACTTCTTCTCAGAAAATAATGGATTTAGCAAACACTTATTTCAAAGAGGAAGATCTCTATGAAATTATTGTTGGAGAAAATAAAGCCTAAAAAAGAATAGATCTAATAATGAGCAATTAGCCTTGGCTAATTGCTCATTTATGTTTCTAGTCAATTCAATATTCCTTATTGGAAAAGTTAATTCAGGTATTAATCTCAAGTTTATGGCTATCTAGTCTAAATAAATTGACTAAACAAGCAGGAAAATCGGGAGTTTTAACTAATTTTATAGATCGCTTACAGCTAACAGATCGTAAATAGATTCTTTTTAAAATAACAGTTTCTATCTGAAATCACCTTTTGATTTTCTCGATTTGTTTTTACGATTCATATAAATGAGTAACATATGACTGTTGAAACCCAACAAGATAAAGAATTAATACTAGCAAGCTATCAGAAGCTTTTGGCAAGTTGTAAAAGAAGCAACACGCCTGAAACAAAAGCAATGATAGAAAAGGCATTCTATTTTGCATGGGACGCTCATAGAGGTGTGCGTCGTAAATCTGGGGAGCCTTATATTATACATCCTATTGAAGTTGCTGAAATTGCAGCTAAAGAAATTGGTCTTGGAACAAAATCTATTGTTTCAGCTTTATTACACGATGTTGTAGAAGATACTGATTATACCGTAGAAGATATAGCTCATCATTTTGGTGACAAGGTTGCTGCTATTGTTGATGGACTCACAAAAATATCTGGTGCCTTCAATCAGCAGACATCCATGCAGGCTGAGAATTTCAGAAAGATGTTACTAACACTATCTGATGATATTCGAGTGATTATACTCAAAATTGCTGACCGCCTGCACAATATGCGAACTCTAAGTTCCATGCCTCTTCGTAAGCAAATGAAAATTGCTGGTGAAACCTTATTCCTATTTGCTCCCCTTGCCCACCGTTTAGGTCTTTACAAGATAAAATCAGAACTTGAAGATCTGAGTTTGATGTATGAGCATCCGGAGGATTATAAGAATATTTCTGAAAAAATAAAAAATAAAGAGACCGAACAAGAGTTAGTCCTAGGACAGATTATTGAACCTATTAAAGAACGTCTAAACGACAATAATATCATTTGTACGGTTATAAATCGACCTCGTTCTATCTTCTCAATCTGGAATAAGATTGAAAATCATAAGATTAATATACAGGACATCTACGATCTTCCTGCCATCAGAGTTATTTTTAAACCTCAAAAAGATGTTCCTGAAAAAAATCAGTGCTGGAATATTTATTCTCTGATTACAGATATTTACAAACCAAAACCTGAACGTATTCGCGACTGGATGAGCACGCCAAAAGCCAATGGCTACGAGGCTCTGCACATGACAGCTATGGGACCATTGGGTAAATGGATCGAGATTCAGATTTGTTCAAATAGAATGAATGAAATTGCTGAACGTGGTTTTATAGCTCATTCAAGATACAATACAGACAGTGAGTCAGAATTAGACAAATGGCTTAAAGATGTACGGGAAATATTAGAAAACCCAGAGTCTGATGCTCTAGCTTTTCTTGATGAATTTCGTTTAAACTTGTTCTCTCAGGAGATTCAGGTGTTCACACCCAAAGGCTTAATCAAAACGTTACCTAAACACGCTAGTGCTTTAGATTTTGCTTACGAAATCCATACTGACATTGGAAATCAATGCATTGGAGCAAAGGTTAATCATAAACTGGTTCCTCTTAATTACATTCTTCGCAGTGGCGATCAGGTCGAAATCTTAACATCTGATAAACAAAAGCCTAAGACTGAGTGGTTAGAATATGTCGTAACAGCTAAAGCTAAATCGAAAATAAAAGCAGAGTTTAAAGATGATAGAAAGCGATTAATTCGTTCTGGGAATAAGATCTTAGAAGAACATCTCCAGAACATTGGCTTAATTTTGAATTCAAAAGCAACTAAAAAACTGATGGAACACTATCAGTTCACAAATAAAGATGAACTCTTCTTAAACTTTGGATCGTCTAAACTAAAGCTTGAAGAAATCGAAGGTATTGTTAAAAAGAAGTCAAAAAACAAATTCATCAAATACTGGAAACTGCAATTCTTTGGTAGCGATGATAAAGAAAACACACAAGATAAATTAGAAAGCAAACCTGAGATTGATAAAAAGAAACCTTTTCTTTTGGAAGAGACCATGTCTGAGGAAAAATATAAGATTGCAACCTGTTGCAAACCTATTCCTGGAGATGATGTTGTCGGCTATGTTGATATGGCAAATAACGTAACCATTCACAAAAGAAAATGTCCCAACGCTCTAAAATTGATGTCAAGTCAAGGTGATAGAATTCTTGAAGCTAATTGGACGACCCATCGTTTAATGTCATTTCTGGCCATTATCGAGCTAAATGGCATCGACAAAATCGGAATCGTTAACGATATCACTTCTGTCATCTCAAAAGACCACCATGTCAACATGAGATCCATACATTTTGAGAGTCATGATGGCGTTTTTGAAGGCTTAATACACCTATATGTACATAATACAGAGGACTTAAATAATTTGATGAAAAAACTGATCAAAATTAAAGGTCTCGACAATGTCAGACGAATTGAGAACATAGAAGAATACAGTTAAACCCGTTTTTTTTGCTTCCACTCTTGGAAGTAATCAAAAAAAAACACTATTTTAGTCCCGTTATTTAAAATTAGATTAGATAAACAACATAGCTTTAAAAGTATGATTAGCGAAGACACAAAAGAAATTGTAAAAAAGATGTTTACTGATTACCTTCAAAAGAAGGGACACAGAAAAACACCTGAGAGATATGCCATACTTGACGAAATATATTCGCGTGAAGGTCACTTCGACATCGAATCGCTGTATATTTTCATGAAGAATAAAAATTATCGTGTAAGTAGAGCAACACTTTACAATACCATCGATCTTCTTTTAGATTGCAAACTTGTAATTAAGCATCAGTTTGGAAAAAACATTGCTCAATTTGAGAAAGCTTACGATAGTAACAAGCACGATCATTTAATTTGTACGAAATGTGGTAAGGTCCTTGAGTTTTGCGACACTCGCTTAGAAGATGTTCGTAATAACGTTTCTGATGACATGGACTTCCTTGTTTCACATCATTCTCTTTACATTTATGGTACTTGCCAAGAGTGTAGAAAAAAAGAAAACTAAGATATCAACAGTCGATATATTTTAAAGCCCTTATAAATAAGGGCTTTTTTTATTCCCTGTCGTGATTTATCAACAAGTCTATCTCTAATCTAAAATATTTATTACCTTTGACCGTTAACAATTAGCTGTTAACATCAAACTTAATTCTCAGCTAATACCTTCCACAATTGGCATGTATCTGCTGGGTTATAATCAACCGTTTTATTCAAATTATTTGTCGATGAATGACTCTATTTATGGCTGAAAATCAGTCAAAAATATTAGTTCCATTCGATAAATCAGTTCAAATTATTACCCTATGAAAGTTGATGTACTTTTAGGCCTCCAGTGGGGAGATGAAGGAAAAGGTAAAATTGTAGATGTTCTTACTCCTAAGTATGATATCATCACAAGATTCCAAGGTGGACCAAACGCAGGTCACACTCTTGAGTTTAATCAAATCAAGCACGTTTTACATACCATCCCATCAGGAATTTTCCGTGACGATAAACTAAACGTTATTGGTAATGGTGTTGTAATTGATCCTGTTATTTTCAAAAAAGAAATTGAAGGTATCAAAGCAATCGGAATTGATTTAAGTAAAAACCTTTTCATTTCTAAGAAAGCTCACTTAATTTTACCTTCACACCGAATTTTAGATGCAGCTTCTGAAGCTGCAAAAGGAAAATCTAAGATTGGATCTACTCTTAAAGGTATTGGTCCAACTTATATGGACAAAACTGGTCGTAATGGTTTAAGAGTTGGTGATATTCTAACCAATTTCGATGAAAAGTATAAGGCTTTAGTTGAAAAGCATGGCGAAATGCTAGATAAGTACTTTTCTTTTGAATACGATTTATCAGAGTATGAAGCAGAATGGTTCGAAGGCATCAAGCTTCTTCAAGAATTCCAATTGATTGACAGTGAGCAGTTCTTAAACGATAGCCTTAAAAATGGTAAGTCGATTCTTGCCGAAGGTGCGCAGGGAACTCTTCTTGATATTGATTTCGGTTCATATCCATTCGTGACTTCATCAAACACTGTTTGTGCTGGTGCTTGTACAGGTTTAGGTATTGCTCCGAATAAAATTGGTGAAGTAATCGGAATCTTTAAAGCATACTGTACTCGTGTTGGTATGGGACCATTCCCAACAGAACTTTTCGATGCTGACGGAACAGAATTGCGAGTTAAAGGAAACGAATTTGGTTCTACTACCGGTCGTGAAAGACGTTGCGGTTGGTTAGATATGGTTTCTTTAAAATATTCTATCATGATTAATGGGGTAACTCAATTAACCATGATGAAATCGGATGTATTAGATGGATTTGACACGATTAAGATTTGTACTGGATACAAACTTGATGGTCAAGAAATCGACTATGTACCATACGAAATGACTGATGCCATAGAACCAGTTTACACTGAATTTAAAGGTTGGAAAACTGACATGACAGCTATGTCGAACGAGAATGAATTCCCTGCTGATTTTAACGCTTACGTTGATTTCATTGAAAAAGCAACAGGTGTAGCTATTACTGTAGTTTCTGTAGGTCCTAACCGATCACAAACTATCGAAAGAAAATAAAACTTGTTAAGTAATCTGATTCTAACTAGAGTCTAAGATTTAACATGCAATAAATAATACTAAATCCTCTGCAACTTCTAAACGAAGTCGTAGAGGATTTTTATTTGTCATCATTTCATTAAAATTATGAAAACTCAAGTATGAAAATTCTTATTCATAAAATCATAATTATAAAGTCATAGTCTCCTAGACTTTATATTTTTATTGATTAAGTTTGAGAGTCAGATCTCGATTTAATCAGAAATTTGAATACAATTAATCTAATGGAGCAGAATAATATCACAAACCAAAAGAAACTACTCAAAGCTATACGTCCTCAACGTGTGATTTGGCCTATTCTAATTGGTTTTGTGGTGATTATCTATTTACTCGTAAAAGATTTCAAACCCGGAACATTTGATTTAGTCGAATTTTCTTGGCTTACACTTGCTGGGATTGTCGTTGCTCTCCTAATGATGGCACTTCGTGATTTTGGTTATATGGCCAGATTAAGAATATTAACTGAGAAAGAATTTTCATGGAGAAAGACCTTCCGCATCGTAATGCTTTGGGAGTTTACATCTGCTGTTACGCCATCAGCAATTGGAGGGACTTCATTTGCTATTCTATACCTAAATAAAGAAGGTTTAAGCTTAGGAAGAAGCTCAGCTGTTGTTATGGCGACCTCTTTCCTTGATGAGCTTTATTTCATCATCATGTTGCCCTTAATTCTACTTGTCTTGGATTGGCAACATCTCTTTTTACTTGATACAGAAAATGCTTCTTCTCTAACATCATCTCTTATACTATTAGTTCTAGGGGCTTATTTACTAAAACTAGCCTACTTAATTGTATTGAGTTATGGGCTTTTCAAAAACCCTCGTGGCTTGAAGTGGTTGTTACTGTGGATATTTAAATTACCCATCCTCCGAAAATGGAAACAAGGAGCAAATCAAACAGGAACGGATATTATTGAAAGCTCAAAAGACCTAAAAAACAAAAGCTATAGATTCTGGATCAAAGCCTTTTTAGCAAGCTTCTGTTCTTGGACAGCGCGTTATTGGGTGGTTAATTCAATATTATTAGCCTTTTGGTGTTGTGACTATACCACCCTAGATCATATCATGATTTTTGCACGCCAACTACTTATGTGGATTATGATGCTAATTAGCCCTACGCCTGGTGGAAGTGGATTTTCTGAGTGGGTTTTCACACAATATCTTGGTGATTTTATTCCTGAAGCTGGACTCACCATCACCCTGGCTTTAATCTGGCGACTGATTTCTTATTACCCTTATCTATTTATTGGTATGTATATGCTCCCTAAATGGATCAAGAAAAACTTCTAAATAAAAAACTCCACCTCATTACACAATGAGATGGAGCTATTTCATGTCGCATAAAGCGATATCTTAAATTCTTATTTCATCTTATTCCACACTAAAGCTGCAGATCCTAAAACGGCTGCATTATCCTTTAATCCAGAAGGAAGCACTTTAATTTTATTCTTATAAATTGATAAGAGATTCTTCTCCAGAGTCTCTCGAACAGGGTCAAATAAGATATCTCCTGCTTTTGTTAATCCTCCAAATAGAAAAATAGCCTCAGGGCTCGTAACTGCAACGACATTAGCCAGTACTTCACCTAAAACTGTAGCGGTATAAGTAAAGGTTTCTTTTGCTACTTCATCGCCACGTTCAGCAGCTTCAGCAACCATTTTAGCCGTTAATTTATTAAAAGGTATATCTCTCAATTCACTATCGCCATTATGTCTGGCTAATAATTTATACACCGATCTTTTCACTCCAGTAGCCGAAACATAGGTTTCCAAACAACCTTTACGTCCACAACCACACTCACGTCCACTCTTACGAACAATCATATGCCCTACTTCTCCAGCAAAACCGTCATGTCCATGAAGAATATCTCCATTAGCAAAAATACCGCTACCTAATCCGGTACCAAGTGTAATTACCAAGAAATTATTCATATCGTGAGCAGCACCAAAAACTTTCTCACCCATGGCTGCTGCATTAGCATCATTGGTGATATAGACAGGAACGTCCAATCTTTTTTGAACCAATTTTACAAGAGGAATACTCCCCTTCCAACGTAAATTCGCTGCATCCTCAATAGTACCTTTATAGTAACTCGCATTAGGAGCACCAATACCAATCCCTTTAATATCTACATCGTATGATAAATTCTCTTTTTCAGTATTTATTACCTGAAATAACTCATCAATATAATCCTCTACATCAGCATGGTTTTGGGTAGGCAGTGTCCCTTCAGCAATACAAATTCCTTCTCTATCTATTAAACCAAAAACAGTGTTGGTTCCTCCAATATCAATTCCTAAAGCAACTTCTTTCATTCGAATATAATTAATTGTGTTTGAAACCTTTTACTGCATAATAAAAAATATAGGCATAACACAAAACTGTAATAATAAATGAGTTCTGCAGACCAAAATTATCAGCTAAAACTCCCATTAATAGAGGCACAATTGCTCCTCCTACAATTGCTAAGCAAAGGATACCTGAACCTTGACTGGTATGTTGTCCTAAACCATCAATTGCAAGCGTAAAGATAGTAGGAAACATGATAGAATTAAACAAGCCAACTAAAACAATACTCCATAATGCAATATAACCTTCTGTCATCATACTGATTAGAACAAGAACCACAACCATTATGGCATTAATAGCTAATAATTTGTTAGAAGATATTTTATGCATAATAGCTGATCCAATAAACCTTCCGACCATTGCTCCGCCCCAAAAAATGGAAACATAGCCGGCCGCTTGAGCTTCACCAAACAAATTTAGAGCATCACTACCCAAATAACTTACAAGAGCACTACCAATAGAAACTTCAGCTCCTACATACATAAAAATGGCAAGTGCGCCCAAAACTAAATGGGAATGATTCCAAGCGGATCCTTCTGCTTTTTGCTCCTCAGCATCTATAATCTTTGGTAGCTTTACAAAAGCAAATACCAATGCGATTAGTCCTAATGCCACAGCCAAACCAATATAGGGCATTTGGACAGCAGAAGCCTGGCTTATCAAATCGTCACTATTATTATCTAATATCAAATAGGCTCCAAACATAGGAGCAACTGTTGTACCTACACTATTAAATCCCTGTGTCAAATTCAGACGACTAGATGCTGTCTCAGGACTTCCCAACGCAGCAACAAAAGGATTGGCAGCAACTTGAAGAATGACAATGCCACAAGCCAAAACAAAAAAGGCAAAAAGGAAAAATCCATAGGATAAAAGCGACGCCGCTGGATAAAACAATAAAGCCCCCAAGCCTGCAATTGATAATCCTAAAACAATGCCTGATTTGTATCCAATTTTACTAATGATCTTTCCTGCTGGAAGCGACATTAAAAAATAAGCACCAAAGAAGGTGAACTGAACCAACATGGCCTGAGTAAACGTCAAATTAAACAAACCTTTCAAATGCGGGATTAATATATCATTCATACAGGTTAAAAATCCCCACATAAAAAATAATGAAGTCAGTAAGCCTAATGCAGTCTTAAAATTCATAGGCTTACTATTAGATATACTGCTTGCTTGACTTGTGCTTATTGACACCATAATATTCGTTTTAAGTTTCTTCCCGACAAAGCTTCAATAATTGCAAAAAGAAACATGCTAGTATCTTACCATTTAATAACACTATATTTGCATCGAAACATTCAAATCCACCAGACAACAACAATTAAGTGCAATTTTGTTTAATATATAACTATGGCTCTATATCTTGAAGAAGTTCCTTTAACGACCCATTATTCATTTCGATCGAAAATTGACGTTTTACCTCACATTGTTGTTCCGTGGCATTATCACCCAGAATATGAATTGATTTATATAGAAAAGAGTCAAGGAACTTTGATCGTAGGAGATTGTATCGATAAGTTTAAGGATGGAGACATGATTTTTCTTGGACCCAACATTCCTCATGTCATGAAAAATGAGGATACCTATTACAAAAAAAATCCAAATCTATCTGTCACTGCGAAAGTCATCCATTTTAAAAAAGAAATATTGGGTGATAACTTATTAGATCTACCCGAGTTTCATAAACTTAAGTTCTTCCTAAAAAATTCAACACGAGGATTTAGTATTCATGGCAGGACAAAATTAAAACTAATTGACCTATTTGATAAACTACATGATTCAAAAGGACCTGAACGTATCATCCTACTTCTACAGATACTAAATGTATTATCAAGCTCTGAAGAATTAAGTGTACTAGCCTCTGAAGCATTTGTTGAAAGCTTTAAGCACTCCAGCAATCAAAAATTGTATAAAATTTATGAATACGTTAGTAAAAATTTTCAACAAAAAATTGACTTGGAAGCAGCTGCTAAAGTGGCAAATTTGAGTAAAACAGCCTTTTGCCGATTCATGAAAGCAAAAACGAATCAAACCTTCACTGAATTTCTAAATGAGATGAGAATAAATTATGCAAAAAAACTTATCGTGGAAGGAAAACTCAGTATGGCTCAAATTGCTTATGAATGTGGCTTTAACAGTCCCTCATATTTTAACAAACAGTTTAAATCACACACAGGACAAACCCCACAGGAGATAAGGAAATTGTCCTAAAATAAAGCCCCAAATCTATAAAATAGAAGTGGCTGCTGACAAAAGCCAACAGCCACTTTCAAAGAAAACCAATTAATTATACTATTAAAACCATCATTTGGGACACCACTCCCAAAGTCAACAAAGGGATTAACCTTATATGAGCTATGGTTTCACTTATATTAACCAACAACTAGACCAAAAACGCCAAAGAGCTAGTTAACAACACTCAAGATTATAATTCATCAAGTTTTGACTCTCAAAAGTGTTCGACTTCGTCACAATCAGTGTTCAAATTCGTACACAAATTAAATTTTGTTAACGATAATTTTGATCTCCTGAACTACTATGTCCATATACCCAAATATCGCCATGTTTCATATAAAGCTTTCTATCAGCAGAACGGCTACCAGCTCTTAAATCACCAGAAGAAGCTCTCAAGTCAAAGCTCATTTCATCTATATCATTTGCAAAATCTATTGAAACATTTCCTGAGGTTGATTTGAATTTTGAATTTCCCATTAATTCAATTCCATCACCACTTATATCGCCGGAAGTAGTATGAAGGTCGAGAATCGTTTTAGCCTTATCTATAGTTACATTCCCAGAGGTAGAAACATTTGAAATGCGCCCATCAATATTTTGAAATTGCAAATCGCCTGAAGAGGTTCTGCTGCTCAAATCACCAACAACATCTAAAAATGAAAAGTCGCCAGAAGTCGCTCTAGTAGAGACACTAGCTCTAATATGATTAAACTTTTGAGAACCAGATGTTGATGCAGCAGAGATCGCGCCTTTCAAATAATTAATTTGCAGATCACCTGATGTGGTTGTAGTCGTCAAAGCAGTTTCAATATTCTTAAGTTCAATATCGCCAGAAGTCGCTTTCAATTTCATTTGCTCAGCAACAATTTCTTCAATATAAATATCACCAGATGAATTCGTAATATCAATATCCATTGAATAAGGGACTTTAAAACTCAATTGAGCCTCAAACCTTCCCATAATAGATCTAGGAGCTTCTATCCAAACTTTTAAAACAGAACCCTCTTGGCTATGTTTGATTTCAAAATCCTTGCTTCCTCTTAATTTCCCTCTGATTATTCCTTTAAAATCCACTCTATCTTCATCAGTACCCAGAATCTTCACATCTGCAAATCGCCCCTGAACTTCCACTCTTTTGATTCCATCATACTTAGCATCTGCTTCAGCATATATGGTTTGAGAATTACCATAAAATGGCATAACAAGTATCCCAACGAGGATAAATATTTGTTTCATATTTATCTTTCTGATTTTCATATCAATGTTTTTAAATTAGTGATCCAATTTGAATTGAGCATCAATTTTTAAACTGGCTTATCACTACTTATGACGTTATAAGTGAATATATAGTTACATGTTAAATTAAAAAAAAACAGATCAAACAATTCTGATTCTATTTTATTTAGGAAAAGTCGTCAGTAATCTTGTCCTCTTTATCAATGCTCTCGAATATTTACATCTTACTATTTAGACATCTTCTAAATTATATTACCTTTGCATCATACTACTAGAAGATTGTAAATCCTTTATGACATAAAAACATATGCCAACAGATATAAAAACAAAACAAAGATTAACCGAAAGCACCGTTGTATCCAATAGAGAAATCGCTCCTGGTGTTTTTGTTCTAAAAATTAGACGAAACTTAGATTTCAAACCTGGTCAATATATCGGCATTACCACTGATATGGATGTTGCTCCAAGGCTTTATACCATTGCTAGTGGAATAGACGATAACACAATTCAGGTTCTTTATAATGTGAAAGACGATGGATGGTTAACACCTAGACTAAGCGAACACAAAGATGGTTCTACCATATACATGACTCCTCCCGAGGGTGATTTTATTGATGATGAAACTCCTTCTTGGTGGATTGCCTCGGGAACAGGAATTGCTCCCTTTGCATCCATGTTTCGCTCAGGTTTGAGAACTGATAAAACGCTCATTCATGGTGGTCGATTCACTCATTCATTCTTCTTCGAAAAAGAGTTTAGTCCTGTACTTAAAGGCAAATATATTCGTTGTTGCTCTCAAGAAGATGGAGACGGTTTGTATAATGGAAGATTAACCCGATATTTGCAGGATATTGAGGTTTTCCCCGAAGATTGCAAATATTTCCTTTGTGGCAGTCCAGAGATGGTTGTTGAAGTCAGAGATTTACTGATAGACAAAGGCGTAGCTTTTAATAAGATTGTTGCGGAAATATACTTTTAATGTGTATTGATACAAAATCAAACACAAACAAAATTTACGATTACCAGATGGCTAAAGAAATACTATTAGGAAAAACATTGGAAGAATTAACTCAGGTTGTTTTAGACTTGAAGCTTCCGAAATTTACAGCAAAACAAATTGCTGACTGGCTTTATAAAAAAGAAATTACCAGTATTGATGAAATGCTAAACTTATCTTTAAAAGCTAGAACTCTCCTAAAAGATAATTTCGATATTGGTTTAACAGCCACTATCAAAGAACAGTGTTCTGTTGATGGGACTAAGAAATATCTTTACCCAACAAACATGCCTAATCAGTTTATCGAAACGGCTTATATTCCAGATGATGACAGAGCAACTCTTTGTGTTTCTTCACAAGTTGGGTGTAAAATGGGTTGTCTATTTTGCATGACTGGTAAACAAGGTTTTCAAGGTCAACTTAAAGCTGGTGATATTATCAATCAGGTACGCTCTTTACCCGAATGGCAAAAGCTAACTAATATTGTATACATGGGTATGGGTGAACCTCTTGACAATATTCCTGAAGTGATGAAATCTCTTGAAGTATTGACTGCCGATTATGGTATGGCAATGAGTCCACGAAGAATTACCGTTTCAACCATTGGAATTATTCCAGGTATGAAAACGTTCTTAAATGAATGCGAATGTCATTTAGCTGTAAGTTTGCACACACCTTTTGAAGATGAGAGAAAGAAACTTATGCCTGTTCAAAACGTTTATCCTATTAAGGATGTTTTAAAAATGGTTCGTGAATTTGATTTTGGTCGTCAACGAAGGGTTTCTTTTGAGTATATCATGTTCAAAGGAATTAATGACACACCTGCTCACGTTAAAGAATTGTGTAAGATTTTGGATGGTATTAATTGCAGGATGAACCTAATTCGTTTTCATCCTATCCCAAATTCACCACTTCTTGGTTCTGATGAAGCTACGATTGAAGAATTCAAAGATCTACTCAATAAGAAAGGCATTACAACAACTATTCGTCGCTCTAGAGGCTTAGATATTTTTGCTGCATGTGGCTTACTATCTACTAAGGAATTGATAAAACAACAGAGTAAAGATTTTTAATCAAAACTCTACAGCACTAAAAAATCCTGCTCTTAAGGCAGGATTTTTTTATATTATATATTTAGAGTTTTTACTTTTCAGATGAAGCTCTAATAATTAAATCTGCATGAACAACAGCTTCTTTTACTTTATCGCTGTCTGGCTTATCTTCCATTTGTTCAAATAAAAGGTTCGCAGCTTCTCGTCCTACTTGCTTAGGATTTTGATCCATTGTAGATATCGATGGTTCCATATAACGAGAACGACGACTATTTGAGAAACCAACAATAGCAACTTCCTCAGGAATCTTGAAACCTAATTCCTTAGCAGCCATTATAGCTCCAATTGCCAATTCGTCATTTATAGCAAAAAATGCATCTGGACGATTACTTCGTGCAAGTAATTCCATTGTTGCTTTTTTAGCTGAATCAACTGTAAATTCACAACGTGAAATTAAAGTTTCATCTAAAGATATATTTTTAGCAGCAAGTGCTTTTTTATAACCACGCATTCTATTTCTACCATATAACATATATTCCGGACCTGTTAGGAAAGCGATACGCTTAGCTCCACCTTCCAATAGGTGAGTAACAGCAGCATGAGCAGCAGCAGCATCATCAGCCACAACCTTAGACACATCTAGCTCCTTTGAAGTTCTATCGAATAATACGATAGGTACTCCCATGTCCTTTATTTTATGAATATGATCGTATGTATTTGTTGCACGAGATAATGATAAAATAATACCATCCATTCTCATGTTTAAGAAGCCATCTACATTCTTCTGTTCTTTCTCTAACTTTTCATTCGATGAACTCACAAAAATCTGATAGCCCTTTTCGTCAGCAACTTGCTCAATCCCTTTAACAACCGAAGCATAAAAAGAACTTACAATTTGAGGTACAACAACACCAATCATATTTGATTTTTGTGTTTTAAGCGCAACAGCCAAAGGGTTTGGACGGTATTTTAATTCTTTTGCTAGCTTTTGTACTGCTTCGCGAGTTTGCAAGCTAATTTCAGGATTATTCTTTAATGCTCGAGAAACAGTAGAAACAGAGATGCTCAGCTTTTCTGCAATATCTTTAATCGTTACGGGACGGTTTGCCATAGACTTATATTTTTACTTATTTTGTTGAAGTCTGTCAGTATAGGCTTTCTTAAGAAGAGAAAGAGTGAATTTTACTATTAAAAGATCAACATTTATATATGAAAATTAATGATTGTATATGCATACCCTCACAAACAGCAAAACATACTTGCTGCAATTTACATACTTACAAAGATAAAATAATTCAGATATATACAAGTGAAAGCCCATCCTTTTTGAAAAGGATAACAATTTCTTAAGCTAGTTCTTTTTCCTCAAGGATAGAATTGATTACCGCAAAAACAATAATTGCGGCTAATTTTGAACTTCGGCTATCCTCATCAAAACGGGGTGCAATTTCAGCAATATCAAAAGCAATTACCTTACCCGATCGTATCATCATCTTTATCAATTTCAAAATCTTTTCAGGATGCAATCCGAATGGTTGAGGTGCACTAACACCAGGAGCATATGCCGATGAAATGACATCAGAACACAAAGTAAAGTAGATATTCTCTTGTTGTTTGGCATAACGCAAAAGATCCTGACCAACATTAAACATATTGGCAGAGTTGATATCTTTTGCCATTAGATATTTCACATTTAAGGCATCAGCTTTCTTAAAAAGACTTACCGTGTTACCATATTGCTGAATACCTGCAACCATATAATTGAATGGTTTATCTTTAGCCTTACAATCATCTGCAATTTGAGCAAACATGGTTCCAGAACTAATTACCTTGTCGTAGGGACGCATATCGAAATGAGCGTCAAGATTAAAGATACCAAGACTTTCATTATTGGTTTCCTCAAGAAAACGCTCAATCCCCTTATAGTGTCCATAAGCAATTTCATGTCCACCACCCAAAACAATTGGGAACAAGCCATTTTTAAGCATCTTACAAACTGCTTGAGCAAGTGTTTCCTGAAGATCTTCTAATTTTACATCAGCAGCTATAATATTACCACAATCGTATATTTTAGTTGTAGCAGGGAATGAACATGGGAGGTTTGAGAGTTCTTTACGAATGCTATTGGGCCCTTTTGAAGTACCAATACGCCCTAAATTTTGCTGAACACCTTCATCACAGCAAAAACCCAGCAATCCAAAACCATCATTTTCAACAAGGATATCCTCTAATAAATTTATGGGTTCGATAATCTGATGCCAACGAAATGCATCATAGTCCTCAAGATCATCGATTCGACCTTGCCAGAATTTTTCAGGGATACACTGATAATGATTAGGATTCATGGCCTTAAAAAAATTAAATGTGTCAACAATATCATTATACACCTTGTATTAACAAGTGTATTTACAACATGACAATGTTACAAATAATCAATTTAAAGCATCAAGATTAAAGAGAGTTTTTACGTGTTTTCACACTATAATCCTATTCGTCTGAGAAATGAACCAAAACTCTACGATAAACGTTAAAAATCTTCGACTTAGATACAAAACCATAATACTTGCCATCCATAGTTACAGGAAGATTCCATGCTCCTGTTTCTTCGAATCGCTTCATAACCTTATCCATTGGTGCTTCAGCATCAAGAATTGCTGGAGGCATAGTCATCAAGTTGCGAACATAGGTTTCTTCGTACATATCAGGGTTAAACATGATATGACGAATATCATCCAAAAGAACAATTCCTAACAGCTTTCCCTCCTCATCAACAACAGGGAAAATATTACGGTGAGAATGAGAAATAATCTTCACCAACTCACCAAGACTTGCATCTGGATCTATTTTTTGTAAATCGGTTTCAATCACTTTCCCAAGTTTCATTAGGGTCAGAACAGCTTTATCCTTATTGTGAGTGATCAGTTCGCCACGCTTAGCCAATCGTTTTGTGTAGATAGAATGCGGTTCGAAATACATAATGGTTAAGTAGGCTATGGTAGCCGTTATCATGATAGGTACAAAAAGTTCGTAACCACCCGTTATTTCAACAATCAGGAAGATAGCCGTTAGTGGTGCATGCATTACACCAGCCATCATACCTGCCATTCCTAAAAGAGTAAAATTACTTTCGGATAGTTTGATGAAATTAAAGCCATTAATAAATCGAGCTACAAAAAAACCAGAAACACCACCCAGAAATAGCGAAGGAGCAAAAATACCACCCACACCACCACTACCTGTGGTTACGGTTGAAGCAATTACTTTAAAACCCAAAATTAAAATCACATAGCCTAAAAGCAACCAGTAATTGTCCTTTAAGAAATAGAAGACAGAATTATTTACTAAACTATCAATATTTCCATTCAACAGTGCTTGAATAGTTGTATATCCTTCACCGTAAAGAGGAGGAAATAGAAAGATCAATACACCAAGAGTAATACCTCCAAGAAGAAGTTTACTATAGGAGTTCTTTATCAGTTCCAATTGCGATTCCAGATACATGCCAAATCGGGTAAAATATAAAGAAACCAAACCAGCGAAAATACCCAGTAAAATGTAATAAGGGAAATTAGATAAGACAAACGATTCGGTCACCGTGTAAGATAACAGAACATCCTTACCCATAAAGAAATAAGCAATGCTTGCTCCTGTAATCGATGAAATCAACAATGGAATTAAAGAAGCCATGGTCAGGTCTAACATCAGTACCTCGAGGGTAAAGACCATACCAGCCATAGGTGCCTTAAAAATACCTCCAATTGCTCCAGCTACACCACAACCCACCATCAAAGTAATGGTTTTATAGTTGAGGTGAAACATACGTCCCAGGCTTGAACCAATCGATGCTCCTGTTAATACAACGGGTGCCTCAGCTCCTACCGATCCACCAAAGCCAATAGTAAGTGTACTTGCAATTATCGAAGAATAGTTATTATGAGATTTTATATGACTGTTATTTTTCGACATGGCATACAAAATTCGAGTGACACCATGCCCAATATTATCTTTCACAAAAAATTTCACAAACAATACAGTCAGTAGAATACCAATTGTAGGATAGGCTAAATACAATAAATTGAATGATTCTACATGAAGATTATGCGTCAGAAAGTGATGCGTTTGGTGAATCGTTGTTTTCAATAACAAAGCCGCCAATCCACTAATAATTCCAACTATAAAACTAAGAATTAGAACAAACTGTCTCTCTTTGACGTGCTTCATTCTCCAAATTAAAAATCGGGACAATAAACTCTTATTCTTCATGACGCTGGCTATTATTTTCTTGAGGATTTTTGGACCTCACAAAATTAGGAAAATTACAATAAACTATTCGATCGGTCGGATGGCTACTTGAGTCAGGCAAACCTTAGTAGAGAGCAATACATAAAAAAGACTAAGGAATCTTTATTTAAAACATGTATTGAGTTGACAATCTTTAGAATGAACTAAAGAATACACTGTTCGACTTTTATAAAATCGAGTGCAAATGTAATAGAATATTATTGAGCGAATAGTGAAAACTGATATTTTTTTTCAAAAAATATTCAGCACATAAAAGCATCAGAACTACAGCTATAGTTCTATGTTTAGATCATTATTGGAATGCAAAGGTTTTAAATAGACAATTTGTTGAAATCAAAACAAATAACATTCATTAATCTTCAGAAAAATGCTTTAACATTCGACGATAAGTAGAGAATATCTGAGCACGAGAAACACAACCCAAATATTTACCATCATGCAAAACAACCATATTAAATTTATCTGAATATTGATATTTTCGAGCCACGTCAGCCATCGATTCGTCATGTTGAATCACAACAGTAGGCATAATCATTAAGTCGCGAACAAACATCACATCGTACTTCTCTGGCTGAAACATGATTTCACGAATATCATCAAGCTTAACAATGCCTTCAAAATTATTCTCAGTATCAACCACTATAAACAGATTACGTTGCGATTTTGCAATAACCTTAACCAAATCACCCAGAGTGGCTTCGGAATTAATGGTATTAAAATTCTTTTCTATCAATCGTGTCACTCGCATCAACGAAAGTACATTTTGATCCTTATCGTGAGTCATCAGCTCTTTACGACGAGCCAACTGCATGGTATAAACCGAATGTGACTCGAAGCTCTTAACCGTTGCATAAGATATGGTAGCCGTAATCATTAAAGGTACAAATAGCTGATAGCCTCCTGAGATATCGGCAATAAGGAAAAGACCAGTAAGTGGAGCATGAAGTACACCAGCAATCATCCCTCCCATACCAATAAGGGCAAAATTATTGACTTCGATATTTCTCAAGCCTAGGGCATGAACCACCTTGGCAAACAAGACCCCTGCATTAACACCCATAAACAAGGTGGGTGCAAAGATACCACCAATACCACCAGCACCAAAAGTGATGGAAGCAGCTATCACCTTAAAAAAGATAACCAGAGAAAGTAGAATCAATAAAACCCAAAAATTTTCACTGAATGAATAGAATAAAGAATTATTGAACAGATAAGAATAGTCGCCCGATAGGCTTGCATTTATACCATGGTAACCTTCACCATAAAGAGAGGGAAAAAAGAAAATAATCATTCCCAGGGACGAACCTCCAATAAGTAATTTTAAATAAGCTTTACCAATCCTATCAAACATAGCCTGAATATACATGTACATCTTGGTAAAATAGGTCGCTATCAAACCTGTGAAAATACCCAAGACAATGTAATAAGGTAAATCTTTTAAATCGAAACCATTCTCAACATCAAAGGGATAAAGAACATCCATTCCCAAGAAGAAATAAGAAGTCATAACTGCTGTAGAGGATGCCAACAAAAGTGGTACTAAGGAATACATCGTCAGGTCGAGCATGATAACCTCCATAGCAAATACGATAGCCGCAATTGGTGCCTTAAAAATAGCTGCCATTGCACCAGTACACGCACATGCTAATAATAGTGTTGTTTGCTTATAATTCAAATGAAAAAGCCGACCAATATTAGATCCTAAGGCTGCACCCGTTGCCACAGTAGGTCCCTCCAATCCCACAGAACCACCAAAACCAACAGTAAAGGCGGATGTAACAATGGATGAAAACATATTATGTCCATTTATTTGTCCATTGGTTTTCGAAATACTATAAAGCACATTAGGTATTCCATGCCTGACTGGTCTTTTTATAATGTATTTGATAAAGATAACGGCAATGCTAATACCAATGGCAGGATATATCATATAAAGGAAATTCGCGTATTCAAGCTCAAATGTTCCTTGTAGCAAGGAGCTAATGAAATGAACGGAATTTTTAATGACAACTGCTGCTAATCCTGAGGTGATTCCAATAAGAATACCTAGAAAAGAAATAAACTGACGATCGCTAACATGCTTCAAACGCCAAATAAGAAAGCGGGCTAATAATGATTTTTTCTTCACAATATCTTCTGTCTCTAGAAAATTAGTCCTTTTTAAAGCCTTCTAATATCCAATCTATGAAATATTTATTGTCTAAATTAGAATAAGGCATAACGCACCTAAGATACAAACAGCTTTATGAAAAATCAGATAGATCTGATTTAAATAGAGGAAATCTTAGTTAATGAAAAATCATATCTAATTAAGATATCTTTTTTTTAAGGAATATTTTAAAACCAGATAAAACTTAGAACGTAGAAGAATAAAAGCAGAGAACGAAAAATTGAGCATATAATCTCCGAAAAGGATTCATTTCCATATAGATTTATGCTTAGATAACTTTCAATTAAAAAATACTTTCGCTAAATTTAGAGAGCTAAGCGAATTTTAATCCTTTATAAATTAAACTTATAGCATATGACTAAGACAATCACATTCAATGACCTTAGAAACATCAAGGATCGCTTGCCTGAAGGCAGCATGAGAAAAATCTCTGAAGAATTAGATCTTAATGTAGAAACAGTCCGAAATTATTTTGGTGGTGTTAATTACAGAGAAGGTAAAAGTATCGGAGTTCATGTTGAACAAGGGCCAAACGGTGGAGTTGTAGAATTGGATGACACAACTATTCTTGATTGTGCATACCGTATTCTCGGTGAAGCTTAAAATATTTTCTTAACCAAAAATTTAATACCCCCTACTCCTCGCTAACCTGTGAGGAGTTTTTTTATTAAAAAACATGACCTAATGAGCAGAAACTAATTTCAAGCCAATAATAGAAGCGATCAGTAGAAAAATAAAGAATAATTTAAGTATTTCGGTTGACTCTTTGAAAAAGATAATACCGATCAATACGGTTCCAACAGCACCTATACCTGTCCAAACGGTATAAGCTGTTCCTAGAGGTATCGTTTTAATAACTCGATTAAGTAGAATGAAGCTAGTCGCTGAGAAAAAGAAGAATCCCAATGAAGGCATTAACTTTGTGAAGCCATCTGACAACTTAAGACAAGTCGTAAAACCAACTTCAAGTAATCCTGCTAACACTAATAAAATCCAATTCATATTTTCTGTATTAAGTTTACAGATGCAAATAAACGGGCATAACAGAAAAAATAAATTGATCTATATCAAGAAATAATTATTTAGATTTTAGATGCTCTGCACGAAGTCTACTGAGCGTTTCGGGACTAATTCCGAGAAAAGAAGCGATATGGATAGCTTTTACCTTCAAATCGATATCAGGAACGTAAGAAAGTAGTCTTTCATATTTTTCCTTTGCAGACATAAACATAAAGAACTTGTAGAACTCTAACTGACCAGACATCTCCTTTTCAAGCCATAATCTGGCAAAGCGTTCCATTTGGGGAAATTCATCAAATAAATTCAGAAAATCATCAGTCGAAATTTCAATAATCACAGAATCGGCAACAGCTTCAAGCGTCTCAACTCCAACTTTCTTAAATGAAAAGCCATCACAAGAAGGTAGAATCTGATTTTCAACTTCAAGCCAAGTGGTAACCTCTTTGCCATCGTAGTTGGCAAAAAATCGTACACATCCTGAACATAAATACCTGAAATAGCGAGAATACTGTCCTTCCTGACTTATAATTGAATCTGAAGGGTAAGACTTTAAATGCGCTATATCCGAAATCCGAGACTTCAATACTTCATCAACAACAATATAACTAGCTATAAAATTGAAAAGTGATTCTAATTCTTTCATTGTAAGCTTTATTTTAATCAACTAATGGTTAGAAAATTTTAATGATCACATAATATTCTCGAACAATGCTTGTCATGACAAGTTAATATCTATATTTGTCATGACAAATATATAAACAATGAACAAAGTAAACTTAGAAAAATCGGTAAACCATCATATTGCAATAAGTGCAATCATGATAAAGCGAGTCTTCTTTAAAATATTGAGTGATAACAAGCATGGTATAACGCCAGAGCAATGGAATATCTTATATCACCTGAACGAATCTAATGGCATGACAATTGGCAAACTAAGTGAACTCACTTACAAGGATTTTGCCAATATGAGCCGAATAAGTCAAAAGCTTGAGGCAGCAGGTTTTATTGAAAAAAAGAGAGATGAAAAAGACAAGAGAGTATTCAAGCTATTCATTACCGAAAAAGGGCAAGAATTAAACAAGCAACTTCACCAATGTGCCTACAAGTCGACAGATATTGCTCTTGAAGGAATTGACAATCAAACGAGAGAGTTAATGGTCAATAATCTCAAGCAAATCATTACTAATACAGAGGAATTCTTAAAATAAATAACATGAAAGATCTATCACTAACACAAAAAAAATGGCTAAAATCTATACATCTACTAGCTGCGGGGATATGGGTAACAACTGGATTAACAATGTTTCTTTTGCACTTTATGCGCAGCGAAGTACAAACTGGAGATCATCTGCATTTATTGAATAAAATCATCCATTTTATTGATATGAAGATTCTTGTCCCAGCAGCCATATTGAGCTTACTAACTGGATGGGTTTATTCACAATTCACGAAATGGGGCTACTTTAAACATGGCTGGATGACATTCAAGTGGATAATTACCTTATCAATAATCATACTTGGAACGATATTCTCTGGTCCTTGGATTAGCGAAATGGTAAGAATATCGGGAGAACTTGGTATGGATGCCTTAAATAATGCAGAGTATCAATGGTTTGATAAAAATCAGACTATAATGGGAATTTGCATGAATGGTACCCTAATTATTACCATTTTTATATCTGTATTCAAACCTAAAAAGTCAAAAATAGCTTCGTAAAAAGCATATTAAAATCATTCAAAAGAATAATTTTCAACTTCCCTATTAACTTTAGTATTCTCTATTAGCAAGATAAATATGAAAAAGATCTTAACAAGAATTCCCAGAGGAACGTATCTTTTAATAAGTATAATCCTATTCATATTTGTATTACCAGTGGTCATTGATGATTCGCATAAAGATCTAGTTTATGCCAGTTTCTATTCTATTATTCTTCTTTCAATATCTTCAATCATAGGAGAAAAGAAGGTTTGGGCTCTTATAGCAATACTTTGTGCCGTATGCTCAATATGGTTAATGTACTTTATTGATGAAAAATCGATAAAATATATTGCGTTTTCATTCTCAATCCTAATCTTTACTGCCACGGTGGTTACCATGATTGGCCAGATAATGAGAAATAAAGATATTGATGGTCATCTCATTATTGAGACGATTAATGGTTATCTACTAATAGGCGTCATAATTAGTTTCATCAATTCAACGATACTATTGCACAACAGTCAAGCCATCACATTTCTTGAAAATATTGGTCATATAGACATTGGAGACATTGTCTATTATTCATTCGTAAGTATGACCACAATAGGCTTTGGAGAGATTATACCTCAAAGCCAAATTGCCAAATCATTAAGTATTTTCTCTGGTATTGTAGGCCAATTCTATTTAGCAATCATCATGGCACTCATTATCGGAAAACTTCTCAACAGCAAACATAAAAACTAAACCAAGTCAGTATTAAAACAGATTTTAGTAAGTCTTTTTTCACCTCAATTAGTTTCTTAGAAATATTCTTATTAGTTTTACTTTGTAATTCAAAGTACTTTTATGGATAAGCAAAAATATATTGAAGATTTAAAGGATATTAAACAAATGATGAATCGCTCATCAAGGTTTATATCATTAAGTGGACTATCAGGTATAAGTGCAGGTATTTTAGCAATTATTGGAGCCTACTTAGCCTATCAAACTATTTATGCCAATCAAGATTATTTAGTTTACAGACAAACTATATTAAGTATTGAAAATTTATCTACTCTCTTAATTATTGCTTTAACAACACTTCTATTATCAATTGGTTCGGGAGTCTTTTTTACAACTCGTAAGGCTAAAAGAAATAAACAAAAACTTTGGGATTCTCAAACTAAAACCCTCCTCATCAATTTATTTATCCCACTAGCTACAGGAGGTATTTTATGTCTGATTTTATTATTAAAAGGATTCATCGGAATTATCGCCCCACTTACACTCATTTTTTATGGTTTAGCATTGGTTAATGCTAGTAAATATACGCTTGAGGAAGTAAGGAGTCTAGGTATAGTTGAAATTATATTAGGCTTATTGGGTATCTATTTTATTGGTTATGGCCTAATTATTTGGACAATCGGTTTTGGAATATTACACATTGTCTATGGTACTATTATGCATCTTAAATACGGATCGTGAAAGAAATCCTAAAAAATCTAGATAAAGCCTTCGAGAATAAAGTCCGACTTGGAATCATGTCTGCCCTTATTGTCAATGATTACCTTGATTTCAACACCCTAAAAGATCTTTTAGATGTGACAGATGGTAACCTTGCCAGCCACTTAAAGTCTCTTGAGAAAAGTGGTTACATCAAGTTTAGTAAAGAATTTATTGGACGAAAACCCAATACCAAATACGCTGTGTGCGACGAAGGCAAACTTGCATTCAAAAAACATATAAAAGCAATAGAGCAATTGCTTCACTAATATTTTTTTATTTATCTACTTTGTATTTCAAAGTACTTTTAAATCACTCAAATGAACAAAGAAACATCTCCCATCGACAGAATTAACAGTTGGCTAAAAAATTCAATTAGTCTTAAACTTATTATCATCACAATTCTAATGTTATTGTTGCTGATACCAGCTTCAATGATCAAATCGATCATACACGAAAGAGAATCTCTTAGTAATCAAACTGTGATAGAAGTCAGTAACAAATGGGCTGGTAGTCAACAGATAAATGGTCCTATATTAAGTATTCCCTTAATTTATGAATACAAAGATGAAGACAAAAGCTATGAGACGACAAAATATCTTCACATCCTGCCCGAAGAACTTAATATTAATGGGAACATCTCACCAGAGAAACTTAAAAGAGGTATTTACGAAGTTGTTGTATACAAGTCTAAACTCGCTTTGAAAGGTCAATTTCTTTTAAATAAAGAAATTGACAGAAATAATCTAAAAGAGATCAAGTACGATCAGGCATTCTTAACGATAGGGATTTCAGATTTAAGAGGTATTGAAGATCAAGTCATTTTAAATTGGGACAAGACTGATTTAAAAGTTGAACCTGGATCAAGAATATCTGATCTAATCTATTCGGGAATAACAGTCAAACTTCCAAATATTGAAACAAGCATTAATAAAAATATTGATTTTTCGTTCACACTAAACTTACAAGGGAGTCAGAATTTAAATTTTATTCCTCTAGGAAGCACAACGAATGTTAAAATTGAATCTAACTGGCCATTCCCAAGCTTCAATGGTAATTTCCTACCTGATCATCGCAAGGTATCTGATACAGGCTTTACAGCGGACTGGAAGGTTTTACAGCTCAACAGAAATTTCCCGCAATCTTGGATAGGCAGCAAGCATGCTGAAAAGATTAGACAATCAAATTTTGGGATTGATTTAATTCTTCCTCTTGACGACTACAAAAAATCAGTAAGGTCATCCAAATATGCCGTTATGTGTATTGCCCTTACTTTTCTAATATTCTTCTTAGTAGAAATCATTAACGGCCGTAAAATTCATCCTTTCCAGTACATCCTGGTTGGTCTGTGTTTATGTGTTTTTTACGTTTTATTGATTTCCATATCGGAACATTCAAATTTCAATACAGCCTACATTATTTCCAGTATAGCTATTGTCGGGATGATAAGTCTTTACTCACTCACAATTTTTAAATCAAAAAAGCTGAGTTTTTTACTTCTATCAACACTAACAAGTATTTATGGATTCTTATTCGTAACACTTCAATTGGCAGATTATGCGCTTTTAATGGGAAGTGTTGGATTGACCTTAATCCTAGCTGCAACGATGTATTTCACCCGTAATATTAATTGGTACGAGATTAATGTTGATTCAAAATAAACAAAAAGCCCCGATTCAAAATAGGAATCGGGGCAAATTATTAAG
Source organism: Ancylomarina sp. YFZ004 (assembly GCF_054254355.1). NCBI lineage: Bacteria > Pseudomonadati > Bacteroidota > Bacteroidia > Marinilabiliales > Marinifilaceae > Ancylomarina > Ancylomarina sp. YFZ004. Next base: position 109,317 of record NZ_JBTCHQ010000008.1, read on the forward strand.
TTATCTTAATATCATACTTTCCAAGTAAACCAATGACATCTGGTATTGAAAATTTAGCTTTCTTAATTTTGTTTATTTCAGGGTCGATTGAATAGGCATGGGATGTTCTGAAATCAGCTTTTTCGAGAATTGTATTTTCAAACATAGCACCATTCATGTCACAATCATCAAACAAAGCTGCAGTCAAGTCAGTTTCAATAAACTCAACTTCTTGTAGGCTGCACTTTCTAAACTGAGTCGCCTTCAGTTTTAATTTATAGAAAGAGGACAGATTCAGGTTAGAGGATTCAAAATAGAGACATAACAGAAATGGGTTACAATCGTTGAAATTCAATCCAAGTAATTTGCAATTGCAAAACTTAATATCTTTTAAAGACGTACCATTCAGTTTAGCTAGACTAAAATCGCAATTTTCAAACTCACATTCAACAAAAACGACATTAGAAAAATTGATCCCTGAAAAATTGCAATTTACAAATCTACAATCTTCATACTCCCCTTTAGTAAACCCTAGCTCACTAAAGTTTTTCTTCTCAAAAACTTGATTCTCTATATATGTCTCCTTCATCCTGTATAGTACGCTAGTCGTAATTCTATGATTTTTATAAACCACGAAATTAAACAAAAAGAGGCAAAACGTTTAAACGAATTGCCTCTTTTATATTTTAAAATCTAGTAAGCTAGATTGCTTTTTCTTTGTCGGTGTGAATCTTATTAAAGATGATCGCCAAATTGGCATACAAGGATGTATTTTGAACGACAATATCTTCTGGAACCTTAATTCTAGCTGGTGTAAAATTCCAAATGGCTTTTACTCCCCAAGCAGCCATTAAATCAGCTACTGATTGTGCAAATTCTGCAGGCACCGTAATAATTCCAATTATTGCTTTCATTTCTTGAGCTAAATCTCGAAACTGGTCAATATGGAAAACTTCAATATCATTAATCTTTTTTCCAACAATACTTGGATTCACGTCAAAACCAGCAACAATATTTAGCCCGAAATTTTCCAAACCATCATCATGTAAAAGTGCTGATCCTAGTGAACCAGCTCCTACTAAGAAAGCTTGATCCATAACGGTAAACCCTAAGAAGTTAGAAAGAATTTCAACCATAGCCTTAACCTCATAACCAACTCGAGTTTTACCTACAATACTTGTATAAGATAAATCTTTTGTCACCTGAGTAGGATCAATATTCATATAGTTGGCAATCTGAGTAGAAGACACAAATTCCTGACCTTTCTTCAATAAACCTTCCGAAAAGGCTAAATAAGCAGGTAATCTTCGCAACGAAGGCTCAGGAACTGCAGATACTACTTTTTTTGAACTTTGAACCATAGTTATTTCTTTAATACATCTTAGATTAGAAATGATATATGTCAGATTTCGAACAATCTGAGAAAACAAAGTGTAAATTCATTATAAATGAATACTACAACTAGGCGGAAAATAGATGCTGTATATGAGACTAATAAATCATATAGCTAAAAACAAAAATAAGTGATTTTTCATTAAAGAAAAAAATCAACATTAATTTAGTCTCAGTACAAATTAGAACTTAACATCAAACTGATAAATATCGAAACTCATTCAAAGAGAAATCATCAGATATATAGACTTTTACATATCTTCTATTTCTCTTAAAACAAATTATCAACAAAAAACATGTTGTGCTATTTATATTTACTTTCAATAACTTCTAAATCAGTTTATAGCGATTGAAGCCTATTTATTATAAAATCTAAACAACTTCAGCCACAACAAAAGTACTGCCACCAACAAAGATCAAATCATCCTTATCAGCTCCTTCTTTGGCTGCATTAAGTGCATCCAATACAGTTCTATATGTTTTCCCTTTGAGTTGGAACTTATCCGCCTTTTCTTTTAGAATTTCCTCGTTTAGAGCTCTCGGTATTGAAGCCTTGGTAAAATAGTATGTAGCATTTTTGGGTAACAAACTCAAAACCTCATCTATCTCCTTATCATCCACCATACCAATTACCATATGCAGATTTTCGAACTTAAGTGAATTAAGTTGTTTTAATATTTCTGAAATTCCTGCAACATTATGGCCCGTATCGCAAATAATTCCAGGCTTATCGCCTAAACGTTGCCAACGACCCAAAAGTGAAGTTTGCTCTACAATCCTAGATATACCATCTTTAATAATCGCTTCACTCAAATTAAAACCATTCTGATTCAATTGATTAAGAGCAACAAGTGCCGTTCTGATATTCTTCACTTGATAAATACCCAGTAAATCAGATTTTAAAGAAATCTCATTACCTGAGTTAACTCCCTTAAACACTAAATGACGATAAGTATCTTGCAATTCGGTACTCACGATCTCTAACTCATCTTCTGCAAATAAAATAGGGGCAGATAGAGATTTTGCTTTATTAATAAAGACATCTTGTGATTCATCCTGTTTCTCACCAATAATTACAGGAATCTCATTCTTAATAATACCAGCCTTCTCTCCTGCAATCACCGGTATAGAATTACCCAATAAACTAGTGTGATCAAAACTTATATTAGTGATCACAGTCAAAAGTGGATCAATAATATTTGTAGAATCCAATCGACCGCCTAATCCGACTTCGATAACAGCAATATCAACTTTTTCTTTTGCAAAGTGATCAAAGGCCAAAGCAACTGTCATCTCAAAAAATGAGGGTGACAATTCTTCAAACTTATGCTTGTGAGAAGCCACAAAATCGACAACGGCATCTTCAGAGATCATCTCTCCATTAATCTTCACTCGTTCTCGAAAATCTCGTAAGTGAGGGGACGTATATAAGCCAACCTTGTAGCCAGCCGATTGTAATACCGAAGCTAAAGTATGAGAAACAGATCCCTTACCATTTGTTCCAGCAACATGAATACATTTAAAATTCTGGTGAGGATGTTCAAAATAGGCATCCAGAGCCAAAGTCGTGTCTAAATTTGCCTTATAAGCAGCCTTCCCTGTTCGCTGAAACATAGGTAACTGACTGAACAAGTAGCTGATAGTCTCTTGATAATTCATAATTCATCTTTTTTTGCTTTGCAAAGCAAAAAAAAATATACTAAAAAATAGGATCTCGGCTTGATTTTCCTTCCTTTTTTGTTAATTTCATTACTAGTATTTAACAAGATATTTCATGTAAATATCAGCACACTAAACGATTCATTCGTTTCAAAAAATCTTCACTTTGATGTGAGACGATGGGTCGATCTACTAACCCTCTAATACCCGCACATATGACCACAGAGAAAAAGATTTTTGTATTAGACACCAACGTTATTCTTCACGATTTTAATTCAATTTTTAAATTCGCCGAACACGATGTACTAATTCCCATTACAGTTCTAGAAGAGCTGGATAAGTTTAAAAAAGGTAACGATTTAATCAATTTTCATGCACGCGAATTCACTCGAGAACTTGATAAATTATCTGGTGATGACCTTTTTAGTGATGGAGTAGCTTTAGGAAATGGTCGAGGTCGACTGTTTATTGAAACTGGAAAAGCATTTTCAGAAAAAATGAAAGTTTCATTCCAAGATAACATTCCTGATCATAGAATATTAGCGATTGCTGAATTCATTAATAATGATAATCAAGACAGAACCACAATTCTTGTATCCAAAGACATCAATCTGAGGATGAAAGCAAAATCCTTAGGCATTCCTGCTGAAGATTATAAAAATGATCAGGTTAAGGATGTTGACAGCATGATAAATTTGGGTATTCAAACCATTTATGATTTTTCCGATGAGAAAATTGCGGAACTCTATCAAGGAGATGAAGGACTTACAGAAGAAGATCTCAATTTGGATTACGAGCTTGAAGGTCATCGATACTTTATTTTGAAGAATGACAATTCGAGTGCTTTGGCTCATTTTAATCCTCTAGATAAAACAATCAAGCGTGTTGAGAAGCCTAGTTCTTATGGCATTTACCCTCGCAATGCAGAACAAACTTTCTCCATTAATGCACTACTAGACCCTAGCATCAAATTAGTTGCTTTAACCGGAACAGCTGGAACAGGTAAAACATTATTAGCTTTAGCTTCGGCTTTGCAACTTTCTGAGCAATTCGATCAAATTTATTTAGCTCGACCTATTGTGGCGCTTGCTGATAAAGATTTAGGTTATCTCCCTGGTGACGCAAATGAAAAAATCAGTCCATACATGCAACCTCTTTTCGATAATTTAGCTGTTATTAAGAAAAAATTCAATGTCCACAGTAAGCAATATCTGTATATCGATGAATTACTAAAGGATCAAAAATTGCAAATTACACCACTCGCTTATATCAGAGGTCGAAGTTTATCCAACTCATTTTTCATTGTTGACGAAGCACAGAACTTAACGCCTCATGAGATTAAGACTATTATTACACGAGCTGGTGAAGGAACTAAAATGGTTTTCACAGGAGATATTGAACAAATCGATTCACCATATCTGGATAAAAAATCAAATGGACTGGCTTATCTTTCAGATAAAATGAAAGATCAAGAGATTTTTGCACACATAAATCTGATAAAAGGAGAACGAAGTTTTCTTGCTGAATTGGCAAGTAAACTACTCTAACAAATTAATATTGGATAATTTAAAAAAATACTTTAATTTAATTAGGCAAACCGAAACAGTTTAAAACATGGTTTTAAACTGTTTCTTTAAGCTTAAGCCTTATGAAGATTATAAAATTCGCCGCCATAGATATTGGTTCCAATGCCATTCGATTGTTATTCACGAATGTAATTGAGAAGAATGGTGAGTCATATTTAAAAAAATCTTCTCTTATACGTGTACCTATTCGTTTGGGAGCCGATACGTTTACAAGCAATAATATATCCATTGAAAAAGAGGAGAAAATGGTTAAGGCCATGATCGCATTTCGTAATCTCATGGATGTTCATGAAGTTGAATCTTATCGCGCTTGCGCTACTTCAGCTATGAGAGAAGCAGGTAATGGGCTACAACTCATTCAAAGAATAGAGAAAGAAGCTGACATTAAAATCGATTTGATCACTGGAAAAGAAGAAGCTAATATCATCTTTTCTAATAAACACACCTCTTTTCTTGATCCTAAAAAGAATTACCTATATGTAGATGTTGGAGGTGGCAGCACTGAAATAACCCTTTTCTCTGCAGGGATCTCTCTGTTCTCATGTTCATTCGACGTTGGGACCATCAAAATATTAAAGAACTGTGTTCCTCTTAACGAGTTTATTCGCATAAAAGAGTGTTTACTTGATATCTGCTCATCAAAAGATAATATCGAACTGATTGGTTCTGGTGGAAATATCAATAAACTATTTAAATATGCTAGTCCTAGAAAGGAACGCGTTCTGAACTATCATGAACTAAAGGAAATTCATTCCTTATTCAACAGTCTGTCTCACGATGAACTAATGATCGACTACGATATGAATCCTGATCGTGCTGATGTGATTATTCCTGCTGCAACCATTTTCCTTAGCATTATGGAATGGGCCAATTCTAATGTCATTCAAATTCCTAAGATTGGTGTTTCTGATGGTATTATTCATCAACTCTACCAAGAGTACTCTAGCCCAAAAGTTATGGCATAGTAAATTCTTTTTTCTAATTTTGCAACAGATTCATAAACAATGAACTATTTCATATTCTGAGGTAGTTCTTTTTATTTATAGAATCCTCTTACCTGACTATCAACTGATTTTCAGACGATTTGAGATTATTATCAGAGTTTAAACGTCAGGTCTAATTTTTATTTCTTTAGACTAAGATGTTTAAACCCAACACCAATTTTATCAGCAAAGGAGAAGAAAACATGTCGCAAGGAAAGAAAGTAGCCTTTTACACATTAGGTTGCAAATTAAATTTTTCAGAAACATCAACCATTGGTCGTACTTTTAAAGAAGTAGGATTCGAAACGGTTAAAACAACTGAAAAAGCTGATATCTACGTTATCAATACCTGTTCTGTTACCGATCAGGCTGATAAGAAGTGTCGACAAGCTATAAAGAAAATCATCAGGACAAACTCCAATGCTTTTGTGGTTGTAATTGGCTGTTATGCGCAATTAAAGCCCAAAGAAATAGCAGAGATTCCTGGAGTAGACTTAGTTTTAGGCACAAATGAAAAATTCAACATACATAAATATATTGACCACTTAGAGAAAAAAGGCACTGGAGAAATGCATCCATGTGAAGTTGAATCAGTAAAAGATTTTCAAGCTTCATACTCTATGGGAGACAGAACACGTTGTTTCTTAAAAATTCAAGATGGTTGCAATTATTTCTGCACATACTGCACCATTCCCTTTGCACGAGGTGGAAGTCGAAATATGAGTATCGCTGATACGGTGAAAGAAGCCGAAAAAGTAGCTGCACAAGGCGCCAAAGAAATCATTCTTACTGGTGTTAATATTGGTGATTTTGGGCAAAGTACAAATGAAAATTTCTTCGATTTAATAAAAGCTTTAGAAAAGGTTGAAGGCATAGAGCGTTTTCGAATTTCGTCTATCGAACCAAACTTACTTAGTAATGAGATTATCGAATTTGTAGCTCAATCAGATAAATTTGTCAACCACTTTCATATTCCACTTCAAGCTGGATCCAATCATGTGCTTAAGTTAATGAAGCGTCGTTATAATCGTGAACTCTTTGCTCAGCGAATTGCTAAAATCAAAGATCTCACTCCTGATGCGTTTATAGGGGTTGATGTTATAGCAGGTAGCAGAGGTGAAAGAGAGGAAGATTTCCTTGATGCTTATAATTTCATAAACGAATTACCTATTTCACAGCTCCATGTATTCCCTTATTCTGAACGACAAGGAACAAAAGCGCTGGAAATTAAAGAAGTAGTTTGTCAAGAAGACAAAAAGAAAAGAGCTAAAATGTTTCAAATTCTATCAGAAAAGAAACTCAGAGCCTTCTACCAAAGCTTTTTGGGAACAAATGCAAAGGTTTTATTTGAAGACTATAATAATGATGGAATCATGTATGGTTTCACTGAAAATTATATTAAAGTCGAGATCGAATACAATCCAAATCTTAGCAATCGTATCGCTGAAGTTAATTTGTTTGAAATAAAAGATAATGGGAACGTAAAAGTTAAACTTATCGATGAAAAAAGTTTTAAATTTAAACTTGCTTAAATTCTAACATAAAGCCACACAGCTCATGATAGATCTGGAATCAGTTTGCAGACAAACTCAAAAAATTGCCATTGAAGTTGGCGCGTTTATAAAAGAACAACAAGGTAAAATAAATGCTAGTGTTATTGAAAGCAAAGGCACACATGACTTTGTAACCTTTGTTGATAAAACATCTGAAGCTAAAATCATAGAGGCTTTAAAACCTCTTATTCCAGAAGCGGGTTTTATTGCTGAAGAAGGAACTGAGACCAAAACTGGAGAATCATATAATTGGATTATTGATCCATTAGATGGAACAACGAACTACATCCATGGTTTCTCTCCATTTGCAGTTAGTATCGCACTAAAGAAGGAAGACAAAATTGTTCTGGGTGTCGTTTATGAAATAAGCTTAAACGAATGTTTTTATTCTTGGGAGGGAGCTCCTGCCTATCTTAATGACAAAGTTATATCAGTTTCAAAAGCCGATACACTTGAAACGAGCCTAGTTGGCACTGGCTTTCCATATCAGAATTTCGAACAATTGGATAACTATATGGAACTGCTCAAACATTTATGCATCAATTCTCAAGGTGTTCGTCGCCCTGGCTCAGCTGCAACTGATCTGGCTTATGTTGCTTGCGGCCGTTTCGATGCTTTTTATGAATATGGTCTTCAAGCTTGGGATGTAGCAGCAGGTGCCTTTTTAGTACAACAAGCTGGTGGCAATGTTTGTGATTTTCATGGTAAAGACGATTACATCTTTGGAATGGAAATAATAGCAAGTAATTCATTTAATTTTACTGAATTCAAAAATTGCGTTCAGAAATTTATGCTAAAATCATAGCATCACTTTTAAAATATTAATTAAAATATGACTCATTTTATTTCATATTTGGCTTATGCCTTTTGTCGCTTATTGAGTGTTCTTCCTCTTTGGATCTTATATATTTTCTCTGATTTTGTCTTTTTCATTATTTATAGAGTTATAGCCTACAGAAAGAAAGTCGTAAACGAAAATTTAAGAAATTCATTTCCTGAAAAATCATCTGAAGAAATCAGAAAAATACGAAAAGAATTCTACCATCATTTTTGCGATTTATTTATTGAAACCATTAAATTATGGAATTTTAGTCAAGAAGAAATACTGAAACGTTGCGTATGCAAGAATCCCGATTTCTATCTTCCATATAAGGATCAAGGCAAGAGCATTATTGCAATTACGGGTCATTACGCCAACTGGGAATGGTTAAGTTCTTTAGCCATTCACGTTGATGGAGAATTTCTGCCCATATACAAGCCTTTACACAACAAAGTTTTCGACAACATGTATATCAAAATCAGAGAACGTTTGGGAGCGAAAACACTTGCAAAAAATGACACACTACGCACAATGATCAGACATAAAAATCAAGATCATTTTACTATCACAGCTTTTATTGGTGACCAAACACCTAACCGTAGAAATTTGCATTACTGGACCAATTTTCTGAACCAGAACACGCCTATTATTCAAGGTGCTGAACGAATTGCTAAAAAACTTGATCAGGTAGTTGTATACACAAAAATGACCAAGATCAAACGTGGTTATTACGAATACGAATTCATTACAATTACTGATAAACCAAAGGAAACTGAGGAAAACGAGATTACAGAAATACATACTCGCATGCTCGAAGAAATTATCAATGAAAATCCATCATACTGGTTGTGGTCTCACAAAAGATGGAAACACAAACAAACTTCATAGGTCCGTAATTTAGTTTATATTTAACTCACAATTCACATCAAGCACAATACTCAGTCATGAATAAAATTGCAGTGGTTATCCTTAATTGGAATGGAAAGAAATTATTAGAACAGTTCCTTCCTTCTGTCACCCAGTTTTCTAATAGAGAGTGGGCTGAGGTTATTGTAGCTGATAACGCTTCCACTGATGACTCTATTTCCTTTATAAAAAGAGAATATCCAAACCTTAAAACCATCGTTTTAGATAAAAACTATGGCTTTGCCGATGGCTACAATAAAGCTTTAGATCAACTTGATCATGACTATTTTGTTCTTTTGAATTCTGATGTTGAAGTGAGTGAAAATTGGCTTGACCCTATTTATGAATTATTCGAAAAGGAAGCTGATATTGTAGCAGCTCAACCAAAGATTAAAGCATTTAATAATAAGTCCGAATTTGAATATGCAGGAGCCTCTGGTGGTTATATCGATCATTTAGGCTATCCTTTTTGTCGAGGTAGAGTATTTGATACTATCGAACATGATTCTGGTCAATACGATCAGCTTACTGATGTTATGTGGGCAAGTGGAGCTGCCCTTTTTATCCGATCAGAAGTATATAAAAAACTGGGAGGGCTTGATGGTGATTTTTTCGCACATATGGAAGAAATCGATCTTTGCTGGAGAATTAAGAATAGAGGCTTTCGAATCGTCTGTCATCCTGGGAGTGTCGTCTATCATGTTGGTGGTGCAACCCTTCCCAATCACAGTTCACGAAAACTACATCTGAATTTCAGAAATAACCTTTTTATGCTTTTTAAAAATTTGCCCTCTGAGAAACTACTAACAACCCTAATATTAAGAATGATATTGGATGGTGTAGCAGGTGTTAAATTTCTTCTTAGCTTCGAATTCGACAATTTCATGGCTTTATTAAAAGCTCACTACTCATTTTATACCAACTTAAGTAAAATGCGTGAAAAAAGAAGAACATTAAACCCTTTAGTAACGACAGAATTCCATAGGGAAATATATAAAGGAAGTATTATTGCTGACTATTTTATTCAGAATAAAAAGAGATTCTCGGATCTAACTTTCTAGTAAGATCTACTAACTAGCGGTAAATTTTAAACCTACTATTGAAACCAGTAGTAGGAATAAAAAGAATATGCGAGCAAAATGAACACTCTCGCCGAATAAAATAATGCCAAGTATAGCTGTTGTAAAGGCACCAATTCCTGTCCAAACAGCATAAGCAGTTCCAACAGGTAAATTCTTAAGAGCTAAGCCCAAAAAGTAAAGACTTATTCCCATTGCAATAATAGTAAATACACTAGGCCATAAACGAGAAAACCCTTGTGTATATTTTAATCCTATCGCCCAGGCTGCTTCAAAAAGTCCTGCAATCAATAAATAAACCCAAGCTATATTCATAAGTTATAATTTTACAATCGCCTTTTCAAGCTTAATTCCTCTTGATCCTTTAATTAAAATATATTTATCCTTTAGATTCAATTTTTCAAGGTAAATAATTAGATCATCAACTGTCTTAAAAGTTTCAAACTTGTATTTTGAAGACAAACTTGAAAAAATATCTCCAACCAACAATGTATTAGAGAGGTCATTCTGATTCAATAATTCTAACAAATCCAGATGTTCTTTTTCAGACTCATTTCCCAACTCCAACATATCTCCTAAAATGAGAAATTTATTCTTCATTTTCATCGCTGCAAAATTTTCAATTGCTGCAGCCATACTGGTTGGATTCGCATTATAAGCATCGAGAAACAGAACATTATTATCTGTTTTTTTCAACTGAGATCGATTATTACTCGGCGTATAAGTTTCTAATGCTTCTTTTATCTCGATTTCATCAATTTTGAAATAACGACCTAAAGTAACAGCAGCTAAAACATTCTCAAAATTATAAGCTCCAATCAATTGTGTTTTGATATATAACTTCCCAATAGGAGAACGGAGTTCAATAATCAGTTTTGGCTCAGCTTGTAGGAATCGAGCTTTAGAATAAGCCTTATCAGAATTGCCATAGAAAACTTTCTTTTGGTTATTAAGCATCCCTAATAAATGATCATTTTCACAATTAACAAAGACCTCTCCATCGTGAGTTGATAGATAATCATACAGCTCCTTTTTCGTATTTTTCACACCTTCGAAGGAACCAAAGCCTTCTAGGTGAGCTTTACCTACATTTGTAATCAAGCCATAATTAGGTTCGGCAATTTCACAAAGCATCTTGATCTCTCCAGTATGATTCGCTCCCATCTCAACAATCCCAAACTCTGTGTCAGAATTCATTTCCAAAAGAGTTAAGGGGACTCCAATATGATTATTGAAGTTGCCTTGGGTTGCTGAAGTTGTAAATTTCTTTTTCAAGACTTCATTAACCAGTTCTTTCGTTGTTGTTTTCCCATTGGTTCCAGTTATCGCAAGAATCGAAATCCCAAGCGCTCTACGGTGCTCTCTTGCGAGCTCTTGTAAACAAGTTAAAGCATCATCAACTAATATAAAACGATCGTCGATTGCATACTCTTTTTCATCAACTATCGCATAAGCACAACCATTTTCAAGAGTGCTTAATGCAAACTTGTTACCATTAAAACTATCTCCCTTTAAGGCAACGAATATGGAATCTTTAACAACCTTCCTACTATCAGTTACAATAATAGAATATTTTTTGAATAGGATATAAATCTCTGAGATATTCATAGAATGTGCTTGAAATTGAACTAGCGAATTTAAAAAAAAATTACAAGAAAAAACCCCATCGTTTATAGCGATGGGGTAAAAATTTATATAAGAATCATATAATCTATTTTCCTTCTACTGGAGATCCAACATGTGTCATTGCACAACGGAAACCAATATCATCTCTAGAACTCTTTTGATCTAAGAAACGACGTGCTCCAGGAGATAACCAGAATACTCTATCTTTCCATGAACCACCTTTATAAACACGTGATTCATCGTTAATCAATGTATTGTAAGAATTATTGTCTGCTCCTTGAGCATTCAAATACATTAAAGAAGAACCCTTAGAACGAAGTTCATCATTTGTCCATTCTGTATCAGCAACAACACTTGAAGCCAAATCACCATCTCTATGGTTTCTATTATCAGATGTTCTGTAGTTTACACGATTAACCAATTCCTCATCTTTTTGATTACGATAACGAATACGCCCTAAACTATCTTTCTCAGCAATATTACCTTCTTCGTCAAGTAATGGCGTAGTGAAAACATTACCTCTATATGGGTTAAACTCAGCAACATCATAAGATGAAAGTGGACGATAGACATCTGCAACCCACTCATTAACATTACCAGCCATACAAAATAAACCAAAATCATTAGGCCAATAAGATTCAACAGGTACAGTTATATCACCAGCATCGTTAAGAGCACCAGCCGATCCCATAAAATCACCTTTCCCTCTCGAGAAATTAGCCATCATCTCGCCTCTATGTTTCTTAGAGTCATTTCTAACCCAATGTCCATTCCATGGGAACATCTTTTTATCACCAATACGCTCATCAGTGGAGTTACCAATCGTTGCTAATGCAGCATACTCCCACTCAGCCTCTGATGGCAATCGGTACTTTGGAAGTAGGATTCCGTCTGACCAACGTACGCGACGCTCTTCGTTATCCGGATTTAAATCTTTAAGATTGGTACCAACAACACCTTCGTATTGTCCCATCAAATACGCTTGAGTATTAAAGTTATTTTCGTTACGTTGATCAGGATTATCTTTTAAGATCCCCTTTTCAATTAAAATTCTTTCGTTTACACGATCTGTACGCCATTCACAGAAATCTGAAGCTTGTTCCCAGGAAACACCCACAACTGGATATTCTGAATAAGCTTTATGACGCAAATAATTATTCACATATGGCTCATTGTAAGCTAATTCTGATCTCCAAACCATCGTATCAGGCAAAGCTTTTTTATAAACCTCTGGATAATCGGTGTAAACACGTTTAGTCCAGTGTAAATATTCTAAATAATTAACATTTTTCACCTCTGTCTTATCGATATAGAATGATGGAAGTGTTACACGACGTGGCATATTATTCCATTCGAACATGACATCATCCTGAGTTCGGCCCAATACAAATGTTCCTCCTTCAACGAATACCAAACCTGGTCCAGTCTTTTGAATGTACCCCTTTTTGTATTCAAACCCGCCATTCTCAGGATCATTATAAGCCCAACCTGTTGCAGACGAACGTTCTTCCTTACCTACAAGATTCTTCACTTTAGAACAAGATGAAAAAAGTAATAAAATAATTGCGAATGCAGAAAATAATAAATTCGATTTCATATGATTAAATTTTCTTTTTACTTCTAATTTTTCCCAGATAATGATGGGGAAAGTACAACTTAAAATCTCTAATTGCCCTACATATAATTAAAAAACTCACCATCAAACAATTAGAATGAGATGATATTTATTTTCAATATGCTACTTAAACCTCATCCGGTAAATATTCCTCAAAGTATACAATCTTCATACCTATTGAACAAAGTAGTCGTGAAAGGTTCTAATTTACCTATTTTTTTTAACTAATAACAATTTGAGTAAAGGAAGTTTAAAACAGCCTCAATTTTTCCAATAGTTAAAGAAAACTAGTCTTTAATCAAAAAAAAGGCACTCTTCACCCAACAAATATAACTAAAAGTAAATAGAACTTATTGTATAGATTTTCACTTTTTTACACATTTAATTAAACCAAGTCTCATTTTACCTAAATACTTATCCTAATTATCAATCTTTTATTAATCGCATATTAAGCATCTTTTTAATCTAGATTATTGATCTTCTAATGTAATATTATTTCTTCATCCAAATTATGAATATCTTCACAGTTCATTTTCATTGATGTTCTTTTAATAAACCGATTCTATTTAAATCCATAATGCGTAAGCTCCTTATACTTATATTAACACTTGCATCACATTTAAGTTTTGCTCAAGATCAAGCAGAATTTGAACTTAACTGGTTTTCCTCTGAAGTTTATACTAATGAAGGAGAATCAATTAAAACACTTAGTTTCGAAGGTGCAAATTTTGACGCAAGCACAAATTTCCTACCTTATTTTTCAAAAAACTTAAAAATTGATGATAGTCGTTCTAATTATTCTGTTGTCCTAAACAACACCAGTTATGAATCGCTTTCTCAACAAGAAATAGAACTCATAGATCCCACCCAAATTGCTTCACGCTTTAATTTTCAACTAAATAAAGCTGGAATCCGAAAAAAAGGCTACCTACAGGTCACTTTTCTTCCAATCAGGAAAAACCCATCAACAGGATTGCTTGAAAAATTAAAAAAATTCGAAATCAAACTTATTTCACAAACTTCGGAACAAAAAACAAAAAGCAGGATTAAAGCTGTTTATGCAAACAACTCAATATTATCAAACGGTAAATGGATTAAAATAAGTGTGGATACAACAGCCATCCATAAGATAAGCTATCAGCAACTTCTAGATATGGGCATTGACAAGCCTACAGATATCAGGGTATATGGTAATGGTGGTGGGATGCTTCCCAAAATGAATAATGCTGATAAAAGTGATGATCTCGTATTAAATCACATTTATATGTCGAAAGGTAGCGATGGAATATTCAATTCAGGAGATTATATTTTATTTTATGCAAAAGGACCAAGATCTTGGCGATACGATAAAGATACCGACGAGTTTGTGCACGAGAATCACCTTTACAGTCATACCTCTCATTATTTTTTGACATCAGACAAAACAGCTTCTCCAATTATTTCGCAAGTGAATAATGAGCAAAACCCTAATGTTCTAATCAACGATTTTGACTCTTATAGAGTTATTGACTTAGATAAAAAGAATCTTCTTAGGTCGGGCCAACTGTGGTTCGGACAGATATTCGACATCACGACATCTTACACACTCCCTTTCAATTTTAAGAACCTAAATACGAATGAAAATATCAGCATTAATACACATGTTGCTGGACGTTCTTCCTCAAGCACAAAATTCATTTTAAGTTCAAACGATAATAATATTGGAGAAATTGATATCCCAACAGTCAATACAAGTAGCTATACGGCTAGTTATGCTGCTCAAGTTAGACAACGCTTCACTAATTTTAAAGCAACAAAAGATCAATTCAATATTAAAATCGAATATGAAAAAGGCTCTGCCTCATCAATCGGATGGCTAGACTATATGCGATTAAATGCCAGATGTCAGCTACTGTTTGAAGGAGAGCAGTTATCATTTCGTGATTCACGATCAGTTGGTGTAGGTAATATTGTAAGTTTTAAGCTTAAGAATGCAAACACCAATACGAAGGTTTGGGATGTAAGCGAAACTTCACAAGTGAAACAAATTGCCATGGAAATAAATGGAACTACTGGCAGTGTTAATGTATCACAAGACGGATTAAAAGAACTGATTGCCTTCGATCTCAATTCTAAATTTCCAAAGCCTAAGTTTGTTGGAGAAATACAAAATCAAAACTTGCATGGCCTTTCTGCCAGCGACCTCATAATAGTGAGTCATCCTGACTTCTTAACATACGCCAATCAGCTTGCTGATTTTCACAAAACCCAAGATCAACTTAAAGTTTCTTTAGTCAGTACAGAAAGTATCTATAACGAATTTTCATCCGGAACAGTAGATGTATCAGCGATACGAAATTTTGTTAAAATGTTTTACGATAGAGCATCGACTGAAGACGAAATGCCAAAATACCTTCTACTCTTTGGTGATGGTTCTTACGACAACAAATGGATTAGTTCAACTAACACCAATAAAATTCCTACCTATCAGTCGATTTATTCTTTATCCCCAACTCAATCATTTATTACCGATGATTTTTTTGGTTTACTTGATGACAATGAGGGAGAAGCCTATGGATTGGTTGATATTGGCATTGGTCGCTTACCCGTCAATTCAAGCGAAGAAGCCCAGATCGTAACCTCTAAGATTCTAAATTACAATAAGAGTGAGAACTTAGGGAAATGGCAAACCGCAATTTCATTTATTGGAGATGATGAAGATAATAACGTCCACATGCGCGATGCCAACAGGTTAGCCGTTCAGCTTGAAGAAAGTAATCCTGAATATAGAATTCATCGTATTTTCCTTGATGACTTTACACAAGTAAGCACGTCTGCTGGAGATAGGTACCCTGAAGTGAATAGAAAAATAGAAGATAATATCAACAAAGGAAACTTAATCGTTAACTATACGGGGCATGGAAATGAGAATGGATTGGCTCATGAAAGAATAATGATGTTTGAAGATATTGACTCATGGAAAAATGAGACCCGCCTTCCTCTATTTATGACAGCTACATGTGAATTCAGTCGATTTGATCAATATCAGAAATTATCTGGTGGCGAAAGAATACTTTTGAGAGATAATGGTGGTGGAATTGGCCTATTTACGACAACTCGATTGGTTTATTCAACTCCTAATTTTTATTTAAATCAGAACTTTTACAATCAGGTTTTCTCAAGAAATAGCAAAAATGAATACCTACGTTTGGGCGATATCATGCGACTTACAAAAAATGCAAGTGGTTCAAGTAACAACAAACGTAATTTCACACTTTTAGGAGACCCTGCTTTAAAATTAAATTATCCAATGGATAATGTCACAAGTCTAAAGCTCAATAATGTCGATATAAATCAAGCAACAGATACATTAAAAGCTTATCGTAAAATCACTATCTCTGGACAAGTTGAGAATGAAAATGCACAAAAACTCGAACTCTTTAATGGGACACTCTTCCCTACAGTTTTCGATAAATTTGCTGATAAAATTTCACGAGGTAATGACGAAACACCATTTGAGTACAAAGAACAAAGTAATGTTCTTTATTCTGGTAAAGCAAGCATCAAAAATGGCGAATTTAGCTTTAGTTTTCTTGTACCAAAGGATATCAATTTTGAATATGGTAAGGGGAAAATCCAATACTATGCAAAGTCTAGCACTACGACTGCAAGCGGATATAGCGATAACATTATTGTAGGTGGTTCAGATATCAACACTATTAACGATAAAGTAGGTCCTGAAATTGAGCTCTACATGAATGATGAACAGTTTGTAAATGGAGGTGCCACCAATGAATCTCCACTCCTACTTGCTATGGTTCAAGATTCAAGTGGTATAAACACACTAGGCACCAATTCGGGACATAATATTCTTGCTACAATAGATCAAAACAAGGATAACAGTATTGAATTGAATGATCATTATCAAGCCGAACTAGATAGTTACCAAAAAGGCCAGATAACTTACCAACTTTCTAATCTTGAAGAAGGGGAACATCAATTAAATTTGAAGGTCTGGGATAATGTGAACAATTCATCTGAATCTCAAATTGATTTTATCGTAGCACAGGATGCAAAATTAGCCATTAAGCATCTACTCAATTATCCGAATCCATTTACCACAAACACTGGATTCTATTTTGAACACAATCAAGCAAGTGGAGAAATTGAAATCTTAATTCAAATATTGACCGTTTCAGGTAAGCTTGTCAAGACTATTACAACATCGATAAACTCCTCTGGTTTTAGAATCGGCCCCATAAACTGGGATGGAAAAGATGACTTCGGTGACTCAATAGGCCGAGGTGTCTATTTTTATCGAGTTAAACTGAGAACAGAGGATGGAAAAACTGCAAATAAATTTCAAAAATTAGTCATCCTTAAATAATAAAAATAAGTAATTCAAGTTATTATAATATATTTGCAGATCGAATCAATTTTAACTTTATGAATACTCAAAAAATCTTATCTAGAGCACTTTGTATACTTGCTCTTTTTACTCTATTAAACAAAGCTACAGCTCAAAAGACATCAGTGACTGGTGCAAATTATATTTCAACTGCTGTTCCTTTTCTTTCTATAACACCTGATTCCCGAGCTGGTGCCATGGGTAATACAGGAGTTGCCACAAGTCCTGATCACAACTCGATGTTTTGGAATGCTGCGAAATATAGCTTTACGAAAAGTGAAGCAGGTGTTAGTGCTTCCTACACGCCTTGGTTAAGAGAAATCACAGATGACATGAGCTTAGCCTACCTTTCGGGCTATTACAGCTTAGATAAGTATCAAACAATAGCTGCATCTTTTAGATATTTTTCTCTTGGTGATATATTTTTACAACAAGAAGCAAATCAAACGCCTATTAAAAAAAGTCCTTACGAACTATCTATTGATGTTGCCTACTCACGCCGATTAGGAGACAATTTTTCAGGGGCAATCGCTTTCCGCTATATCTTCTCAGATATTTCTCAAGGAGGTTATAACAACGAATCTGGATCTGCTAATGCATTTGCTGCTGATTTATCTGTTTATCATCGAAAAGAATACGGTTCGTCTCATAATCCTTCAGTATGGTCATGGGGAGTAAATGTATCTAACATTGGGTCCAAAATAAGTTATTCTGATGATAGTGAAAAAGAATTTATTCCAACAAATTTAAGAATTGGTTCGTCTTATAAACATCAAATTGATCAGTACAATTCTATCACTGTCTCTCTTGATATGAACAAGTTACTTGTTCCAAGTTCATCTGGAAAGAAAATTAATGATGATACTGAGGATATATCATCAAATATAAATGACAGAAGTGTAATGTCTGGTATTTTTAGTTCATTTTCTGATGCTCCCGATGGCATGAGTGAGGAGTTTAAGGAGATAACTTGGAGCTTAGGTTTCGAGTATTGGTATCAAAATCAATTTGCCATTCGCACAGGATATTTTCACGAAAACGAAGATAAAGGGAATCGTAAATTCTACACAGCTGGTGTTGGTGTTAAACTGAGTATGTTTGATCTTGATTTTTCATATTTAATCCCATCAAGTCAGAACAACCCGCTACAAAACACGTTGCGTGTTTCAATTTCTGCAAATCTAGATTTAAAATCGAATAGAAGATAAACTAAAAAAATATATAACTTTAAAATCCTCATTTCACGTGAGGATTTTTTTGTACAACTACATTTCAACACGACATAATGATCTTAAATCGTTTTGCTGTAAAAGAAGATAATAATTCAGATAATGAAAATTAGAGTAGGATTCGGATACGACGTTCACCAATTAGCAGAAGGTGAAGAATTTTGGTTAGGTGGCATTCAATTAGATCATCATAAAGGAAGTGTTGGGCACTCAGATGGTGACGTTTTAATTCATGCCATTTGCGATGCCTTATTGGGCGCTGCAAACATGAGAGACATTGGCTTTCATTTCCCTGACACATTAGCTGAACTAAAAGGAATTGATAGTAAAATATTACTGAAGAAAACTGTTGAGATAATTGCAGAAAAAGGTTTTACCATCGGTAATATCGATTCGACCATCGCTTTGCAAACACCAAAAATCAATCCTCATATTCTGGAAATGCAGAAAACGCTCTCAGAGGTTATGGGAATAGATATTGAAGACTTAGCTATAAAAGCTACAACTACAGAAAAATTAGGCTTTGAAGGCTCTGAAGATGGTGTTTCAGCCTATGCAACTATTCTCATTCAGAAATAAATACTTCTCAAAAAAAAATAAGCCTTTCTTATTAACAAGAAAGGCTTATAATAATCACAAGTATATACATCAATAAATTACTTATCAGTTCTTTAAACCCTCTAACACAACAATATTTTTTCTTTTCTCGACAAATTCACCAACCTCATTTATTCCCTTAACAACAATTGTATATTCAGACTCTTCATCAGCAGTAAAAAAATTTAAGTCTAACGATTCATTATTCCCTTTAAATACATTATAGTATAAAACATTTCTGAAATCTGCCAAGCGCGAATTTTTCAATTCTGTATCTGAATAATTTGGCCCCCTAAATTGATAATTGTAAATAAACCCTTTATGCACCTGTCTGAAAATTCGTTGATCGAATTCCATTTCAGCCATATTCTCATCCTTAGTGTAAAAACAAAGAAGATAGCCTAATTCCTCATCTTGTAGGAAAAAACCCAAATTAACCACATCAATTCTCTCAAGCTCTTGAGGTGATATCTTAAATATATTTTTAACATCTTTAATTGGTACACCATCTACAAAGGTCAAGGTAGAACATTCTCTAGGATACAAAGAATTATCTTCATAAACTCGAAAGTAGTATTCTCCCATATCTTTTCGAATCCAAGTAAAAGAAACAATCTCTCTAACAACCTCTTCAACACTTGGCAGTTCAATATAATTGCCAACAAAGCGTGAGACATTCGGCTTCCCATAAAAAGCATCCTGCTTCTGGATTGAATCAGCTAAAACTCTCTTGGCTTTAAACGAGCTATAGAGCGTACTTATTTGCATGTTAACAATTGCATCATTGATCTTTTTTGCTTTTGAAGAATCAAGTACAAATACTTTTTTTACACATTGATTATATTTTGATGCATAATTATCAATTAAGTTAACCTTATAATTCACTAATGTGGTATCATTCGAAACTGGTTGAATCACCATTTCTTCCTCTCCATAACGATTAACTACAAATTTAAATCGTCCCAACGAATCAGTAGTTGAAAATTTCAGAATCGGCTCTTTGCTTATAAAGCTAAGCATAAACTTCTTATCTACAATTGGCTCTCCCGTTTCAATATTCGTGATATTTCCTGTTATTAACTCTCCTTCTACTTCAGGCAACATAAGTTTCTTTGGAGTGTTACTAAGAAATTTAGGAGAGTTGAGAACTAATAAATTATCATTTATTTCTAAATCATTAACGATATGACTCTTATCTCTCAGTAAACATGACTTAACAACTGAAACAGAAATATCTTTTAAGTTTTCAACACCCTCAATATTCACTTCAACCTCACTTCTTCTCTTGTAAGAATATTGATTCGTTTTAAGCTTTATTTCAGTCAAATCCTTCTCTTCAGAATTTGAGAATGCTCGATAGGCTAAAACGTTCTTCTTTTCATCAACTAATAATGCAAACAATATACCTTCATCCTGATTCTTAACCTGAATTTCTCCGTCATTTGGAACAGAATATCTATGCACAAATTCTCCATCTTTTTTTACAATATCTAACCACAGCCCTTTTGCTTGTTTCCCCAAAACCTTAAAAGTAAAAATGCCCTCTTTATAATGAAAAAGTTTCAAGTAATTTTCTTTCTCAGAAATAGTTGGTAGTTGAATTCTAGTATCATTAAAACAATAATAATAATCAGAATTACTTTCTGGAATAAAACTTAAAAGTCCATATCCTTCCTTATCTGTTTTAAATACGGTAATCTTTTTATTCTCATCATCTTCTATATATCCTTCGACACACTTCCCTTCTCCTTTAGGATTTAAGGCTCTAATCAACATTTTATTCTCAGCAGCCGGAAACAACATTCCACTCTCAGGGTAAGTGAAAATTGTGTCATTAGTAAAATATTTATCACCAGAAGGCAAAAAATTGGTTGCAAAAGGATTAACGATTGATATGTCCTCTTTAGAGAACAAACTAATATCCTTATTCTTCATCCATCGAGTATAAGCCCTAAGACAATAATTACCTGTAGATAGCGTGTCTGGAATCAATACCTGCGATTGAGAATTCAGTTTATTTATTCTTGTTTTAACTTGAATTACTGGAACCCCTTTATCATTAATCAATTCAACGTATACAACTTGACTTAAATTCGAAAGTTGATTTGAGTTAAGTTTGTAAGCACCTACATTAAACCGAATATTTTCTCCAGCAATATAAATATTTCTATCAGTACTCAATAAAACCTTCTCTTGAGCCTTTAGTTCACAATTGATATTAGTCAATACAAAAAGCAATACCAATAATGACCTTATATTATTATTCATTTTCATAATTAATCCTCCCAAAATGATGGCTTCTTTGGAGAGCCTGTTAAAGAACAATCACAACAAGTAGACTCAGAAAGTATTAATCCACCCCCCATATCGGTCTGATCATGAAGACCAAGCCCATAATCCAAAACATATTTCTCATAAATTTCGTATTCTGAATTTAATCCATCATCACCCACAGAAATTGTGTCTAAAACACAAATAGGTCTACTATTCCTTAATGACAGTTTCAATTCAACAACATCCGTATAATCAAAAAATATTCTTTGTGATGTTACACTTCCAGTCTGGAAATAACCCAAAACAGGTTCATTTTCAGCATCATCTGATTTCACATTCCCTTTTATTGTGAAAGGCTGAGTTCCGAATATATCACCAACCTCTTCAGAAGATTCTTTCAATTTATTCCAAAATTCATATTCCTTTCTCGAAATATTCAATTGCTTTACGTTTATAGCATACCTTCTACTAAATCTATCAGTATTGTCCGAAGGAATAAAACAAACCTCTTTTCCTTTTACATCAGACGAATTTTGATTTTTTAAAGATTGAATAATTATCTCATGTGAAATCGATTTTTTCCAACAATATGAATTTTGAGTTGGTAAATAAACGACTGTTTTATTTTCATCAAAACCAATGAGTGTAGGATATGGGATTGAGAATTTCCAATCTTCCTCATAAATCCACCTTAGATATGAATCCTTAGGTGCTTTCCCATCAACAAAAAAGCTAACCCCTTCAAGTTCTACATTATTGACACTTACAACATCTTTCCTGTTAAAATATGTTCTATCAATATCTGTTGATGTCAAAATTTCACAATCATCAGAACTATAACTTTTCCCTCCTTCAGTTTGAATTTTAAGCTGATAGGTTTTACCTATTTCAACAACAAATTTCGTACTGTCAGTTCTATATATACCAGGTTCTATTTCTTTAAGGATTTCTACACTTCCATCATTACATGAGATTAAAACTGTTGCTTTTGTTTCAACCATCGGTGTTTCATCCAAATTAGCAATGGAACGAGTTAATTTAACTTGATGAGATTTATTCTCATTGGTTATGAGGGCATCAACAACTAATAAATTTTCATATTTTTTCACATCTACATTGTAGGAATCAATGCATGAACTTAAAAAACATAAAAGAAACAATAAAAAAGTAATATCCCTTCGCATAAACATATATATAGTTAAGTTTTAAAAACATATCTTGGCAATAAATGCTTCCAAAGTTGTTAAAAATAATCACAACATCATAAATAATAACAATTATTATTATTTATTTTTTTTGCAAAAAAAAACAAATAAACTATCAATTTTTCTATTTTTGTTCACACGCTCATAATCCTTAATATTAATCTATTATAATGTATCGAACTTTACACGTCATTTTTATTCTGTTTATATCAAACCTCGTAAGTCTTTCACAAAACACCCAAACTGATTATACTCTTAATTGCGACTCAGCATTATTATTATATCAAAATGAAATACATCACGAATTTGATTATGTTATAGGAAGAGAATATAAAATATATCACAGCTATAAGCAAGATAACCCATATTTAAATAGTCGTCATGGTAAAGGAACCATCTATAGTAACGGCTATGTTTATGGCAATAAAATTATCCTTTATGACATGCATAAAGATGTTCTTGTAGTTAATACTTTATTAAATAAATCATCAAATATTAATATAGAGATACAGAAGGTTAAAGTTGATTCCTTTTCAATTGAATTTGATGACGGCAAATATCTATTCCATCATCTTAAAAAAAATGAGCAAGAACATAATCAAATCTCTAATGGTTTTTATGAGATACCACATAAGGGAAAATTTCAGCTTTTGCTCAGGCACAATTCAGACAAAGGAAACTCTGAAGGAATTACAACTTATACCTATAACATTATAAAATACTTAAAAATCGATAATGCTTATTTCAATATTAATAGTAGGAAAAAATTCATTAATCTTTTTCCCGACTATAAGAAACAAGTAAAAAAGAAACTTCGTTATTTCAATTCGACCTATAATGAATTTACAACTGCTCAATTAATTGAGCTTATAAAATTTACTGAAACGCTATAAACCTACTCCATGCGTAAAATCATAATCGCCTTAATATTATTTTTTCAATTCTTTCTATTAAAAGGACAAACAATTAATTCACAAAGAGATTCCATTTCTTTTGATGAAATAATATCCATACTTGAGAAACAATCCGATTTTCATTTCTATTATGCCAATGAATGGGTTAATGACAAGACTTTCAACATCAACTTTAAAGAAACAAATCTTAATGAAGTGATCAATTGGCTTGGAAATAAAACACAACTTAATTTTAAGATTCTAGACAACAAAAATGTAGTTTTCACAAAGGATTATAAACTTAAAACAAACTTCTCAGAAGATTATATCAGATTCTTATCGCACATAAAAATACAAAAGAACGACACTATAAAATATGAAGCTCCCAAAACTGTGTCTCAGGAAAAAAACACAATCAGTAAGGAGTATAAGGTTTTCACCATAGGTAATAGAGCAAATAATCCACGTAAACGCAAAGTAACAATAAGTGGTAAAATTAGAGATATTGAAAATGGTGAGCCCCTAATAGGTACCGTTGTTTACATCGAAGATTTAAAAGATGGAAGTGTGACCAATCAATATGGCTTGTACACCTTTTCACTCCCTATAGGGTCCTACAAAATTGAATATCGATCTATAGGGATGAAAACAACTCATAGAAATATTGTAATCTATTCGGATGGGAAACTAAATGTTGAGATGAAAAGCAACCCTACTTCACTAAAAGAAGTGGTAATTACAGCAAAATCGGGAGATGAAGTTCGAAATTTACGTATGGGTGTGGAAAAAATCACAATGAAAACACTTAAGCAGTTACCTCTAGGAATGGGGGAAACTGATATCATAAAAAGCACCCTACTACTCCCTGGTGTTCAAAGTGTAGGAGAAGCATCTAATGGCTTTAATGTAAGAGGAGGAAATACAGATCAAAATTTGATTCTTCTAAACGAAGCTCCAATTGTTAACACATCACACTTTTTCGGTTTTTTCTCAGGCTTCAATTCTGATATAATTAAAGATATCACTTTGTTTAAAAGTGGCATTCCATCTAATTATGGTGGTCGCGTATCATCCGTTATGGATCTAAAATTAAAAGATGGAAATAAAAAGAACTATAAACTAAACGGAGGGATTAGTCCCGTTTCAGGTCGCATGACCTTTGAAGGACCAATTAATAAAGGTAAAGGTTCATTTATTATTGCTGGTCGAACCACTTATTCCGATTGGGTTTTAAAACTCCTAAAGGATAAAAAACTGAAAAAAAGTAAAGCCAACTTCTATGACCTACAAGGTAATTTACACTATGAATTCGATGAAAAAAACAGCGTGTATTTATCGGGTTATTACAGTCATGATAAATTTGATCATTATCAGGAAGATGCTTTCCAGTACAACACATTCGCTACAACTTTAAAATGGAAACATATATTCAGTCCAAAGCTCTTCTCTACTGTTTCTGCAGTTGTAAGTGACTACAATTACACCTCTGAATCACGAAATGAACCTAGTCAATCATACAAAGTTGATTATAAATTAAATCAATATCTCTTCAAATCAGATTTTACATATCATTCAAGTTTAAATCATAAAATTGGTTTTGGCTTCCACTCAACCCTTTACGATTTATCTCCTGGTGAACGTCGTTCATCAACTAAAGAATCACTTATTACAGCTAAAACCCTTGAGGGGGAAAAAGCTTTAGAAATGGCACTTTATATTGGTGATGAATTCGAAGTAACACACTTCATGTCTCTTTCTGCAGGATTGCGTTATTCTTTCTATGGTAACCTAGGACCTAAAAGTCAATTCGATTATTTAGAAGAGCAAGCCCGAAATGTTTCATCCATTAAAAATATTACAGAGAAGAAATCTGGCTTTATTGATACCTATTCAGGACCGGAATTAAGAATATCATCAAATATCAAACTAGGCACAAGCAGCTCTCTTAAAATCGGGTACAATAGAATGAATCAATACATACAGATGATCTCTAACACAGCAGCTATGACACCAACGGACATTTGGAAGTTGAGTGATAAATATCTAAAACCCCAACGTTGTGATCAATATTCCATTGGCCTTTACAGAAACATGAGGGAGAATCGATATGAAGCTTCGATTGAAACCTACTATAAAGATTTAAAAAATATTATAGATTACAAAGGTGGAGCACAATTGGTTATGAATGAACATTTGGAAACTGATGTTTTAAATGGTAAGGGGAAAGCCTATGGGGTAGAACTCATGCTACAGAAAAAAACAGGTAAATTAACAGGTTGGATTAACTATACCTATTCAAAAATTCTTCATAAAATTGACAGTGAATTTGAAGAAGAGCGTGTTAACAAGGGCGACTACTTCCCTGCAAACTACGATAAACCTCACGAATTTAAGTTTATTGCAAACTACAAACTTAGTCGCAGAATGAACATATCGACTAATTTTTCATACAGCACAGGGCGGCCATTCACTCCTCCTGTAGCTTACTATAATTTTGCAGGAAGTGACAGAGTTTATTATTCCGATCGAAATTCTATGAGAATGCCTAATTACTGTCGTTTGGATATTGCAGCAACGATTAATGGGAATCTTGTCGCTAAAAAGCTTAACCATAGCTCCTGGACTTTTGCTATTTATAATGTACTAGGCAGACAAAATGCCTCTAATGTTTTCTTTAGAACAGAAGGTGAAAAAGTACAAGGTTATAAAATGTCAGTTTTCGGAAAACCAATTTTCACTATTACATACAATTTCAAGATATTTGGAAATGCTAAAGATGATTTTTAGATAATTCACATTTCTATTTTTCGACTTATGCTAAATATTTTGTATATTCATATGGTAACAAAATATTAACCATTAAGCTTCCAAAATGAAAACAACTCTGGTTATTGGCGCAAGCACTAATGTTGAACGCTATTCAAACAAATGCATCAAGCTCTTAAAAGAGCATAAAATAAAGACTTATGCCATTGGTAATAAGGAGGGTACTGTTTACACTGTAAATATTGAAACTGGATTCCCTCATTATACTGATATTAATACAGTTGCAATTTATGTCTCAGCAAAAAATCAGGAAAGTTATTACGAT
The DNA here is from genome assembly GCF_054254355.1 of Ancylomarina sp. YFZ004. Taxonomy (NCBI): domain Bacteria; kingdom Pseudomonadati; phylum Bacteroidota; class Bacteroidia; order Marinilabiliales; family Marinifilaceae; genus Ancylomarina; species Ancylomarina sp. YFZ004. Next base: position 136,191 of record NZ_JBTCHQ010000008.1, read on the forward strand.
TATTTAATCAGTTTAAAACCACAACGCATATTATTTCCTCCTGGAACAGAGAATCCGGAATTTGAGATAAAAGCACGTGCAAACGGTATTATTACTGAACAAGCTTGCCCTCTAGTCATGTTAAATGTGGGCACTTATTAAGTCGACTGGTTCAGAACATTAATTTATAAGGACGAGCCAAACTCTCATTTAACTCTTGTAAACTGATCGATCGGGATCTTCTTAGGAATTCTTGTCCATTTAAATAGACGATGAAACTAGGGTTCGTATAAAACCCCATCTGGGCTGCAATTTCAGGATAGACAGCTGTATCTACTTGATAAGTTTGAATTTTAGGGTAATTACCCTTCATCAAACTCATTATTTTGGGCTTTAATACTTGACAAACGCCACAATTTGGTGATGAGAAATAGATACAAAAAGAAACCTCTTGTTCTTTAAGTTTTTCAATTTCATTTAAAGATTGAATTTGCATATTATAAGTTTATATAGAAGGGAGATATGAATCTCCCTTTTACATTTAGGCTATTTTGAATAATTGTCACTTCAAAATTACAACTTTGAGGCAATTATCCTATTCCCAATATTGGTAATGGATTAAGTCAATAATAGATAAAATTGAATACTTAACTCTGTCGTTACACCTAAGTTTTTTGTCCATATATCCTAATTAGGAACACATATTATCTAATATTCGACAGTTTTAAATCTATTTCATAGAAATAATGTAGATTCACACCGTCATTATTTACAACTAAATTTTCTAAGAACTATCTATGAAACTACTTTTACTTCAGATTATTTCATTACTATTTGTGAGTCAATCAGCCCTTATAGCACAAGAGGTTATTGATACAATTCCTTTACAAAATAGTATCATTGTAATCTCAGGTACGATTCAGAAACAAGTTGACGAAAAACTAGTCAGTATTGTTGGAGTTGGAGACATCATGCTTGGAACCAATTTTCCTGACCCCAAATATCTACCTCCACAAAATGGAGATAATCTAATGAAAGGCCTTTACACATTTCTAAGTGATGCAAGCATCAGTTTTGGAAATTTAGAAGGTGCTTTTTCTGATTCTTTACCTATCACAAAAAGATGTCAGGATACAGCTAATTGCTATGCTTTTAGAAGCCCAGACTTTCTCTTTAAGCATATTGTTGATGCTGGATTCAATGTTCTAAGCATGGCTAATAACCATTCGGGTGATTTAGGTGTGCCTGGCAGATTAAATACCATAGAACAGATTGAAAAGGCTGGCTTAAGTCATGTCGGTCTATTAGAATATCCGAGTATTGTTATTGAGCGTGATGGTGTCAAATTTGGGTTTTGTGCCTTTGCTCCTATTAGAGGCACCTGCGATATTAATGATACAGAAGAAGCTGTACGCATTGTAAAATCTCTAAACAATAAATGTGATGTTACGGTTGTTTCTTTTCATGGTGGAGCTGAAGGATCGAAATACGAACATCTGACTAGAAAGCGTGAAATATTTTTGGGTGAAAATAGAGGTAATGTATATGAATTTGCAAGAAAGATGATTGATGCCGGTGCTGATGTCATCTTTGGTCATGGACCACATGTTTTAAGAGCTGTTGATTTGTACAAAGACCGTTTTATCATCTACAGCTTGGGAAATTTCTGTACGTATAGTCGTATGAAAGTTTCAGGCATTAATGGCTTAGCTCCTATTTTGAAAGTATACACCAACAAGAAAGGCGAATTTAAAAAAGCTCAAGTTATTTCGTGCAAACAAATCAAAGGTTTAGGTACACGAATCGACAAACAAAATAAAGCTGCCCTGAAATTGAAAGAATTAACTCTAAGTGATATTCCTGAAGCTAAATTGAACATTAGTAGAGAAGGTTTAATTACGCCAACAAAATAGATCGTTTTAAATTCAATAAACTAGCGTACAAAAAAGGCCGTCGAAATTCGACGGCCTTTTCTATATCTATAGTAAGAGTTACGCTTTTGTTTTGCGAGTTCTTCTTTTTGGCTTAGCTTCAGCTTCTTCAATATCAGCTTTTTCAAGGCTACTATCGTAATCTACGATGTAACGGTCAACCAAGATACGACCACAATATTCACAAACGATAATTTTCTTACGAGTACGAATATCCATCTGGCGCTGAGGTGGAATCTTATTGAAACAACCGCCACAAGCATCACGTTCTACAGTTACAACTGCAAGACCGTTACGAGCGTTACCACGAACACGAGTGTAAGCATTAATTAAACGCTCTTCGATTTTGGTTTTGTATTCAGCTGATTTTGCATTCAACTTATCTTCTTCAAGTTGAGTTTCAGAAACAATAGCATCCAATTCACTTTTCTTAGCTTCAAGATCAATTTTCTTATCAGCTAAAACAGCATCTGATTTTTCAATCTGAACTTTCTTACTAGAAACCTCTACTGTGAATTCTTTGATACGCTTCTCACATAACTCAATTTCAAGCTTTTGAAATTCAATTTCTTTAGAGATAGAATCAAATTCACGATTATTTCGAACGTTAGACTGTTGAGCCTCGTACTTTTTAATCAATAAATCAGCTTCTTTAATCTCTTGTTTCTTCTTAGTGATAGTATCACCAAGATCACTCACTTCAGTGTTAAGATTATTAATCCTGGTGTCAAGCCCCACAATTTCATCTTCCAAATCCTGAACTTCTAAAGGAAGTTCTCCTCTTAGCGTCTTAATTCTGTCAACCTCAGCATCAATACTTTGCATTTCGTACAGTGCACGCAATTTTTCTTCAACTGAAATATCCTTTAAATCTGCAGCTTTTGGATTTTGTGTTGTCATATGTTTACAAATAATTTATTGGATTTGAATTTATCTCTGAGATACGAACTGCAAAGTTAGGGAATTTTTTTGTAACTATCTCATAAAAAATCTCTCTAGTAAACTGTTCACTTTCATAATGTCCGATATCAGCAATAATTATCTTTCCTTCGGCATCGAAAAACTCATGATATTTAAAATCTCCACTTATATATATGTCAGCTTTTGATGCCATGGCTTTTCTTAGTAAGAAACTTCCACTGCCACCACAAAGTGCAACTTTTCTAATCTTATCTTTTATAATAGGCGTGTGTCGTATAGCTCCACAATGGAATAAATCTTTAAGTTTTTTCATGAACTCTAAGCTATCCATAGCCGTCTCTAATTCACCAATCATACCCAAACCAACTTGAGGGTTTTTATTGTCTAAAGAATAAATATCATAGGCAACTTCTTCGTAAGGATGAGAGCGAAAAAGAGCATTAACGACTTTTCCTTGCATGTGCTTAGGGAAAATTGTTTCAATTCTAGTTTCAGTTTCATAGTGTAACTCGCCTGGTTTGCCTACATAAGGTGTGGCAGATTCATTCGCTTTAAAAGTTCCTTCTCCTATTGAATTAAAACTACAAGATTCATAATTCCCGATTTGCCCTGCTCCCGCTTCAAACAATGATTTACGAAGCTCTTCTGCTTTATCTGATGGCACATAAGTCACCAATTTCTTCAAATCTTCGCTTACCGGATCTAGAATTTTACGATTTATTAAGCCCAACACATCACACATTTTATCACTCACACCACCTCTTACAGAATCTAAGTTGGTATGAGCTGAGTAAATTGCAATATTATTCTGAATAGCTAACATCACTGTGCGTTCCACATAGTTATTACCATTAAATCGTTTCAATCCTTTAAAAACAATTGGGTGATGTGATATAATCAGATTTAGTCCTTTTTCAATAGCTTCCTCAACAACTTCCTCAACAACGTCGAGACAGATTAATGCACCAGTCAATTCCCAATCATATCTCCCAACAATTAAACCTGCATTGTCATAGGATTCCTGATAAGATAAGGGTGCTATTTCTTCTATCGCAGCTACTATATCTTTTACTTTCAATTCTAAAAAATTTAAGGGTTCAATTCCTGATTCGGAATTCTAGATCATTTCTTTCATCTCAAGAAGAAGGGTCTTAATATCCTGAAGTCTGGTTACCACATCAAAATTATTCTGGGTATCCTCTTTATTCTCCTTTAACTTCAACTTAGCACCACTAAGGGTCATCCCTCGTTCTTTTACAAGGTGATAAATTAAATGGAAATTATCGATATCGGCCTTAGTAAAAAAACGATTACCTTTTTTGTTCTTCTTCGGCTTTATAATATTAAACTCTTTTTCCCAATATCGGATATGGGAAGTATTTACCGAAAACATTTCGGCAACTTCTCCAATGGAGTAGTAGAGTTTTTCTATTTTCGTTTCACGATATGGCACAGTAGACTCTTTTTCAAATAGTATGACAGGAGCTTAAAGTATTAAGCTTAGACCAAATTAACAAAAAAGTGGCAGGAAGTTAAATTTTCCAAGCCACTTTTTTATGTTTGCCAGTATCTTTATGGTGAAACTAATCCATTGTTTGACCAGTGTTAGCTGCAAATGCTACCATACGGTCATATTCATCTGCATTGAGGTCATTAAAATAATAATTAATTGGATTTACATGTTTACCGGATTTTCTTATTTCGTAATGCAAATGTGGTCCTGTTGATTTCCCAGTATTACCCAAGAATGCAATTACTTCACCACGTTTCACTTTTTGTCCACGCTTTACATTATATCCTTCTAAGTGAGCATACAGAGTTGTATAACCATAACCATGATCTAAAACAACTGTATTTCCATATCCCCTCTGCTTCCCTACCTTCTTAACAACTGCATCTCCTGTTGCATAAAGTGGTGTTCCTGTCTTACCTGTAAAGTCCATACCATCGTGAAATTTACGTGTTTTGTAAATTGGATGAACACGCCAGCCATAACCAGCAGAAATTCGATTAAAATCTTTGATCGCAATTGGCATAATAGCCGGGATTGCTGCTAAGAGTTTAAACTTGTTCTTAACCATCACTTCAACCGCGTCATACGATTTGGTTTGTACATATATAGACTTTGAAAGTTGATCTAGCTTTTTCGCGGTTGAGATAACAAGATCCGCATTCTTTAAATTCTCTAAATTCTCGTAACGATTAACACCACCAAAACCTGCTTTTCTGATATTGTTATGAATCGGTTCTGCTTCGAAAATGACACGGTAAATATTGTCATCTCGCTGCTCCAGATCTCCTAAAACAACCCGAGCTTTATTGAATTCGTTATTTAATCTTTCGTATTGAGAGAGTAATTCCTGGTTCTCACGTTCTAAGGAACGTTCCTTTGGTGAGCCAAAGGAATTGAAAAGAATAACCACCATAATAACTGCAAGTACCAAACTAGAAGCTATATGTTTTAAAAAGCCTAATGCTCGAGTCTTAAAGCTTACTTCAACTTCTTCGTAACTAATAGACTCAGGATTAAACTGATATTTGGTTTTTGCCATAGGTTAATATTCAATTTATTTTTTCAGAAAAACATACATTTTTCTTCACGCATGTGAGCAAAATTAAGGAAATAATCTAACTTTGCAAGCTAAGTATCAAAATCACACTGATTTAAAACATAATACAAGATGAATTCTAGCGAGATCAGACAAACTTTTTTGGATTTCTTTGAATCCAAACAACATAAAATTGAATCATCAGCAGCAATGGTGATTAAAGATGACCCGACATTAATGTTCACCAATGCTGGTATGAACCAGTTTAAGGATGTTTTTTTGGGCAACTCACCAATCAAATATAAAAGAATTACCAACTCTCAAAAATGTTTGCGAGTATCAGGAAAGCATAACGATTTGGAAGAAGTAGGTCATGACACCTATCACCATACCATGTTCGAAATGTTAGGAAACTGGTCTTTTGGCGACTACTTTAAGCAAGAAGCCATCGATTGGGCTTGGGAATTATTAGTAGATGTTTTAAAACTTCCTACGGATCGTTTATACGCCAGTGTTTTCGAAGGTAGCGAAGATGATAAGATGGAGCGTGATAACGAGGCAGCAGGCTACTGGGAGAAATACCTACCTGTAAACCACATTATCAATGGAAACAAGAAGGATAACTTCTGGGAAATGGGTGATGTCGGTCCTTGCGGTCCTTGTTCTGAAATTCATATCGACCTTAGAACCGAAGACGAAAGAAAATTAGTTGATGGTCGTGATCTTATTAATATGGATCACCCACAGGTTGTTGAAATATGGAACTTAGTGTTCATGCAATTCAACCGTAAGGCTAATGGTTCTTTAGAAGCACTACCTCATCAGCATGTTGATACAGGAATGGGATTCGAGCGTCTTTGTATGGCTATACAAAAGAAACAATCGAATTACGATACTGACGTTTTCCAGCCAATTATTCAAGCCATTGCTAAAATGTGTGGTAAGACTTATGGCGAAAACGAAGAGGTTGATATCGCTTTGCGTGTTATTGCTGACCATATCAGAACCATTTCATTTGCGATTACTGATGGTCAATTACCATCGAATAATAAAGCGGGTTACGTAATTCGTCGAATTCTTCGTCGAGCAGTACGTTATGGCTACACCTTCCTTGATTTGAAAGATCCTTTCATGTACCGATTGGTTGAAGTTCTTATCGAGGTAATGGGTAAGCATTTCCCAGAATTGATTAAGCAAAAAGATTTGATAGAGAAAGTGGTGAAAGAGGAAGAGAATTCTTTCCTAAGAACGCTTGCTAACGGTATCAAGTTACTTGATCAGATTATTGAAAAGACAAAAGCAGACGACTTTAAAGTTGTTCAAGGTAAAGTGGCATTTGAACTTTACGATACATACGGTTTCCCATTAGACTTAACTGAGTTGATTCTTAAAGAGAACGACCTGGTCGTGAATCGAAGAGAATTTAATGAGGCTATGGAAGCTCAGAAAAATCGTTCTCGTTCGGCTACAGCGATGGAAACTGGCGATTGGATTGAGATTCTGAAAGACGATACCGAAGAATTTGTTGGTTACGATTATTTATCGACTGACGTAAAAATTACACGTTACCGTAAGATGAATATCAAAGGGAAAGATTTGTTCCAATTGGTATTCAATATCACACCTTTCTATGGGGAGAGTGGTGGACAAGTTGGTGATACAGGCTATATCGAAGCCAATGGCGAGAAAATTTCTATCACAGATACAAAGAAAGAAACCGGTTTAATTATTCATATTGTTGATGAATTGCCTAGCGATGCAACTCTAACTTTTAAAGCGGTTGTAAACAAAGTGGAACGTCAATTAATTGCAAACAATCATACAGCAACTCACCTATTGCACGCTGCACTTCGTGAAGTATTGGGTGATCATGTTGAGCAAAAAGGTTCTTTGGTTAATCCTGATCATTTACGTTTCGACTTTGCTCACTTCCAAAAGTTGAGTGAAGAAGAAATTGCTAAGGTTGAAGGGATCGTGAATCAGAAGATTCGTGAAAACGCAACTTGCGAGATTAAAAATGGAATTCCTATGCAGGAAGCTGTTGATTTGGGAGCCATGGCTTTATTTGGTGAAAAATATGGAGACTTAGTTCGTGTTGTAAAACTAAATGAGTCGGTGGAACTTTGTGGTGGAACTCACGTTAAGGCAACAGGTCAGATTGGTTTGTTCAAATTTACTTCAGAAGGTGCTATTTCTGCGGGTGTTCGTCGTATCGAAGCGATTACAGCTGATAAAGCTGAAAAGTATATAAACGATAAGCTAAACACGCTTAAAGAGATTGAACGTACTTTTAAGTCGAATCAAAATCTTCTTAAAAATATTGAAGCTCTTATTTCTGAGAATTCTGAAATGAAGAAGGGTCTTGAAGCTTTCCAAAAAGATCAACTTAAGGTTGTGAAGAATGCTTTAAAATCTGAAATATCTGAAACCAAAGGTGTGAATTTCATCAGTAAAAAGATGAATGTGAAATCTGCTGGTGATATTAAGGATATTGCTTTCTCTCTAAAAGCTGAAGTTGAAAACTTGGTATTTATTGCTGGTGCTGATCTTGGTGGAAAAGCAAACTTGACTATCATATTCTCTGACAACTTAGTTAAAGAATACGATTTGAATGCTGGAGCAATTGTTCGTGAAGCTGCTAAGGAAATTAAAGGTGGTGGCGGTGGCCAGGCATTCTTTGCATCTGCAGGTGGTAAAGATCCTCAGGGTATCGATGCGGCAATCAGCAAGGCTAAGAAAATGATTCTACATAAGATTGAAGGCTAAACCAAGCTTACAATTTTAGACATATAAAAAGCGACTGCCCTTGGGTAGTCGCTTTTGTATTTATTAAGTTTTGACGCTGATTAAATATGATTGATAAAGTATTATCAAAGACCAACACAATCATTAATTAAGGTGCTTGGCTATAAGTATGAACAGAGAACTGAGCTGATGGCAGATAATTGACACCAAACCAACAGATCAACAAAATCACGAAAGCCAATGCGAGAATCCAAAGTGAGGATTTAAATACGTTTGGCATGTGGTGGCGGCGATGGATATAGACTAAGTAACCTAGCCAAGTAATAAACGCCCAAGTTTCTTTAGGATCCCAAGTCCAATAATGCCCCCAAGCTTCTTTGGCCCAAAGTGCTCCAAAAAGTAAACCTAAACTCAGAAAAGCAAAGCCCAGATAAACCAAGTTGTCAGCCATAAGCATGACTTTACGATCGAGCGTTTTGTAGTAATGTTGATACAAGCCACGAACAGCAACCAAAGAGGAGGCAGCCAAGAATGCATAGGCAAAAATATACACAACCACGTGCGGTACAAACCAAGGGCTCTGAAGAGCTGGCATTAATGTTTTAGAGAAATTTTCTGGATGCGTGTAATTAATCAGAAGGAATAATAGAGATAATCCCAAGCTATAAAAAAGCATCCAATTATAACGCCAACGCAAATAGGTTATCATGCCAATAGCAGGCAAAAAGAAAGCATACCACAAGCGTGTCTCACCCAGGGTACGTAAAGGAGGTCGTTCTAGCTTCACCCACAGAAAGGCTATAAAAACACCAATGCAAACTGTGCCAAGAATAATGAATAAACGTTTCAATAACTCCTTTTTATAAAGAATAAGAGCTAATAACCAGAATAAACTACTGCTAAGTAAGACGAGTATAAAATTGGACCAAATCATGGAATAAAAAGTAAAAGTGTGAAAATGTGAAAGAGTAAATGAGGGGTATTATTTAATAACTTATAGAAACCGATCTACTCACTGATGCTTTCTCGTCCTTTCCAGAACATATAAACGGCACCAATCATCATCATGAAGATACCAAGATAAACGTAGGGTTGCCAAGGGTCTTGGACGACTTCTAAAATCGATTTGTCTGAATAGCGTCCCATCTTATCATCATAACTCAATTGGTATATTTTCCATCCGTTTACAGTCACAGGCTTGTTTACCTCAAGGACCTCATCTCGCTTTTTACCATCAGGTGTAATAAATGTAACATCAGAAGAAAATCGCTTCGGTTCTGGTACAGTCATCACCAAAGAAAACTGATCATTGAGCTTTAAAGATTCATGAGGACGGTTGAAACTACCACAAGATATCCAACCTTTTAAAGTATCATTCTGTAGTGATACAACTTGAACCTTGGCAGCTGGTGCAGCGCCAAAATCGACTAATTTATAATAACGATCACCTGCCCTACCTGATGTGACATAGAATTCTTCCACCTCAACCTTCCAGGTTTGGATATCACAAACTAAACCTTTTTCTATCATTATCATAGATGGCTTTTGAGCCTCATACAATTCCCCGGACTCATTTTCTACAACAGCCAACTTAGGATTAAACTCATCAATTAGAAAATCCTTAAGCTTAATAGCTAATGGCATTTCATAAAATCGGTTTTGCTCGTCGTAAGAGCGCCATTCCATCTTATTTTCATACACATCCATTTTCAATCGACGTAAGTCACCAGATCCTAGACCTCCTGCAAAAATCACAATCCATAAACCCCAATGACTACATACAAAACCCCAGTTTTTCAATTTTAAAGGAAAGGTTCTTCGCAAACTCACAAGACCCAAAACCACCAATAAGGAAAGACTAGTCAGTAAAAAAGGATACGAATTGGTCATCTGATTTAAACCTAAGAGCTGAATGATTCCCGTTTTAGGACTTGGAATCTGAGGTAAAATACCCATCAGAATAACCAGAACACTTAAACTGGAAACTAAAGCAATGGTAAGTGGAATACTCGATAGGAATGCATGAATCTTTGTCTTCCTGAAAAGGAAATGAGAAAGAACTAATAGCGTAAAAAAACTCGCTCCTAAAATAAGGTTTAAAGGAAAGACAAGAGTCGATTGTGTTTTGGGTAATATAAATTCCAGTATGAATCCAACACTTAAAATACCAAATGAAATAATGAAGCTTTCAGCATATCCCCAGGGTTGCTGCCAGATGGGTTTCTTAATTGACATATAGCGTGTGTAATTAGGCTTAGTAAGGTTCTTAACAATTATTATTGTGATGTTTTATTCTCACATAATAAAAGACTTGAAAGTACGAATAATAATCTAAAGCATAAAAAAAATGCCACCCTAAATGGGTAGCATTTTTTGAATAAATATCTATCTAAGATTATTTCTTAACCTGATAACCACTTTCACGTTTGTCAGCTTTCTTTCTCCACTCAGGAAGTACAGTTTTCTTAAACTCTTCTTTTTCTTTCTTCAATTTATCAACATCCAAACCAATAAATTTCTGAGCTTTCGCTTTAGTTGCGATATCTGGGTAAGCAACCTCTTCGTTGAAACCTTTACTAGCAAAAATACGAGCTAACTGCAATCTTGCCTCTTGAGCACGAACGATACCCGTTGATACGACACGGCTAATTTCAGTTGGTGCATGGAAAGATCCACCATGAGAAGCAGCTGCATAATCCCAACGCCATTGTGCGTGACGAATCATCATTAGTACAGGCTTCATCGTTGCTTCATCAGCTCCTAAATCCCAAGCCTTCTTAGCTTCAACGTGAGCACGAACAAGAAGTTCTTCAAGTTTATCGCGATTTTCGATAATTTGATCCTGACGCGTATAAACATTCTTTATCAATTTCTCAGTTTCCTCGCGGTGACAAACTTGACATGAGTTAGCAATATTATTCAAAGGAGACTGGATATGGTGATCCGTAAATTTCTGTCCACCTTCTGATTTGTATGGCATATGACAGTCAGCACAAGAAACACCACGATCAGCGTGAATACCTTTTAGGTAAACTTCGTAACCAGGATGCTGAGCTTTCAACATAGGCGCTTTACTCAACTTATGAGTCCAATCTTTAAACTCAATCTCATCGTAATATTCTTCCATTGACTCTACGTCCATTCCTTTATCCCAAGGTAAAGTTAGGTAGTTAGCACCTTCTACTCTTTTCTTATCGAAATAGTACTCAACGTGACATTGTGCACAAACTAAAGAACGCATCTCCTGATGAGTTGCATCTTCGATGTTTTTTCCTTGACGCTGGAAAGCTTCAATTAAAGCAGGACGAGTAACTCTCAAACTCATTGTTTCAGAATCGTGACAGTCACCACAACCAATAGGGTTAACCACTTCATGACCTTTTCCAGCCCATTTACCTTTATAGAACTCGGCAACTCCAATTTCGTTCATCAATCGAGGTACATCAGGACCTTTACATGTCCAACAGGTTGCTGGCATAGGACCATCTGTTGCTTTCTTTGGTGCACCAGTACGAAGAGAATTCTGTAAATCCTCAATTGCATAATAGTGACCACGACCTTGATTATAGTCTTTTGAGAAACCATAACCTGCCCAAAGCACAACCAAACGAGGGTCAACTTCCAACATATCGATCACTGCATTACCATTGTACTTGCTGTTAAAGCTAGTATCGGCAGTATTGTAATAAGTTTCAAATTCGCGAGGAAAGTTTTCACCCCAAACCTCGTTGCGAGGCTCCCACTGGTCATACGTAACCTGTGGTGTATAAGCAAAAACAGATTCAGCTCTTCTTTCCATAATGGAAGATGCTAAAATCCCCAACAAGACAACAACAATTAGAGAAGCTAAGAAAATAAGCCACCCCAATAAGGGTTTTCTATTTACTGATTCGTTAATAGGCTTCATAGTTTATTTTATTTAAGTTTTATTTGGTATCAGTTTCTTTTAAATAATCTTTCATCCAATCTGGAATTGGACTTGAAGGTACAGGTACACGTGCGTTTGGAACACTCGAAAGGCTATTAACCCTTCCGTGGGGTACTTCTCTGTGACAATCCCAGCACACTCTACCCTGCGTATTATGGGTGTGTTGTGGAACTTGTGTTGCCAGTTTGGGATCAGTCAGTGTTTGACTGTGACAGCGAATACAGTTATTATGAACCACTTCGCGTCCTTCTTCCAAAATAAAGATGACTTCCGGTTCCATTCTTAAAGCAAACATCGTTGCATGTCTTAAACCGTCTTTTGCCTTAAAAAAGTACTTGTTGAACACATTATTGTGTGGTACATGGCAATCGTTACATGTGGCAACTTCGCGGTGCGAACTATGTTGATAGGTCGCATACTGAGGTGCCATTACGTGACAGTTGACACAAGTTTTAGGATCATCAGAAAGGTAAGAAAGTGCCTTTGATAAATAAAGCACGTGAATTCCTAATCCGACAAAAGCACCCAAGACAATCATCACCGGAAATCTCCATTTTGGTGGAGGGGTTAATAATTTGAATAGTTTTACCATTGGCTCTTAGATTGAATGTGACTGAATATTTCTGATCCTTGACAAATGCCAAAGATCAAAAACATCAGGTATTATTTTAGAAAATTAGGTTTGAACACTAACATCATCCATCCCCAACAAGCTGCTTTTTCAGCGTCATTAACACCTTTAAGAACTTCCATTGAGTCTGAAGCAAACATTTGTGAATATCCCATTTTAAATGTTACTGACTTAGAATACTTGTATCCGAATGACAAGTCTAGTTCTGTTCCTAGGTAATTATCTTGCTTCTCTCCTGCTGCAAATAAATCAGCCTGTGTAGCAAAACGGTGAAGTGTTGCTCCAAAAGAAATTTTATCCTTAGAATAAGAACCTCCAATAAAAGCATCAACTAAACCAACATTACTTGTGTGGTTACCCACATAGAAGTAGTCCATATGACCATTAAATTTATGATTGGTTCCAAAAAGAGGTGTAAAAGATTTGTTATCAAAATTTGCATTTTGCTCATTAGAATCTGTTCCTGACTGAATCTCAAAACCAATATTCCCTTTAAAGTTTGAACTCAAAGCGTAGTTAGCTCCTAAAGAAACTAAGTAAGCACTTAAATCACGATCAGCGGCATCTTTCCCCATTTGAAGATAAGCAGAACCCGTTAAGCCAAACTTGTCTTTTTTGTGATTCATATGTGCTCCCAAAGTCTGACTGTAATAGGTTTTTAAATCATCACCATCTTGTCTTTGCAAGCCATTATTCAAGAACAATAAGCTGAAATTGAAATTATCGTATTTACGATTGTACCATGCAAATTGCATGCTCTTGTATGAGGTTGTATACAATTGATCTTTTAAACCTTCCATATCATTATTGTATGCCAAACCGATATGTAATTGACCTTTATCATCCGTTTTGAATTTCAATAATGCCAAGTCATGACTTCTCGCCTGTTGAGCCCAACCTACATTACCTAAAATTCTAGAATCATCATAAACTAATTCCTGACGACCAACTTTTAATGAGAAATTCTCAGTAAAAAGTAATTCTCCCCAAGCTTCGTGCAACATCAACTGATTCTTATCAGACATATTCAATTGCTTCACGTCTCCCCATGTTCTCACATCTTGAAGAGACAAACCAACTTTAAATTTAGCGTCTGTATAGTTTAAGTTTAAGCGAGTACGCTGAGAAGTGAATAATGCAGCATCATCTTCAGAATTAAACAAAGTTTTTAAACCATTGCGATACTCTGTACGTGGTCGCATTTCTCCAGTAAATTTCAACTGTGCCATTATTGTATTAGGCAATAGAGCTCCAATAAGGACTACAAGTAAAAGCAGTAATTTTTTCATTTGATTATGATTTAGTTTTTAGTTTAACAACTGAAGATTCAACACGACATAATACAACTGGGTAGGTCGTATAAGGTTGAAAATTCAAATAATTTCATCATCAAATCATCGTTTCAATTGAGAATTATAGCTTGAATAAAAACCTCATTCATTTTCAAAACTTTGATTTCTCATTAAAAAATGAAATTCAACAAACTGAGACTCAAGTTTGTAATATTTTTTAACATTTACAATATTACTGAGTATAAAGAAGTTTTTCAATAATAAAAGACTATTTAAACTTATTATATCTAAATATTAATATCTCTTTATCTTTTTCTCACGTTGATTATCAATCGTTTCTAAAAGAATAACTCACATTCAGCGCTTAATAATTCATTTCCATTCTTAATAACCCTCATAAAGTCTTAGGAACTAGATATTCTAAACTAGATCTTTTTTACTCGAATTATCGTTTCCATATGGTTTAATTTACATGGAAAATCCTATCTTCAAGTCGTAAATTTAAAAAGACATTTTCATCCTCAATAAGCCTAATAGGTTCTTATTACACTTACAACTATATGAAAAAACTACTCAACTTCCTCTTCTCCATGCAGATGATGGGCACATTAATAGCCGTTTTTGCGATTTCTATTGGTGCAGCCACATTTATTGAAAATGATTTTGGCACTCAAGCCGCAAAAGCTGTTGTTTATAATGCAACTTGGTTTGAGATATTACTGTTTTTAATAACGGTAAACCTTGTAGCTAATATCAATAGATACAAACTCTACAAAAAAGAAAAATGGGCTATGGGACTTTTCCATGTTTCATTCATCGTTATTCTTATTGGTTCAGGTATTACACGATATGTGGGCTACGAAGGCAGTATGCATATTAGAGAAGGAAAAGCGACAAGTCAAATTACCAGTACCGATAGCTATGTAGATATAAAAGTTGAAGAGAATGGTAAAATAACAGAGGAGTCAATAAAACTCAATATGAGTGCATTGAGCAATATTAGTCTTAATGAAAAATTATCGCTTAATGAGAAGGACATTAAAGTCAGTCTTAAGCATTACATTCCAAACGCATCAACTAGCCTGATTGAAGAAGCTGGAGGTATTCCTGTGATTACTTTTGCAGCAACAAGTGAGAATCAAATGCAAGGCATGCAAACTTTCAGTCTTGATTACAACAGTAATAAAGTTCTTGGTGAAAATCTATTCTCATTTGGCAAAAAAGAAACAGAACTCGCAACCAATTTCTCTTATACAGATAGTTTGAGAATGAAGAGCCCCTACCCAATTAAGGAATTAAATATGATGGGTGGCGAAGGCGTTCAATTAGAAAGCAATATGTGGCATGCTATTGGTCCAAGAAAACTTTATGAGATTAATGGTATTCGTTTGATCATTAAAAATTTCTATCCTTCTGCAAAATACAAGTATGTAAATACACAGGATAAAAAAGCACCAACGGTTTTAGTTTTCGATGTTAAAAGTGGAGAGCAAGAAAAAGAATTGATCGTAAAAGGATTTAAAGACTATATCGGGACGCCTGAAACAACTCAAGTTAATGGCTTAGATATTACGGTATCTTATGGCTCAAAATATTTGAATTTACCTTTCTTTATTAAGCTAAACGATTTTCAGCTGGAACGCTATCCTGGTTCTATGAGCCCCTCTTCATTTGCAAGTGAAGTAACCTTGATTGATACCTTAAGCTCCATCAAAAAAGATTATCGTATCTATATGAATAACATTTTAAAACATCAGGGCTTCCGATTTTATCAATCGTCATACGACACAGATGAAGGAGGAACTATTCTGTCAGTTAATCATGACCAGTGGGGAATGATGGTAACCTACTTTGGCTATTTCTTAATGATTGTTGGTATGGTTTGGTCATTAATCGCGTCTGGAACTCGTTTTAAAACTTTGAGTCAGATGAAAAGTAAAAGTTTGAAAACAATTCTTGTTCTAATTCTAGCCTTGGGAGGTAGTGTAACAACTTACGCTCAAAATGGAAAAAGAATCGAAGTGCCCTTGGAACAAGCAAAAAGTTTTGGAGAGCTGGTTGTTCAAGACAAAACAGGTCGATTTGAACCGATCAATACATTAGCTAGTGAGGTTATTCGTAAGATCAGTAAAAAGAGTAGTATTGATGGTCTTAATGCTGATCAAGTATTCCTGAGTATGATTATCGATCCTCAGAACTGGGAAGAAACACCACTTATTAAGGTTAGCAACCCAGACTTAATTCGAGAGATTGGAGCAAGTGGTAAATATGCAAGCTTTTCTAATTTCCTTGACGAAAGAGGGCAATACAAGCTTGGGAAAAAGGTTCAGGATGCTTATTCACGTAAGCCTTCTAATCGTACTGCTTACGACAAAGAAATTATCTCAGTTGACGAAAGAGTAAATATTAGCTATATGGTATTTACGGGTGAGTTTCTAAAACTATTCCCCGATCCTAAAGATAAAAACCATGCTTGGTATCATCCAAAGGAGTCTATTCATGTACAAGGTGAAGATTCATTGTTCATTAAGAAGTCGATATTAATGCTTAGTCAGGCTCTTAAAGCCCATGATTATGACTCTTCTGATATGTATATCAAGGGTATCAAAAAATATCAGAATGCCTATGGTAAAGAAGTGATGCCATCAGAAACAAAGATTAAAACGGAGATTCTTTACAATAATATCAACATCTTCAAAAAGCTATTCCCTTACTACCTTCTTATTGGTTTCATTCTAATTATTGCATTAGTGGCTAAAATCATTACGCCAAAAATGTCAATCAAGTGGTTATTCCGCATTGCATTTGTCATTCTAAGTGTTGCCTTTTTAATGCACACAATTGGTTTAGGTGCTCGTTGGTATATTGCTGGCCGTGCACCCTGGAGTAATGGATTTGAATCGATGACTTATGTGGCTTGGGCTTGTCTTCTTGCCGGTTTCCTATTTACTCGTAAATCGAAATTTGCTCTGGCTGCAACATCAATATTGGCTGGTCTAACTTTATTTGTTGCCCACCTATCATGGATGAGTCCTGAAATAACCAACTTGGTTCCTGTTTTGAAATCGTACTGGTTAACCATTCATGTTGCCATTATTACTGGTAGCTATGGCTTCCTTGCTTTAGCTACTATTCTTGGTATGATAAGCCTCTTATTAATAGTTTTGAAAAACAAAAAGAATGAAATTAGAATTGATACAACGGTAATTGAGTTAAGCAGAATTAGCGAAATGACAATGATTATTGGTTTATATAGTCTAACTATTGGAACAATTCTAGGCGGTATCTGGGCCAATGAGTCTTGGGGACGTTATTGGGGCTGGGACCCAAAAGAAACTTGGGCTTTAGTTAGTGTATTAGTCTATAGCTTTGTTCTTCATATGCGCTACATTCCGGGTTTAAAATCAATCTTCACCTTTAATCTTGCATCTGTATGGGCCTACAGTTCCATTCTTATGACCTACTTTGGAGTTAACTTTTACCTTGCAGGTCTTCACTCCTACGCCAAAGGTGATCCGGTTCCTATTCCATCTTGGGTGTATTACACGGTTGGAATACTTATAGTATTGAGTGTAACGGCTTATTACAACTATAGGAAATATGATACGAAGGAGGTCGAGTAGTCTCCTTATTCAAAATAAATTCAGGCATAAAAAAAGTCATTCGATTTAATATCGAATGACTTTTTTATTGGAATATTTTTATTTGGTCAGCTAAGCTAACGACTTACAAATTTCTTTGTCTAACAGCCTCATAAATCATTAATGAAGAAGCAACAGATACATTTAATGATTCAATAGATCCTAAAATTGGAATCTTTACTTGCTCATCAGCAAGACGTAATAAACCATCTTCAATACCCACATCCTCAGATCCCATAATGATTGCGGTTGCTAAAGTCAAGTCAGCTTCAGTATACATCTTATCACCCTTCTCAGTAGCTGCAACAATACGAATACCTTCTTGCTTAAAAGTACGAACTAAAGTCTTAAGGTTTTGTACACGACAAACAGGAATATTGTATAAGGCACCAGCGGATGTTTTAATCGCATCTGGAGTTACCTTAGCCGAATTCTTGAAAGGAATCACGATAGCCTGTACACCTGCACATTCAGCAGAACGAGCAATAGCCCCAAAGTTTCTAACATCTGTAATCTGATCCAAAACCAAGATTAAAGGAATTTTCCCTCCAACCATAATCTCTGGCAATACATCTTCAATTTCTTGATAAGCAATTGGAGCAATTATAGCAATAACACCTTGATTATTTCTTTGATCTAGTGCATCGATTTTTTCTTTTGGAACAAATTGATATTGCACATCTTTTGTGCGAACCAATTCGAAAAACTCATTGTACAATGGTCCAGCAAGACCGTTACGAATCAATACTTTCTCAATTTCTTTTTCACTATTTATCGCTTCCATTGTTGCTCTAATCCCGAACAACATTTCTTGTCTTTGCTTTGCCATTTGTCTACTTATTATTCTATTTTTTCTGAATGCACAAAGGTAGTAGGTAAATCCCAATCATACAACTAAGTAAATACATATCACTAAAATCATTATAATGATATATATAAATGACTTATCTCCATGTGAGAAACTTGTAAGTATTTCTCTCTTTATTTCATTAAATTTGTACAAAATATTTTTATTCTATGCAAAACTCTTGGCTCAATAGCATCAATACTAACATTGACAATCAAATTGAAGATCATATCTCTATAAAGGATTATCGCTTCTATCAAATTGAAAAACTTAAGCGTATAGCTGCATTGCAAGATAAAGACAAGAACAAAAATTGTCTGAACTGCAAACATGGTAAGAAAGAACTTGAGAAAATTGTGAATGAACTGGATCGCCTAATCAATAAATCGGGTGTCGATCGCAGTGAGTACGAAAAAAGAGTTGAGAAACTTATTAAACATCTTAAAGACGAGCATCAAATATACCAAGCGCATCATTTCACTTACACGTATTCTGGTATCTTTACCCTAGTTGGCGTTGCCTTTGGTCTACTTTTAAGCTATGGCCTTTTCTACAGCTTCAATCCCCACATCTTTTTCATGTGTGCTGGAGTAGGAATGATAGTTGGGAATCTCCTTGGAGCTAAAAAAGACAAGCATCAGGCACGAACGGGGAAGCAACTTTAAAAGCCTAACAGACAGAGCTTCCTTTCTCATAGACCAACATAAGAATTGACTTATTAGATTTATATTTCTTAATTTAGACAAATACTTTTCATTCAGATAAATCATCTGGATAGTAAACTGATGTCACTTAAGTTCTACTTCTAATCATTAAGCTCAAGTCATGAAAAAACTAATTTTGCCATTATTTTGCTTTTCGATAATGGTTTCCTGTTCCAACGAAAGAACAAAAATGAACTACCCCATTTCAAAGAAAGTTGACAGCACAGATCTTTATTTCAAAACCACAGTTGCCGATCCGTACAGATGGTTAGAAGACGATAATTCTGAAGAAACCAAAGCTTGGGTTATTGAGCAAAATAAAGTAACAGACCAATTTCTTAATGCGATTCCTTTCAAAGCAAAGATTAAAGAACGCCTAACCGAAGTTTGGAACTACCCTAAGGTTGGTGTTCCCTTTAAAAAGGGCGATTTGTATTTCCATTATCGAAACGATGGTTTACAAAACCAATCGGTCTTATACGTCCAATCAAAACTTGACGAGGAGCCCCGTGTACTTCTCAATCCGAATCAATTATCCGAAGATGGAACAGTTGCTCTTGCAGGCATATCTGTTTCCAGCGATAGCAAATACCTGGCCTATTTAATTGCTCGATCAGGATCGGATTGGAACGAAGTGTATATTAAAGACATTGCTACAGGTGAAGATATCAGTGACCATTTGATGTGGATTAAATTCTCAGGTGTTTCCTGGTATAAAGATGGTTTCTACTATGCGGCATACGATGCACCAAAAGTAGGTACTGAACTGTCCAACTCTAATGAATACCATAAAGTCTATTATCACAGGTTAGGTAATAAGCAATCTGAAGATGAGTTGGTCTATCAGGATTCTAAATTCCCAAAACGACTATACGGTGCTTCAGTTACCGATGACGAAAAATATTTAATTCTTTCAGCCATGTCTGCATCACATGGGAACGCACTTTATTTTAAGGAACTTGACAAAAAAGGAGCCGATTTTAAATTGATTACCGACGAATTAACATTCGATCACAATATTATTGATGATATCAATGGTAGCCTATTGATGTACACTAATAACGGTTCTCCAAAATACCGCTTGGTATCTGTCGATGTTAAGAATCCATCAAAAGAGAATTGGAAAGACATCATTCCTGAAAAAGAGAATGTTTTGAGTGGTGTAAAACTTGCTGGTGGTAAAATTGTAGCCACTTACATGCAAGATGCTTATTCAAAAATCGAAATTTTAAACTTAGATGGTAGTTTCGATTCTGATTTTGAATTACCAGGAATTGGTACAGCAGGAAGTTTTTCTGGTAAGAAAGATGAGAAAGACGCATTTTACAGCTTCGAATCATTCACATCACCAGAAATTGCCTACAAGTATAATTTCGAAACAAAGAAATCAGAAATATTTTATCAACCTAAGATCAACTTCAATCCTGAAGATTTTATTACCGAACAGAAATTCTATACAAGTAAGGATGGCACTCAAGTTCCTATGTTTATTATCTACAAAAAAGGAACACAATTGGATGGCAAGAACCCTTGTTTATTATATGGCTATGGCGGGTTTAATGTTAGTTTAACACCCTACTTCACCCCTCGCCGTTTAGTCTGGTTAGAAAATGGTGGCGTCTACGTTGTTGCCAACCTACGAGGTGGCGGTGAATATGGCGAAGATTGGCATCAGGCTGGTACAAAAATGAAGAAGCAAAATGTATTCGACGATTGTATTTCAGCAGCTGAATACCTAATCGAGAATAAATACACCAATGCTAATAAGTTAGCCTTAAAAGGTGGCTCAAACGGAGGTTTATTAGTTGGTGCTGTTATCAATCAACGTCCCGATCTTTTCAAGGTCGCTATTCCTGAAGTGGGGGTTATGGATATGCTACGCTACCATAAATTCACGATCGGTTGGGCTTGGGCCGGCGATTACGGAACCAGTGAGGATAACGCTGAGATGTTTAATTATCTCTATAAATACTCGCCTATTCACAATATTGAGAATAAAGCCTATCCTGCTGTAATGGTTACAACGGCAGATCATGATGACAGAGTGGTACCCGCTCATTCATTCAAATATATGGCCACGCTACAAGAAAAATATAAAGGAAATAAACCTGTTCTTATAAGAATTGAATCGAATGCAGGTCATGGTGCTGGTATGCCAACATCAAAGCAAATTGAAGAATATGCAGATATTTGGTCATTCATCTTTTATAACATGGATATAAGCCCTGACATAAAATAACTTAAGGTATATCGACTAGAATTTACAGGAGTAGTCATTATTTTTTTTTATCAACAATGGCTACTCTTATTTTTAAAAAGGCCTATTATTTAAACTGCATTTTATATTTTTACGCATCCAAATCAGAAATACATATTTAATGGATTATAATTTTATCGTCATCGAAGGAAATATAGGTGCCGGAAAAACCTCTTTATCAAACAAAATTGCCTCAGAATTCAACGCAAAACTTATTCTGGAACAGTTTGCAGAGAACCCTTTCCTACCCAAGTTTTATGAGGAACCTGAGAAATACTCATTCCCTCTTGAAATGTCATTCTTAGCCGATAGATACAATCAATTAAAAAATGAACTGAGTGAGCAAGATTTATTTAAATCGTTCACCATTGCTGATTACTACTTTATGAAGTCTTTGATTTTCTCTAAACAAACACTTCAGGATGACGAATATAAACTATACAGTCAGTTTTTTCATATCATCTACAACTCCTTACCAAAGCCAGATCTATATGTCTATTTACATTCTGATGTGGACAAGTTATTGGCGAATATAAAGAAAAGAGGTCGAGGTTACGAGCAAGAAATCACAGCTGATTACCTTTTGAAAATTCAGAACTCTTATTTTTCTTTCTTCAAGCAACAACAAGATCTGAATTTCCTCGTTATTGACACGAATAACATCGATTTTATGGGAGATAAGTCTGACTATTCGAAAATCTGTGATGCGATCTTTAATACCAAACACAATAAAGGTCTCAATAGAGTCATAATCTAATAGATAAGTATTCAAACATTAATCAAAATTGAATCTTTTGGTTAATATTTTTTTATTAAATTTGTTTCTATATCCTTTTTTAATTAATTACAACAACATATTTAAGTTATTATCATGAGAAAAATGAAACTTAATCACTTAGCAGCAATGCTATTAGCTGGTGCCTTACTTTCTGGTTGTGCTGGAATGAGTAAGATGAAAAAAAACGCAAGTGACATTGATTACAATGTAACTCCTGAGCTTCTTGAAACTCACGCGGGAAAAGTTGATGTTGAGGTTAGCGTTAGAATACCTGCTAACTATTTCAACAAGAAAGCAATTTTAATTGCAACTCCAGTATTGAAATTTGAAGGTGGCGAAGTTGCTTTTGCTCCTAAAACTCTTCAAGGTGAAAAAGTTCAGGGAAATGCAATGGTAGTACCTTACGAGGCTGGTAAAACAATTACTTACAAAGGATCTATCGATTACGAAAAAGCAATGCGTATTTCTGATCTTGAGGTTAGAATGACAGCTCAAAAAGGTGAAAAGACATTGGATTTCGATCCTGTGAAGATTGCACAAGGTGTTAAAGCAACTGCTACTCTTGTTCAAAACAAGCCTGCTAACATTATTGGTAAAGATGCTTTCAAAAGAATCATTGCTGAAACTAAAGAAGCTGATCTTCATTACCTAATCAACAGCTCTAACGTTCGTTGGTCAGAAATGAGAAGCGAAGATATTAAAGCTCTAAGCGAGTACTTCAAAACTGTTGAAGCTGACGCTAAGAAAGAATATAAAGGCATTGAGGTTTCTGCTTATGCATCTCCAGATGGAAAAGAAGATTTCAATGAGAAATTAGCTGGTAAGCGTGAAGTTACTTCTTCTAAGTATGTGAAGAAATCAATGAAGAAAGCTAAACTTTCTGATTACGCTAGCGAAGAGTTCTTCAAGTCTAATGTAACTCCTGAGGACTGGGATGGATTCAAAAAATTAATGCAAGCGTCTAACATTAGAGATAAAGAATTAATTCTACGTGTTCTTTCTATGTACTCAGATCCTGAAGTACGTGAAAAAGAAATCAAGAATATTTCTGCTGCTTTCTCTGAAGTTAAAGAAGAAATTCTTCCTAAACTGAGAAGAGCTAAATTCTTAGTAAACGTTGATAACATTGGAAAATCTGACGAAGAAATTAAAGATCTTGCTAAGAACAATCCTGCTGAATTGAACGTAGAAGAATTGCTTTATGCTGCAACTCTTACTGAAGTAGCAAGTGAAAAATTAGCTATCTACAACACAGCTAAGAAACAATTTGCTGCTGACTGGAGATCTCATAACGATGCTGGTATGGTTTTATTCGGAATGAAGAAAATCGACGAAGCTAAAGCTAACTTCGACAAAGCTGATCAACTTTCTGCTAACAACCCAGTTGTTAAAAACAATTTAGGTGCTGTAGAATTAGTAAAAGGTAATGTTGCTGAAGCTGAAGTATTGTTTGGTGCTGCTACAGGTGCAGGTCAAGAAGTAAACTATAACTTAGGTATCGTTGCTATCAAGAAAGCTCAGTACGATCTAGCAACTCAGCAGTTTGGTGAGTGTTACGCTGTAAACTCTGCTTTAGCAAACATCTTAGCTGGAAAATACACAGTTGCTCTTGAGAAATTGAACAAGAACACAAGTGATGACGCTATGGTTGATTACCTTAAAGCTATTGTTGGTGCAAGAACTAACAACAACAACTTAATTTTCTCTAACTTGAAATCAGCTACTGCTAAGGATGCTTCATTGAAAGCTTTCGCTAAGTCAGATCTTGAATTCTATACAGTTTTTGAAAATGCAGAATTCAAAGCTATTGTTGAGTAATTAAACTCAATCTTAAAGCATATAAAAAAAACGGCTCTCTAAAGGGCCGTTTTTTTTCGCTCATATACTTTATAATTTTCTTCTATTCATCAAATTACAAGTCCAAAACCATCTAAATTGGTCAAGGATATATGGATCTGATGGATATTTTATATCTTAGTCGCCACTGAAATTTCTCCATTTTGTAAACTATGATACTTTTAAACCAAAAGAGGTAGTTCAAGTAACTACTGGAAGAAGTATCATCTTTTTAAAATTTTGAATTCAACACAAAGCAATATGGAAATCATTATCCCTAAAAAACTTACTAATAACTTTCAGAGTCATTTGTTCCTAACGGAATTGTACACCTCTACGAAGCAATTGATAAAGGACGAAATTGTTCTGAATTTTCATGAGACTAAACTTATTGAATCCAATCTATTTGCTGTATTAGGAAGTCTTATTATGGATCTTGAGAGACGTAAAAATAAGGTTCGTTTAATCAATCTTCAAGATTCCATCCTTAACCTTTTCTATACCAAGAAAATGATTAGAGGTGGCATGAAAAAAGATGTCTGGAAGAGCCTTATCAAATGCCAATTCTTTAAAAGTGATGATGAAAGTGAACTAACCGATTATCTGGAAAATAAAATATTCCCGGAACGTCCGGATGTTGCGCTTAACCCTCAGCTAAAAATGGCAATTGAGCTATGTGTCGCTGAGATATTCCGAAATGCTTTTACTCATAGCAATCGTAAAGAGCTCTTTATATCACATTACGTATCGGTACACAATAAGAAGCTAATCATTAGTATTGTAAATAGAGGAGCCAGTATTCCACAATTAGCAACTGGTGTCTTAAAAAAGGCTCAAAATGGCATGGGAGCCATCCAATGGGCTGTTGAGTCAGGATCAACATCAAAACCATTTAAACACAATGGTATGGGATTATTTACCATTCGTCAGTTTATTGAGCAAAACGATGGTAAAATTCAAATTATATCGGGAAATGGTGTATGGAAACAAGTGAAGCACCGTAGATTCTCAAAGCTTACCCGCAAAGAGTTCCCAGGAACCATTGTTACCTTAGAATTCAATGTTTAAGACATTCATCTCTCAATAAGATAAATTTAAATTTCACGCAAAGCACGCAGAGAAAAATTACAAGAACGCAAAGATTTAACAACAGTAGATTATCTCTTTGCGACATCTGCGGAAAAACTTAGCGCCCTTTGCGAGGGACAGTTTTTAGTATCTCAACTTAGAGAATAAATCCCAAAGTACAATACCACAACTTACCGAGATATTAAATGAATGCTTGGTTCCAAACTGAGGAATCTCAATACACGCCTCAGAAGCATCAACAATAGATTGTTGTACACCTTTCACCTCGTTACCAAAAACAAAAGCATATTTCTTTTCCGACTCAATTTCAAAATCAGGTAAAGAAATCGAATTCTCAGCTTGCTCAATTGAATAGACATCGAAACCTTTCGCCTTAAGATCGGCAACAGCATCTTCTGTTTTCTCAAAATATTTCCAAGCCACAGAATCTTCAGCACCCAAAGCTGTTTTGTGCAAATCGCGATGCGGTGGTGTCGCAGTAATACCACACAGGTAAATTGCCTCAACCAAAAGAGCATCAGATGTACGAAAGACTGAACCAATATTGTTTAAGCTACGCACATTGTCCAACACAATAATGAATGGTGTTTTCTCTGCCGTTTTAAACTCATCGATACTTTTGCGATTTAGTTCGCTATTTTTCAACTTCCTCATCTTTGACTCTTGTTTTGATTATGGGCACAAAAATAGAAAAAGGAAACCAAGTCGGATTCCTTTTTTCAATAATTCTCATATAAACCCTCTAAAACTAAATTCAGTTTTACAATATGAACATTAGTTTTAATCCATCAATTTTACTTAATTTTAGATTTCTATTTCAAAGCATATGTACCAACAGACTATACTTAAACGTTTAGATTAAGCAATGGAAGAAACTGTTTTGAAATAAGAAAATAGACAATAAAAACAGCCTAATACGTTTACACAGCTAAATTAGAAGGATAAACGTATAAATTGAAATAGATAAAAGAGATATAAACGTAACTAGTTACGTTTACACACACGTCACCACACATTTTAAGATGAAAGACAGAATTCAAAATGGTTATTCATTGCTTGGAATAGAAACTAAGAAAAATAAAGTTCTTGTTGAATTTTTAAACAGAATGAGTAGTTCAAATGAAATTTTAAATAGACAATTTGAATTATTTCATATGGACTTTTTGAATGGTTTGAGTAATATTAAAGATTTTGACAAAAAATCATTTGACCGATATATTGAAAAAATCAATGAGACTAAAGGCGAATTAAACTTTTGGGGAGAAAAATTTGAAGTCTATATCCACTCAAAATTGATAAAGGCGAATCCTGATATTATTAATGATTTAAATAGAGGTGTTGACGGAATTGAACCTGACCTAATATTTAAACACAATGAAACGCAACTGGGAATAGAATTAACAACTCTTAAATTTGTAAACCCACCGAAATCAAAAGAAATAATTCTTTCAAAAATAACAAAGTGTATTTTAGAAAAAAATAACAAACCATACTCAAACGAAAGATGTGCATTGCTTATTGATATAACCAATATTATAGCATATGAGAAGATACTTAATCTTAACATTAATGAAATTATCAAAGAGCTGTTTAAAGGGTTTGGGTATTTGAATAAAGAAATGAATTTTGGGATGATAATTCTATGTAATAGTATTTTTAAGCAAAGAGAAGATAAAACTTTATATCATAGTTTAAACCCAAGATTTGGATTTCTGAGCGAAACAAAACCTATGAATAAAGACTTAAAGAGTTTTCTAGATATATTTTTTAACAGATTTATATCAGATGATAATTTTCATCTAGGGTTTCATCATATGAATATGTGAAAAAAACGTGTGGTAACAAAAGCAAAATTTAATAGGCGCTGATGAGCATTTTTATTCCAATAGCAATCGGGATAGTTCAATTAATCCCTACGAGTCGGGACCATCAAGCCTATTTAAAGGATAAGAATTTAACAAAATGAAAGAAGAAAATAAAATTAGAAGAGTATTTTCAGGTACAGAATTAGAAGTAAACCTGCTTAATGACGAATTAGATCAAATTGGGATATCTGGTTTAATCCAAAATGACTATAATTCTGGAGTATTAGCAGGATTTTTTGGAGGTGGCCCATCTGCAATTGATTTTTTTATCCAAGAATCTGATCTTAAAAAAGCAGAACCAATTATTAGGGCATTTTGTCAACGAAATAAATAATATAGCACTGGCTACAACATTACACCCTGTTGGTGCGCGTTAGCTTCGCTGATCTACACTTGGTTTCGGTAGTATCGCGTTCCATTATTCATAAATTAAAAACCACAGGATACAATCCTCGGTAACAATTGGAGACAGTTTTAATCCTGTTAGCTATCGGGAGTCAACTAAACTTCGCAAGACCGTAATAAAAGGAAAGCCTTGCAAATCATAGATCTGCAAGGCTTTCTTTTTAAAATATATCTTTTGGCTTACTAGCTAAGAGCCCAGTTATTCCGAATCATTTTGAGCTTGTGTAACCTCACGAAATGTTGGCAAATTCTCGGTAATGCTACCCGCACCCTTTTTGTTAATTTTGAAAGTAACATCCTTTGTTGTGGTAAATAACAGAACAGAAAAAAAATGCTTCTTTAGATGTGATTTCAAGACAACAAAAGCCTCTTCTAGTGTAAGTTCGCTTTCCTCATCCTCGGTCTCTTTAGATCTGTAACGCAATTTCACTAAGACCTTAAAGCCATCCTCAGAATTGACTGGTCTGACAAATATATTTCTCAAGTTAGGCTTACCAATGGTCTTTGCCATGGTTAACTTGGCAAAACGGCCTTCTTGCACACTTTCTTCTACCTGTTCCCAGAAAAGAACAAACATATCTTGATATGGCATAAACTAAAGATTAATGATGGAATATTTCAATGCTTCAAAAGTAACACATATAATTCAATTCATAAATCCGAATCTAGCTTCATCACTCAATTATCCGAAAAATAAATAATAAACAACAGCTAACATGCACCAAGCTGGTGTGCGATTAGCTTCGCTGATCTACACTTCGTTTCGGTAGTATCACGTTCCTTTATCGATAAATAATTGGTCAGTTATCCGATGATTACTCTATATGATGAAAATTCATCGGATAACTCACAAATGAAAAACAGAAAAAGCTTAACAACACTACTGCCCCCTGTTGATGGGCGATTAGCTTCACTGAACTCCCTATGGTCGGTAGTATCGCGTTCCTTTATCTATAATTAAATTAGAAATAACTATCGAAGCTTTGCAAGTTCCCAATCCGATAGCTACCGTGATAAAATGCGGCAAACATATGATGTTATCCCCTACAGCTAAATTTAGGTTCCGTTCAAGTGTATATAAATATTAATTCCTAACCTAAGCTGCTTGCAAAAAATCTAGTAAATTTTATATTCAGTTTTTATTTACTAAATTAAATCCTTTATCACCAAACGAATATCAACAAATATCTTAGCAATATCAAGCAAAATTTCAAACTAGAAATAGATAAGATTTAAACAAAGAGAGTCGTTATGAAACATAACAATCCTGGAGAAAAAGATAAACTAGAAAAAATCGAAAAGAACTATAAGGGGATTTTTGATTCTATGGCTGTTATGTTCCAAATTATCGAACTCATCTATGATAAAAATGATAAGGTAATAGACTATTATTATATTCAAGTAAACTCTGCGTTTGAAAAACTCGTGAATAAAAAGAAAGCGGAATTAATAGGTAAACGAGCGAAAGACCTATTTGGGATTGTTGAAAATCATTGGTTAAAATCATACGAAAAAGTTGATAAAACTGGCAAATTTGAAAGTCATGAAAATTATGGAGTCGAACTAGGCAAATATTATGAAATTAATGCTTGGAAAGTATGTGATGGACAAGTAGCTATTGCTTTTACAGACGTAAGCAAACGTAAACAAGCTGAGCAGGAACTAATAGAATCTATAAATAGAGCCGAACAAAGCGAGGAAAGATTTAAGCTAGCAATGAAAGCCTCTAATGATGGATTATTTGATTGGAACCTCGAAACTAATGATATCTATTACTCTCCAGCTTGGAAAAATATGCTAGGCTATCAGGATCATGAACTTCCGAACGATTTTTCAGTTTGGGAAGAAAGAGTCAATGAAGAGGATTCTAAAAAATCATGGGAGCACCAACAAAAATTAATCAATAAGGAAATAGATCGTTTTGTGTTGGAGTTTAAAATGAAACACAAAGATGGGCATTGGATTGATATTCTTTCAAAAGCTGAGGCTATTTTTAATGATAATGGTGAAGCAATTCGAATTGTCGGAACTCATACAGATATTACCGAAAGTAACCTTTTAGATCTTAAATTAAGAGACAGTCAAAATTATCTGTCTGCGGTATTTAACAACACCAAAGATTCGCAATTACTATCAAGATATGAAGGAATTAAAAAATTTAAAGTTATTGCAGCAAATAATTCATACATAAATACGATAAATAAGTTTGGATTTGAACATACAGAAAAAGATCTAACTGGAAAAAACTTAAAAGAATTAGTTATTGATACTCTTCAGCTTGAGAGAGAACTTTTCGATTATACGGTTGATTATTATCAGAAAGCTATTGATACTAAAAAACAAATAATTATCACAGAAAGCTTTATTCTTAAGGAAAAACCCTATTATTCTGAGACATCATATACGCCAATATTTAACTCGGTAGATGGAAAGAATTATCTTCTTTATAACTCTCGTGATATTACAAAAGAGACCGAATCCATTCAATTATTACAAAATAGCGAAGAGAAGTATCGACTCTCAATGGATGCCACTATGGATGGTCTTTGGGACTGGAATATACAAACAGGAACAGTTTATTTTAGCCCGTCTTATTCAAAAATACTAGGTGAGACAAGTGTAAATCCGGAATACGAATCTTGGCTAAATAGAATCCATCCAGATGATAGAGAGGTGATTATTGCAAGTATTCAAGATCATTTAAAAGGGAATACAGACTTTTGGAAAAGAGAACATCGACTTAGAACAAAATCAGGACACTGGATATGGGTATTTGGCAGAGGAAGTGTTGTAGAAAGGGATGAGAACGGACAAGCCATGCGTATGGTTGGTACCATGGCAAATATTACGGAAAGAAAAAAAGCAGCCTTATTGTTGCAAAAACAAACCGCTAAAATTGAAGCGCAAAACGAAGAACTTAATCAAACAAACGAGGAATTAAGAATTGCCATAGAACGTGCTGAGCTTAGTGAGAAAATGTTCAAAGAATATTTTAACTCTTCGCCAAATGGAATATTTGTTGTTGACATAGATGAAGAAAATGAATATATTTTTAATTCCAGTAATCCAATCTCTGAAAAAATTATTGGTTTTAAGAATTCTGAATTAGCTGGGCGTAACATCAATGTATTACTAAATAAATATGATGCGGAATTGGTAGATTATGTCAAAAACTTATATGATAAGGTGGTTAGTTCAAAAGAATCAACCACTTTATATGAGGAAAGAATACTCCTTGACAAAAAGGTTAATCTAAGTACAACAATTAAACCTCTTCTTGATGAAAATGGTCATGTGTATCGTTTACTTGGAACGAATGTTGATATTTCAAAATTAAAACAAACTGAATCGGAACTAATTGAAGCCAAAGAAAAAGCAGAAGAAAGTGATCGTTTAAAATCAGCTTTCCTTTCCAATATGAGCCATGAAATTCGCACTCCAATGAATGGGATACTAGGCTTTGCGGGTTTGCTTAAAAACCCACAACTTGAAACCGATAAGCAGAAAAAATTTATCGATATAATTGAGAAAAGCGGTATTCGAATGCTAAATATTATCAATGATATTATAGATATTTCGAAGATTGAAGCTGGTCTAATGAAAATCGATCTGAATGAATCGAATATAAATGAGCAAATAGAATATATCTACACTTTTTTCAAGCCAGAAATTGAAGAAAAAGGACTCAAACTTACTTTCAATAACACATTACCATCAGAAAAATCGATCATTTTCACCGACCGTGAGAAAGTCTTTGCTATCATAACAAACCTTGTTAAGAATGCTATTAAATATACGAACTACGGTTCCATAGAGTTTGGCTATAATAAGAAGGGTGCAAATCTAGAATTTTACGTGAAAGATACGGGGATAGGAATTCACGAAGAACGATTAGAAGCTATTTTCAAACGATTTATCCAAGCTGACATAGTTGATAAAATGGCTCTACAAGGAGCAGGTTTGGGGCTATCAATTACCAAATCATATATCGAAATGCTTGGCGGTACTATTTGGGTGGAAAGCGAAGAAGGATATGGGTCTACTTTTTATTTCACTTTGCCTTATCAATCTGAAAAAAATGAAGAACCCCTTACTGATAATGTGATAACACTAGATAAACAAGATCAGATTATTCCTCCTGAAGTTGAAGGATTAAATATTTTAATTGCAGAAGATGATGAAATTTCAGATTCATTATTAACTATTTCCATTGAAAAATTCAGCAATAAAATTATAAAAGTCACTAACGGGATTGAAGCTGTTGAAGCATGTCGCAACAATTCAGATATTGACTTGATTTTAATGGATATTAAAATGCCAAAAATGGATGGCTATGAAGCCACAAAACAAATACGCCAGTTTAATAAAGTTATTATTATTATTGCACAAACAGCTTATGGATTAGCAAGAGATAGAAAAAAAGCGCTAGAGTCAGGGTGTAATGATTATATCGCAAAACCCATTAATACAAGCACATTACTCACATTAATACAAAAACACTTTTGTAGTAGAGATAAGCTATAATATCTCATTCAAACTAAGACCCGTTTGTATAAAAAAATGCCGCATATATAGGTGTTACTTATCCTATATTTACGGCATTCATCTCTAAAACTAACCTTTACTTAATCTAACTTCTTTTTTAATGTGTGCCTTACTAATTAGGGCATTCTTCTAGACTTTCGACATTTTGCTCTTGCCATAGTTTCATAGTAGCTTCCACATCCAATGCTTCTGCAAGTATAGAGATTGGATGCTGCACCAATCTTGATGTTGACATCTCAATTTGCCACTTACAGGTTTCACAGTCTGTAGCTACAAAATCAACATCAGAGTTATCTATTTGATCGAATAGAGGTTTACCAATGCCCTGTGAGGTTTCGTAATTCTCTTTCTTAAATCCATAAGTTCCTGCAATACCACAACATCGTGATTCAAGCGTCACAAAGTCCACTCCTGGAATCATTCGCAATAGCGAAGTTGAATAAATAGACCAACCCAGCTTTTCCATATGACATGGGGTATGATAAGCAATACGCTTTTTGTAATCCTTTTTGAAAACCAGCTTAAGCTTTCCAGAATCGACTAAACGAAATAAGAAACGGGTTGCCAATTCACTTTCATCACGAATTTCTTTATTCTCCACACCTAACAAATGTGGGTATTCATCGCGAATCGTAAATATACAAGTTGAAGAAGTCGAGATAACCGGCATCTTCTTCTCTACAATAGATTTCTTAAAGGCCTCAACATTATGTCGTGCTTGTTTGGTAGCTTGTTTAATCAAACCATTGGATATTAAAGCCACCCCACAGCATTTTTCCTTTTCAAGAAGATGAACACCATAACCTGCCGCATTCATAATCTTAATGAGATCCTTACCTTGTTGTGGAAAGTTATAATTCACATAACAGCCATGAAAATAGCTGACATGTTTCTTAAAATCCTTTTGTTTCTTGGCCGCATATCTGCGGTACCATGTTTCGAACCTCATCCCTGCATATTTCGGAAATATACGGTGATGATCTATTTTAAGCACACCATCCATTATTCGACGGACAGGCTTAAGGGCAACCATAGGGTTTACAATGGGTGCAAATGTGCTTGCCATGGTTCCTACAATATCCGTATTGGCCAAAATCATATCTCTAAACTTTGGTTTTTTCTTACTGTGTTTGATGCGTGCCATCTGGATGATATCTCCAATTTTCACACCATGAGGACAAGCAATCTCACAACGTTTACAGTTTAAACATAATTTTAATGCCTCGTCGTAAAAACCGGGATCCTTTAAACGTAATCGTTCCCCATCGGGACCTGATTGTTTAGGACCCGGATATTCAGGATTTACCTCCAGAACAGGACAATACACTGTACAAATTGTACACTTAACACATTGTTCAAAATTATTGTCGCTGATATTAAACGGCTCAAATATTTCCTTCTTCATCGTCCTGTTATTTTAAAATTTGCTCAGCTACATGTAGCGAAGTCAATAAACTGATACCAGCTCCACTGCCTTCCTTTAGGGCATTAGCCCCTCCAAGTACCGAACCTGCTACATATAAATTTTCTATGGTTTGTCCTTTCATCAAAGCACGGAAATTGCTATCGGCTTTTACACCATAATGCATATAGGGCTGATCATTGAAAAACTTCTCATCTAACCAGTTTGCACGATCGGTATCACCATCTATATCCAAACCAAAAATAGGTTCGTATAACCTATCGTGAGTGGCCACAATTCCTTTACTATAAAAACTCCCACTAGCCAGAATAAACTCGTCAGCTTCCAGCTTTATATCACCATGGTTATTGGTCTTGATATCCAATAGTCTATTATTCTCGAAATTGCCCTCTTCAACATTATCTCCCATAAAAAAAGTTCCACCTAGTTCCTGAAAGCGCTGACTAAGCAGTATCTGACTACGAATTCCTGGAACTGAAGGCGGTATAGCTGGAAGCAAGACCATCGGTTTATTTATTTTAGACTTAAGATCTTCTACAACTTTTTTATTAAACAGACCAAAGACTGCTGGCAAAACAACCACTTCAAATCCTTCGCTCAACAGATTTACTTTTTCTGCAAATTCCTTTAGTGCATCTCCCTTATCGAATACCTTAGCAATATTGGTAGAACGCATCTCACTTGGGTTTTTACGAATGGCTTCAAACTGTTTCATCGAAACATTCTTAATCTGTGCATGCACATCTAACTTTTTCAAACCATCTTTAATAAACAAAGTATGAAAGTCAAGAAAGCCACTAAAGTTTAAGATCACCGCTTTCTTCCATGGAAAGCTATCTTTTTGATCGAAACGTGTGAAATCATCTAGGGTCAACCATGTTGGTTTCATGATACCCATAGGGGTTAATACAAAATGGTTTTGATCTGCCTTGCCACAAAATCTCAAGCCTGCGCGGTCCAATAATTGAGGCGCTTCCTCTGCCAAACGGGAAACATTCTCAATTCCCACGCGCTTATAGGGATGAGTATCCGCTAAGCTTTTCATTGCCACAATCGGATTACTTACCTCTTCGCCATTCACTTGACCAAGCAAATCGAAAGAACCTGAAAAGAAATGAATGGCACTCTGCCCAGATGAAACAATCGCACATTTTCTTCCCTGCTCTGCCAACTTAATGCCACATGTGAGTCCACTCAACCCACCTCCTATAATAATGTTATCGAACTTCATACTAATGCTTTCTTAATTGTTATCTGCTTTCAATCCGTAAATTCCTTCATAAATCCATGAAGTAAACTGAACTTCATTAATTGTATCTCCCCAAGCAATTGGCGACATCCCTTTCCATCGTTCCTGAAGGAAATTAGCCAAATCATCTTTTGCTCTGCCAGCTTCTTCCAACGACTCACAAAGCAATCCTGCGGCACGGCAAGCACACAACTCGCCCTGACAAGTACCCATACCCACACGGGTACGACGACGTAAATCAATCAGGTTATTAACATGCAATTCATTAATGGCATACTTCACCTCACCTATAGATACGCCTTCACACTCACACACCAATGCCTCATCATTATCACCTCCATTGGAAGCCTTATATGCCAAAGATCCATGACGGTCTTGCGCCGATTTTTGAGCAATACTTAAACCTGAATATATTTTCTTAGAAGCATTCTCCATGGATAAATCACTCTTTTCTGATCCCGGTAAGGCTATCTCTGCCGTTTCACATTGCTTATCAACAGCAAGTTTTTGGCAGATTAAATTAGTTGCCTCTTCAGCCATCAGTCGGTAAGTCATCAGTTTACCACCAGTAATGGTAATGAAACCTGAAAGCCCGTCACGCTTCTGGTGATCCAGCAGTACAATGCCACGGCTAATACTACGACCTGTTGGATCATCGTCAGCTGCAACCAAAGGGCGAACACCTGCATAGGCACGTAAAATACGAGTTGTAGCCAATGCTGGAGATAGCTTCACACCTTCGCGAATAAGCACATCCACATCATCCCTGGATACAAACATATTATCGATTTGATCGTATGGGATGTGTTCTGATGTGGTTCCAATCAGACAAATGGTATCTCCCGGTACCAGGATATCTGCATTAGCTGGCTTTCTACATCTATTAAGCACCATTTTATTAACGCGGTGACCAAAAATCAATAAGGAACCTTTGGCTGGAAACATATTGATATTAACACCTGCAAGATTAGCAATATGATGTCCCCAAATTCCGCAAGCATTTACAACGATCTTACCATAGTGCTTTACTTTATCTTTATTATTGTGATTGATTAACTCAACACCTACAACTCTATCCTGCTCACGAATCACACCCGTCACCTCGTGTTGTGTTAAAAGCTCTGCACCATTAAGTCTTGCATCCAAGGCATTCGACATGGTCAAACGGAAAGGATCTACAGAACCATCAGGTACTTTCACAGCACCAATCAGATTAGGATTAACAGAAGGTTCCATTCGACGAGCTAAATCAGGATCTATGATTTCATTGCTAATTCCTGCACTTGTACAAGCATCCACAAATTGAGACTGAAAAGCGATATCATCTTCGGGAAGGGTTAGAAATAATCCATTATTCTCTTCAACGCAATGGTTTGCAATACGACGCAAAATCATGTTCTCTTTAATACATTCTGAAGCTGATTCAGGATCAGTTACAGCATAACGTGCCCCACTATGCAACAAACCATGGTTTCGTCCTGTTGCCCCGGTGGCAAAATCATGACGCTCTACAAGTAAAACACTTAATCCTCTCATTGCACAATCTCGTGCCGTCCCAGCACCGGTGGCTCCACCCCCGATGATTATCACATCGTACTCTTTGGATTTGTTCTTGTTCATGATGGGTATATTTTATTGACTCCTTTTATTGCGGTCGTACAACAATTATTGATTTCGTGTCAACAAATATAAATAAACTTACCTAGCATTGCAAAGTACATACCTCTTAGATGTATTCTATATTATAGAGTGCTGATTTTTAACAAGTCACAAAACAGACAAAACATCAGTAATAACGGGGCCTTGGTGGTTTCTTATGAAATGAATATCATCTATCACAAAAATGTATTTCCCATGGATGGAGAAGCTATTTTGTGATTAGAACAAGACTTTAAAGCCAAATATTGGCGTAAATCTACTGTGGGAAAGAGTGAACAAACTCCAAAGAATATAGAACAAAAGCAATACAAAATAGAATTGGGGATGTCTTACATCCTTTGCAATCAAAATGGAATAGCAAGTCTATAAATAGAAAAAGCCTTGCAAATCATAGATCTACAAGGCTTTCTTTAAAATATATCGTTTAGCTTACCAGTTAACTGCTTTACGACGGATAGGCATAGTCATACAACGAGCACCACCACCACCACGAGGTAGCTCTGATCCTTCGAGCGTAATCACATACTTATCGTAGTCAGCCAAGTTTACCTTGTGACTAATTACATCGTCAGCAGGAATAATATCGAAACCATTCTTGTTCATTTCTTCCATAGTGTAGATATTACGAGCATATCCAACAACCTTTCCAGGACCTACAGCAAAGAAGTTAGCACCTGAATGCCACTGCTCTCTCTCTTGGTTCCAAGGCTCTTTTGTTCCACCACAGTAAATTGGCTTAAGCTCCATACCTAATTTCTTA
The DNA here is from genome assembly GCF_054254355.1 of Ancylomarina sp. YFZ004. Classification (NCBI taxonomy): domain Bacteria; kingdom Pseudomonadati; phylum Bacteroidota; class Bacteroidia; order Marinilabiliales; family Marinifilaceae; genus Ancylomarina; species Ancylomarina sp. YFZ004. The sequence goes on from NZ_JBTCHQ010000008.1 coordinate 173,225, forward strand.
AGCGCTTGTAGTAAGTTGTTCTCATTCTTGATATTTACAACTTTACCTCCCTGAATTGTGATATGAACCGTTTGGTATTTATTTGGACGAATAATCAATGGCTCATAAACCATACACTTATCCTTATCAAGCAAAGTAAACACCATATCAAGGTGAATAAACGACTCAGGATGAGATGGCAATTCTTGTACTAAAATATGACGAGGCTTCTCTTCTTTCTGAGAAAGTAGTTGTGCCAAAATAAAATCAATACCTTGAGTTGAAGTACGATCACCATTACCAATGATTAAAATATCTTCACGAGCAATTAAAACATCACCACCCTCAATCGTACAATTAGGATCCATGTTTGGATTCTCGATTGGGTTCACCGTTTTCGCTTTGAAACCTGGAGTGTAATCGAAAATAGCCTGCATGATTAATGACTCACGGTCACGAACTGCACTTGCCATTTTACCAATCAGTACCTCATTACCAAGTGACATAGATGCATCACGAGTAAAGAAGAAGTTGTGAAGCGGACGCATTGCAAAACGCTCTTTGCTTAAAAATTTAGTTAGGTTATCACGCGTTAAGATCACACCTTCGATCAATAATGAAGCTAATTCTTCAGCATTTTGATCTAACAAAGTATCCTTAATACAATACGTATTTCCTTTTACAGCAATTTCAGGCTCAATCTTACAAATCTTATCAATAACGATTTCCTTAACCTTATCATCCTTAAGGATATCAGCCAATAAATCTTTTACCTGATACGTTTGAGTAATCTCTTTCAAAGATTCACTTAACTGCTTATATTCTTTTTGTGCTACTGAAAGATTAAGAATATCGCTATAAAGAGCTCGTTCAGCATTCTCAGGAGTCATATTCTCAACTTCCGATCCTGGTGTGTGAAGGATTACACCCTCTAATTCCCCAATCTCTGATCGAACATCTAATTCTACGTACTTAGTCATGCCCTATTATGTTTTAATTATCGTCGTTAAACGACTGATGTTTGTTGTTCTACAATTCTGTTAATATTTTGCAAAAGAAAGAAAAATAAAGGGTATTGAAAAGGATTGCACAAAAGATTTTTCATCCCAAAAGTTTTTAACAGACAAAAGTAATCTATTCACTCACGTCTAACCACTTAGACCAAAATAGATAAGCAAAAATTACTGTTATATAGATTATTTTGACGGATGAGTCTAAATCATTTGAATAAGTGAGTAAACAAAGGCTGCTCCTGACAAATACATTTCATAATTTAGATTATATTTTCAAAGAAAAAAGACATTAATTACCTTGAATGTAATTTAGTCAGTCATAAAATAGAACAAATTCGTAATTTCGTAGATACAAACAATCTTTTTTCAAATCAGCGCATGCAAAACAAAGCTCTAATCTGTTTTATACTATTGGCATCATTCTTTTTAGGGATGCCTGCAGATAGTATTGCACAAGTTTATAAAACAGATAGTATCACTATTCTCGATAGTAATATGCATGTGAGCCTTAAAGAGGTTAAGATAATAGCACGAAAAAAGAAAAGAAGAAAACACTACAGATCGACTAAAAGATATTGGCGAACTGTGCGAAATATCAGAATCGTTTATCCCTATGCCGAAATGGCTAATCAAACAATTAGCGTTCTCAATAAAGATCTAGAGTCAATCACGTCAAAAAAGAAAAGGCGAAAACTCATTAGAAGAGAATATAAAGGTTTAATGAAAGCCTACAAGAAACCCATGATGAAATTGAAGATTTCGCAGGGCAAACTATTAATGAGATTAATTGACAGAGAAACAGGAAGCTCCTCCTACAAGCATCTTAAGGAGTTGAAAGGATCGACAACAGCGTTTTTCTGGCAAGCTGTTGCAAGTATGTTTGGCACCTCGCTAAAGTCGGAATACAAACCTGAAAGTCGGGATTGGATGGTCGAAGAGATTCTTGAGCGTATGAAAAAGGGCGAAATCCCCTCACCAAGAAAGATCCCAATCAGGCTAGAAAAAGAGGAGCTTAAAAAAAGCAAATAGCTTATTTCCTTAGATTCTCAATGATGGCATCAACTCCGGAATCATAGATTCCTATTGTATCAAGGTAATCAGCAGCTTTATCCAAATCTTTATCACTTAAGTATTCTGATAAAAGCTTCCCATTATTTTCTTTCTCTTCTTCTATTGTCATTCTATAAGCAATTAGCTTGTCTTCAAAAACCTTCTGCCACGAATAGGCTTTCATGATCACCATGTGAATGACATAGGACAAGAAAGCAAAAAAGAGAATCAGAGTTCCAAAAGATTGGTCATCGCTTAAAAGCAGCATGATCGTACTAAAAGTAACAGCAGATACAAAGGCTGAAAGCATCCCCATTCCAATTGTTAAATCATTGAAATATTGAGAATGGTGTTTTAATTTTCTTTTGGCAGAAGCATAATACAGAACCCAAATCAAAAGAAGATTCAAACTCAAAGAATAGAGAATGGCTGCAACCTGAGGCACAGAATTTATCGAGAAAAAGACAGCGACAAATAAGGCTATATTCGAGAATATAAAAGTATAAATATGATTCGCTGCAACGTCTTTGGTATTTCTATTCTTCATTTTCAATAATTAATAAGTCGTTTCAAATACAACAAAACGGTCTTAAAAGTAAATTAATTCCCCATAATGTCATAATTTTCAAAATATGTATAATAAAATACTTAGTTAAGCATGAGAATTATGTAATTCTGATTTTTTTTATAATACAATATCAGGACGATAAAACGCATAAAAAGAGGGTATCAAAGACTTTTTGTATACCCTCATTTTTTCCTAAATGATTAATAATTACATTTCCATTATGGTCTTCACGACATTCTCAGCACCCTCGCCTATTTGCGCAATAGTAGCGTCGAGCATATAACAAGGCGTGGTCACAATTTTATTCTTTGAGTCAATCACCACTTCGCCATGTCCGGCTTGCTTATGATGAGAGCCCATGGCTTCAATAGCACCTACTGTTCCTTCATCATGCCCAATGGTAACCTCTGCACCTTCAATAACCTTTGCAATTAATGCGGGTGCAATACAAAGGGCTGCAATAGGTTTTGAAGCCTCGTGCATTTCCTTCAAGACTTTCTCAACACCTGAGTTAACCTTACAATCAGCACCATCAAAAGCTAAAGAACAAAGGTTTTTAGCGACACCAAATCCTCCAGGGAATAAAATCGCATCAAAATCATTGGCTTTAAACTCATTTAAATCTTTAATATTACCTCTGGCAATACGAGCTGCTTCAATCAAAACATTCCTGGTTTCAGCCATCTCCTCACCTGTCAAGTGATTCACAACATGATGCTGGTCGATATTGGGAGCAAAAATTTGATACTCTCCCCCATTTTTTGAAATTGCATATAATGAAAGTGTCGCTTCGTGAATCTCAGATCCATCGTAAACACCCGAACCAGCTAATACAACTGCAATTTTTTTATTTGTTTTCATGTGTTTATTATTTGATTTTAATTTGTCACATGGAAGTCGCCCCAATAGTCATATTCTTTTGTTTTGAAAAATTTACTAATGGCTCGTTTCATGTGTTTATTATTTGATTTTTTTCAAAAAACTGAACATTGACACCCTGTTCAATCTAGAACAATAAAGATAAGCATAAGGAAAGATTTTAACGAAAATGTGTCTAGGAAATTCAGCTCTTCATTCTAATTTTTCAAATATTAATTTGATTAAATTGGTTTCTTAAAATCTATACTAAAAAATACATTCATCCAAAATGAGAGAAATCTTTTGTCGATTAAAGCATTAGACTTAAATTTGAAACTTAAATGTAAAATTTGAACATATGATTACTATAGAAACTTTGGTTTTTAACCAATGGCAAGAAAACACCTATTTATTACACGATGAGACTGGCGAGGCAGTCCTTATTGACTGTGGTATTTTCTATCAGGAAGAAGGCAAAAAATTATTAGATGTTGTTGAGAAAAAAGGACTGAAAATCGTTCATTTATTAAACACACACCTGCATATCGACCATGTGTTTGGTAACCAATTCATGAAAGATCAGTTCGGTTTATCAACAAAAGCACATAAAGCTGATGAATTTCTATTAGCTGAAGCACCTAATTACGGCGTTCGTCTTGGTCTTGAAAATGTAATTGAGCCACCAGCAATGGGCGATGCTATTAACGAAGGTGATATCATTCGATTTGGAAATTCTGAATTGAAGGTTCTTCATGTTCCAGGTCACTCACCAGGGCATGTTGTGTTCTACAACGAAGCACAAAAATTCATTATTGCGGGTGATGTTTTATTCCGTGAAAGTATTGGACGAACAGATTTACCATACGGTAATTTCGAAGATCTTATTACAGGAATTAAAACAAAACTTCTGGTAATGGATGATGACGTTACAGTTCATCCTGGTCATGGTCCTATCACGACTATTGGTCACGAGAAAAAGAATAATGTATTTCTAAGAAGCTAGTTATTCTTCAACAATTTTCCAGAATATACAACATCTAATCCCTTCACTTCGAAGGGATTTTTTATAGTTCGAAATAAAGTCATAACATGAATAAACGTCTACTTTCAACAAGTTTTTTAGCCATAGTTGCCTGTCTGCTTTGGGCAACCCCCTTTGCTGCCATAAAAATTGGTTTGAAATACACGACACCACTCAACTTTGCTGGTATTCGCTTCTTTATTTCGGGGCTGCTTATTCTGCCTTTTATTCCTCAATTTAAAACTAAACTTCGGGGCTTAAGTTCTAAATCATGGAAATTGATTGTACAAGTCGCTCTTTTACAAACCACCCTTCTATATGGCCTGTTTTATACCGGCATCAACTATTTACCCGGAGCACTAGGCGCAATGCTTATTGGTGCACAACCACTTTTTGCAGCTATCATGGCTCATCTGATGATGAAAAATGACAAGATGACCTGGACAAAGATATCTGCCATTCTACTTGGAATGCTTGGCGTTTGTATCATTAGTTTGGGTAGAGCCGATTTTGTTCTAACAACCACCATTCCTTTGGGTGTCGGCATCTTGATCCTAAATAATATTGTGGGTAGCATGGGAAATGTTGTTGTTGCTCGTGACACTCGTGAAATCCCCCCTCGCATTCTAGCTTCATTTTCAATGATAATTGGGGGAGCTATGCTTATACTCATCTCTGTTCCTATGGAGCATCCCCAGTGGAATATTCATCCAACAGAATACTACTTGGCATTGGGCTGGCTGGCTATTGTATCAGCAATGGCAATCACCATTTGGTTTGGGCTTTTAGGTCGCGAAGGTGTAAAAGTCTCAAACTTGAATACCTGGAAATTCATCATTCCTATATTTGGTGCTTGTATCAGTTGGTTACTATTACCTAACGAATCACCTGACCTCATCTCGATTCTCGGCATGATGGTTATCGCTTTCAGTTTACTGATGCTAAACTACTTTAATAAGAAAAAAATCAAACAGTAATAGAAAAGTTTCTAGACCAGAAACACCATTTTCAAACTTGCTAACACATTTTTTGATTTTAATTTAACCGTTAAATTAATTTACAAAACCATTAATTACTATCTTTAGATAGAGCTGAAACTCAAAAAAAGCACAACTATCTAATTATGGGAAAACTTATATGCATCTATATAGAAGATCTTAATGAAAAAAGATCTTATCCAGTAGGCACAAGCCTTCAAACTATTCTAAACGAAATAGCCCCTCTTCTAAACGTCAAGGTTTTAGGAGCTATGGTCAACAACAAATTAAAAGAACTGACCTACGAAATTTATAAACCCAAGAACATTAAGTTTATAGACTACACACATCCTGCAGGAAAAAGGATGTATATGCGCTCTCTTACATTCATTCTTTACAAAGCGGTTCAAGAGACATTTCCCGATGCGGGCTTACGTGTAGAACATTCTATATCCAATGGCTTATATTGTAGAATTAAGGATAAAAACATACTTCTAACTCAAGAAGGCGTTGAGAAGATCAAGCAAAAAATGCTTGATCTTGTTAAAGCTGATATCCCTTTTGAAAGAAATGAGATAGAAACTGAAAAAGCAATTGAGCTATTTGAATCGCAAGGTTTAACTGAGAAAACGAAACTACTTAGAACACGTGGCAACCTTTACACCTCTGTCTATAAGCTTGACACCACTGTCGACTATTTCTACGGTTTCTTACTGCCATGCACAGGTCTTGTTGATATATTCGATCTGCAACACTACTATAATGGCATGTTACTTTTGGCTCCAGATAAAAAAAATCCATCCGTAGTAAACCCCATTTTGCAGCAAGAAAAAATGCTAAAGATTTTCAGCGAATATAAGCGCTGGGGTAAAATTCTAGGCATCTCAAATATTGGAGACCTAAACCGAAGTGTTGAGGAGAATAAAATATCAGAACTAATCAAGGTATACGAAGCCATGCATGAGAAGAAGATCTCTCAAATAGCAGATCGCATTCGTAAAAAATGGAAGAAGATTAAGATTATCCTAATCGCTGGCCCCTCCTCATCGGGTAAAACAACCTTTGGTAAAAGGTTGGCTATCCAAATGAAGGTGTCTGGCATTAACCCAATTAATCTTTCTTTGGATAATTACTTTGTCAATAGAGAAATGACTCCTCTTGATGAAAATGGTGAGTATGATTTTGAATCCATCGAAGCCTTAGATGTGAAACTTTTCAATGAGAATTTACTTGATCTTCTTGATGGAAATGAAATTGATCTGCCAAAATTTTCTTTTGAAACGGGGCAACGCTACTTCGATGGTGAAAAATTAAAGATCAATGGCAAAAATGTCATTGTTATAGAGGGCATCCATGCATTGAATCCAAAATTAACCTCTCTCATCTCTGATGAAGTTAAATTTAAGATCTATATCTCAGCCCTCACATCAATCTCTATTGATGGTCATAATCGAATTCACTCAACAGACAACCGCTTGATTCGAAGAATCGTCCGCGACCATCGCTACAGAAACTATTCGGCTGCTGACACGATTAGTCGTTGGCAATCTGTCAGACGTGGTGAAGAAAAGAATATCTTCCCATATCAAGAGAATGCTGATGTCATGTTTAACTCAGCATTACCCTATGAATTAGGCGTTATGAAAAGCCATATAGAGCCTGTTCTTAAAGAAATTCAACCTAATCAGACAGAATACTCGGAGGCCAATCGTCTACTAAAATTCTTTAGTTACTTTTTACCAATACCTGATGATGAAATTCCGCCGACTTCACTTATGAGAGAATTTTTGGGTGGCAGTACTTTTAATTATTAAAAAACACAGATAATAAAATGCGACTATAAACTGATGTTTATGGTCGCATTTATATTTTAGAAGAGCCCTTCTCTTCTAAATTTATATTTAACACTTGAGGATATTTTTATTCAATAATTTCTCAAAAACAGAAACTAATTAAGCTTCTGAAAATTGAAACATCCACAAAAAGAGGCCTTTCAATATTCTATACCAAAACATCTCTTATTATTTAGCATTAATAAGTCTTCTTGGATAAACTCAATCTTATTCTAAATAAGGATTGTTGATAAGTAAATAGATCGTTGATAAGTAGGGCTTTTCTAATTGTTAATAAGTCAATCGCAACAAGAACTGCATTTAAGTTATTAACAGCTCAAGCTTAGTGAAATAGGGGTGCTAGGATTTTATTAACAAATTATCAACAATGTTGATATCATGTTAATATCCAGTCTGTAAGTCAATTTTTATTCTGATTGACTTTTTATAATTTATTGGGGGAGAAAAAGTCCCACTTCCTGTCGAAAATGGGACTGCAAATATAGATTAAATGTCTTTAAAAACGACCTGATACGATACGTTTTTTCAATAAAAATAGGCCTTTCAGTCTAACTAACTCTTCATCAGTCGATCAATATCTCTTTTGTGGTCTTTTTGTTTCAAACTTTCGCGTTTATCGTAGTTCTTTTTACCTCTACATAGAGCTATTTTAAGCTTTGCAAAGCCTTTTTCAGTGATAAAAAGACTAATCGGAACAATAGAAAGACCCGATTCTTTTGTTTTTCTATCCAGCTTATCTAATTCCTTACGATTAAGAAGGAGTTTTCTTTCTCGTTTCTCTTCATGATTGTAATAACTTCCAAATCTGTATTCAGCAATATGCATGCCTTTCACATACAATTCGGAGTTAGCAAAGTAGCAGAACGAATCAACCAAACTCGCTTTACCAGCACGAATAGATTTAATTTCTGTACCAAACAATTGGATTCCTGCAACGAATTCATCAATGAATTCATATTCAAAACTGGCACGTTTATTTCTTATATTTATTTTTTGCATTTTAAGCTAAATTCTATTTTGTTTCGCCTCACCATTCGTAGGGAGACTAAAATAATACTAACAAATTAATGAGCTAGCATCAATTTGGAACAAAGTTAATATTTATCTCAAGTTTATTGACAGAACACATGTTCCTTTCATGTGAACAGATCCAAATCAGATAAAATACTGAAATACCACTAGAAGGATTCGCTCACATATCAAAGGCAGAACAAGTATAAATATGCCTGCCAAAAACATATAACCGAGTCTTTTATTTACTGAAACAGCTAACACCGGCCTAAGCCCTATCCACAATAAACGAATAAAGTAAAGCTCCAGAAATAAACAAAGTTGATTTAGAAAAGAATAGGGTGTAAACAGTTGAGATAATCCATGGAAAAGAACAAATACAGAAGCAGAATAAATCGTCCATTGAAAAATTCTACGAATATGTACCTTACTCATGAAATTAGGAGCCGTTATCACCAAAAGCTTTGCAGCAAAATAAAGACCCAACATCATTGAAAAAAATACAATAATAAACTGAACGATAGCCCTAACTACACTAGATGTTTGAATAAGAATACCTACAAATGCAAACAAAGAAGAACAAAGCACAATGATTGATAAAAACTTATAAAGCAAATCACTGACTGATTCTTCTTTCAAAGATAGTTTCTCCCATGTCGTTACGGGATCAATTAACAAATTTCCAAAAAGAGCTAAGGCCGAAAAAAATCGCATTCTATAAATCCATTTTAAAATAAAAGAGGCCATCGAATAGACCCTGCGATCAAATATAGAAAATGATTCTAATTATTCAGAAAACTTAGAGTAATTTTGTGTCGATTCAACAAGAAAGAAAATCTTATGCAATACAATTTATTAGTCGTACTAGGCGCAACAGCAACTGGAAAAACAAGTTTAGCTGTAAATCTTGCTAAAACATTTGATGCTGAAATTATCAGTGCTGATTCAAGACAGATCTATCGTGGGATGGACTTAGGGACAGGAAAAGACATTGAAGAATATACAATCGATGGACAAAAAATCCCTCATCATTTAATTGATATTGCAGATGCAGGATATAAATACAATGTTTATGAATTTCAAAGAGATTTTGTTGAATCTTTCGAAGACATTCAAAAAAGGAATCACTTACCTCTTGTTTGTGGTGGTACAGGCATGTACTTGGAAGCCTGCCTAAAAGGCTACAAACTTATTGCCGTTCCAAAGGATCAAGATTTTCGTGATACATTAATGGATAAAAGCCTGGATGAACTAGGCGATATTCTTAGAGAATACAAGAACGTTCATAATAATTCAGATCTGGAAACAAAAAAACGTGCCATACGTGCTATTGAAATTGAGCGCTATATAAGTTCTCATCCTGAAATTGAGATGAAACACCCCGAACTTAAACCACTCCTAATTGGGATTAAATTTGACCGAGAAGACAGAAGGAGTCGAATTTCACAACGCCTAAAAGAACGTTTAGATTCAGGTATGGTTCAAGAAGTTGAAGGCCTAATTAAATCTGGTGTTAGCCCTGAGGATCTTATTTACTATGGACTGGAATACAAATTCCTAACCAAATATGTAACCGGAGAACTGACTTATGAAGAGATGTATACTCAATTAGAGATTGCAATTCATCAATTTGCAAAACGTCAAATGACTTGGTTCAGAAAAATGGAACGCAGTGGGTTCGAAATCCATTGGTTAGATGGCTTTATGCCACTGGACGAAAAAATTAAAACAGTGAAAGAACTTTGGAATGCTTAGCATTCCAAGACTCCCGTTCAATATCTACATATAAGTTGCGATATCAGCAAATTTAATCCGCTTAACACCCAAGGCATCCCATTTTCCAAAAGGAAGTGGGATATTAGGAAGCTCTTTAATTGCATCCTCAATTACAAAGACCTGAATATTCTGTTCTGCTAATCCACAAACAGCACAATCAACACAAACATTCGTTGTTACCCCATATACAAAAACCTTTTGAGGCGCTAATAACTTTACCAGCTTTTGAGTATTCGGATTACCTTCGAAGACATCGAACACATCTTTCAATACAACAAGATTTCGAAATGAAGTTAGCTTCTTAAGCTCATCATTAGAATAGACCTTATCCCATTGAATAACTTTAGGTTCCTCGGGTTGTGTCTCAGCCATATACCTAGCTCCAAGTGAATCGGCCATACAATGTGAAGGGAAAGTGTTTACAAAGTCAGGCGTATCAGACAATTCTTTGGCATCAGTAAAATGATGATCAGCCGTATTAACAACTTGAATATCGGCTTCTTTTGCCAATGAAGTTAAACGCTGCAACAAGGGCAAAATTTCTTCTGAACCGGGCACATACAATTTCCCCGATTCATTCATGAAATCGAATTGGGTGTCTACATTCCAAAACAAAAACTCTTTTACAAACATATTATTTGAGTCATTAGATTTCAACGAAGCTAATAAAAATAGTACAAAACAGCCTCCTTCATAGCCATAATCAATCTTATTTAGACATTTATTTCGTATACTGCTGATTGTTTTTTAATTTCATGCAGCAATTTGAAATACTCTCTATGTCAACTCCTATATTAATGACCAAAAGTAAAAACATTTACCATATTATATTTTGGTTTGTCTCAGTCCTTTTATGGCTATTCTCTTTATTTTTTGCAAGTGAATTAAAAAACGTTCTCACTCTCCAAACCATTTCTCCGATGGTAGCTTTCAATCTTTGTTTTGCAGCTGCTGTCTATACCAATTTAAGGTTTTTAATACCCGTATTTTTCAAGAATAAATCTTTTTTCTTATTCTTTACTCTTCTCTTTATTACGGTAGGACTTTCAGCACTTTTAATTCAGTTTTTACTCATATACCCTCTAAATAGTTTTGTACTAGAAGCTGACGGCTTCAAAACATTCGTCTTTTCAGACTGGTTCAACTTCTTTTTCATTTCATTTATTTATGTCGGGATTACCAGTATATTTTCTTTGACCAGAGAATGGTTTATTCTCCAGAAAATATCAAGCCAATTAAAAGACATTGAAAAGGAAAATCTTGAAGCTGAGCTTAAAGTTTTAAAAACACAAATAAAGCCTCACTTCTTATTCAACTCTTTAAACAACATTTATTCTTTAGCTCTGGATAAATCTGATGATACAGCAACTGTCGTTTTACAACTATCCGATTTAATGCGCTATATTTTATACGATTGCAATGAAAAATTTGTGGACATCAATAAGGAACTTGATTTTTCGAGAAATTATATCAGCCTTCACAAAATTAGATTAGATGAAAATACGCCTATCAACTTTATTGTGAATGGTCATTTCGATGGACATAAAATAGCGCCACTTCTTTTTGAACCGCTCATTGAAAATGCATTCAAACACGGTGTTTACGCGAAGAACTCAGATAGCTTTATCAATATCATCTTCAATTTCGATGAAGAAGATCAGATGGAACTCATCATCGAAAACAGTTACGATCCTAATTGGAGTAATTCTAAAAAAGGAAGTGGTGGAATCGGCATTCAAAATGTAATAAGGCGCCTTGAACTGATTTACCCTCAGAAACATAAAATTGAAATTGACAAAGGAGAAAAGGTATTTAAAATCACACTAACCATTGGACTGTCTTGATTGTCTAAAAAAATGATTAATTTGGTTGGCTGATGCCAGCTAATGTAAGACTGACCACCAAGTCTTAGAACGAAAAAAATATAAATATGAAACTAAGATGCTTAATAATTGACGATGAACCTTTAGCACAACGTGTGCTGGAGAAATACATTGCTGAACTTTCGGGATTAGAATTGGTTGGTAAGTGCGGAGATGCTTTGGAAGCTATGGAAGTTCTTAAAGAAGAAGAGATCGATTTAATCTTTTTAGACATTAATATGCCAAGATTGAATGGCATTAACTTTCTAAAAACCTATAAGAATCCTCCACTAACAATCATCACTAGTGCCTATACTGAATATGCTGTAGAAAGCTATGAGCTTAACGTGCTCGACTACCTAAAAAAGCCTTTTGCATTTCAACGATTCTTGCAGGCGATACAGAAGGCTGAAGAGAAAATAAAGCTAACTGAACAGCAAGAAGAAGTTAAAGGTGATATGGAATACATTTTTGTTAAGGCTAATAAAAAAACAATCAATGTAAGCCTGGATAGTATTCAGTACATCGAAGCTTTAGGCGATTACGTAAAAATCTATACAGATACGGAACACATCGTCACCTATCAATCTTTAAAGGGAATCGAAAAGCTACTCCCTACTCAAAAATTTTATCGTGTACACAAATCCTATATTGTTGCTCTTGCTAAGATAAAATCGATTGAGGGTAATATGGTACACATGAATAACAACACCTTACCTATTGGCAATAACTACAAGCAAGGCTTTCTTCAGAAGATTCACATGACCTAGCATTGTTTATTAAGGAACGTCTTAAGCAAACATAAAAAATCCATTATAATCTTATCTTAGTAAAGACTCAGATTACTAGATTAAAACTTGAAAAATATAATTCGATTTAAGTTCGTATTTACAGCCTTTTTGCTAAATTTAGACTTGAAACTTGAATACATATTGATCTATAAAATTGTAACGAAATGAAACGACTAACAGCAACCCCTTATAGCCTAATAATCTTAGGATTAATATTCGCGATCAACATCACAGGATGTAAGCCTGTAGATAAAAAAGCTAATAAAGAATCTCAAACTGAAAAGCCATTACTTAAAAAAGCAATCGCTAAAGAAGTTAAAGATGTAGTTTATCCGCTTCCAACAACTTTCGAATTGACTTCAATGTTGAATAGAATTGGAGCTGATTACATTTTAGGCATTTCAAATTCTACTGAAAATGCTGACAAGTATTTTACTGAAAAGTCTAGAGCTTTAAACCTTGGTGTTTACAGTGCAGATTTAAGTTACGCAAGTACATATCATAGAAAGCAAGAAACTATGTTGTTTCTAAAAGCTTCTAAAAAAATAATTGACAACCTAGAAATCACTTCTGCTTTCAACGAGACATTTGTTAGCGATGTAGAGAATAATCTAGATAAAAAAGAAGAGTTAGTTAAGATTATTACAAACTCATTTTACGAAACTTATGCTTTCTTAAACAAAAATGGCAAGGCAAACCTTTCTCTTTTTGTGGTCAGTGGTAGTTTTATCGAGGGCTTGTATATTGCAACTCACATTTCTGAGAACACATTCTCAAACCCTGAAATCGTTAAAGTAATTTTTGATCAGAAAGATTCACTAGAGCGTCTTTTAAAAGTTCTGAAGCCAGAATCTCAAGATCCAAACATTGCTTCATTATTAGCTGATTTCAATGGTTTAAAAGCGAGTTACGACAAAGTTCAAGGTAGCATGACTAAACCTCAGTTAGAAGAGATTACAGCAAGTGTTGTAAAACTAAGAGAAGCTATCGTAAAGTAATCTTCATCCTAGTTTAATACTATCGAAAATATTTAAAACTGCAATTCAGATGAATTGCAGTTTTTTTTATGTCTTGTTTTCTCTTAGCAGTTCATATTTTTGATAAATAAGTTGTATTTTTAGATTTGTTCTGCTTATTCTATTTTAAGGTATACTGAACGAAAAATTTAATTTAAAAATTCAACTCTTCAAATGGGAGAATCTATATTAAATGCACTGATGCACCTTTTTGCCATTGTAGCCAATGCTAAGGAAGAAGGTGTTTCTAACAAAGGGAAAGATATCGTCGATAATTTCCTTAAACGTTACGTTAGTGCACAAGATGAAGTTGAATACCTTAATTTATTCCAAAACTACTATGAGTTTTACCATAGAGAAATGGAATATCAATCAAGCGTACATGAAAAAACAGCCAATATCATCTCCCTATCCGAGGCTGCCAATGTATGTGTCAAAATTCGCTCCGAACTCATTCAAGAAGAACGACTCATCGTTTTACTTCGCCTGCTGGAATTCATTTACGAAGATGATATTGTTAGTGAAAGTGAATTCGAATTCATCAGCATTGTTGCCGAGAATTTCAATATCAAACGAAGTGAATTTCTAAATGCAATTGTATTTATTATCGGTGAAGATTATCTTGAAGAATACGATAAAAGTAAATTCCTGATTATAAATAATCAGATTACTGAATGGTCCGAGAATCTTTCTTGGTTCATGAAAAAAGAACAAAAAAAGGATCTCAATCAGACCAAACACCTGTATTGTGAAAATCTGTATGGTAAACTCATTACCCTTTATTTCCCTTCGGCCAATCTAATCGTTTTTAGATACCTTGGTGAGCTCAACTTATATATTGAAGGCAATAAGATTATTAAAGGACAAAGCTACAGGCTTAAACATGGTTCAATTATAAAAGGGCCAAATATCAAATCCATATACTATTCTGATCTCGCGAGTATCTTTCTAAAAGAAGATAATCAGGAGAATATTGTTTTTACAGTAAAAGATGCCATTTTCAGATTCCGAAATTCTCACAATGGCATTCACAATTTCAATATCTCTGAAAAAAGTGGACAGCTTATTGGCATAATGGGAGGAAGTGGTGTAGGTAAATCTACCCTCCTAAATGTACTGAATGGAAATCTACCTTTAAATAGTGGTGAGATTTTCATCAATGATTTCGAAATACATAGAAATAAGTCTGCCATTCAAGGTCTTATCGGTTTTGTTCCACAAGATGATCTTTTGATAGAAGAATTGAGTGTTTTACAAAACCTCTATTACAATGCTAAGCTATGTTTCAAGGAATTTACAGAACGTCAAATTCTAAAAACGGTTCATACCCTACTACATGATTTAGCACTATACGAAGTTCGAAATCTGAAGGTAGGAAACCCACTAAACAAATTCATTAGTGGCGGTCAGCGTAAACGACTAAACATTGGTTTAGAGTTAATGCGTGAACCTTCTATTCTCCTAGTTGATGAGCCAACTTCTGGTCTGTCATCTACTGATTCGGAGATGATTATGAATTTGCTTAAGCAGCAGACTCTAAAAGGGAAACTGGTTATTGCCAATATTCACCAACCCTCATCGGAGATTTTTAAAATGTTCGATAAACTCTGGATTATGGATAATGGTGGTTACCCTATTTACACAGGTAACCCTATTGATTCTATTGTATATTTCAAAACACAAAACTCTCAGGTTAATGCGGCTGAAAGTGAGTGTGTAACTTGTGGAAATGTAAATCCAGAACAAATTCTTCAGATTGTAGAGACGAAGAAAATTGATGATAATGGAAAACCCACACGTGATCGAAGAACAAGCGCTAAACAGTGGAACGAGAAATACCGTCAGAATATTGATACGCCAGTTGAACCTGTAAAGTCAGAAAGTAGCTTACCAAGAAGTAATTTTAAGATACCTGGAAAGCTTAAGCAGTTCTATATTTTTTGGATTCGAAATTTTCTATCGAAACTTACCAACAAGCAATACTTAATCATCAATCTGTTTGAGGCGCCACTTTTGGCCTTTATTCTTGGCTTTTTCACCAAGTACACATCAGCTGGAGCTTATGTTTTTGGCGATAATAAAAACTACCCCGTATTTCTATTTATGGCCGTAGTTGTTTCCATGTTTATTGGTTTAAGTGTAAGTGCCGAGGAAATTATTCGTGATAAAAAAATTCTTCAGAGGGAGAAATTTCTTAACCTCTCAAGGAATGCCTATCTCTTTTCGAAGATTACATTCTTATTTTTACTCTCAGCCATTCAAAGTTTAACCTTTGTTCTTTTAGGCAACTATGTTCTTGATGTGCAGGGAATGACAATGACTTTCTGGCTCGTTCTCTTTACAACATCTTGTTATTCAAACATGGTTGGCTTGAATATATCTTCAGGTCTAAACTCAGTCATCACTATTTATATCCTCATCCCATTAATTCTTGTTCCTCAGCTCCTTTTGGGTGGAGCAATGATTAAATTCGATGATTTACACAGTGGTATTACCAATAAAGTTTATGTACCGATAATTGGAGACTTAATGACAACACGATGGGCTTACGAGGCCATGGCTGTCACCCAATTTAAGGATAATGAATTCGAAAAACACTTCTTCGATTTCGAAAAAGGTGTGAGTGATGCTGCATTCACAAGTTCTTTCCTAATTCCTAAAATAGAATCGATTCTAATCGACTGTGAAAGAAATATTGAATTCGAAAAAGATTCAAAGGAAACTAAGAGTCATTTCCATCTTCTGAGAAATGAAATAACGCAATTAACAGAAGAAGCTGGCTTTAAACCATTCATTAGCTTATCTAAATTAAATCCGCTGGACTTTAATTTAAATATCCTTGAAAAGACAAGACAATACCTAGATGGCATTAAGCTCCACTTTATGGGAATAAACAGTGAATCTGGTTACAAAAAGGATTTCCAATACTCTCGACTAGTAGATTCATTGGGTCGTGATGGTGTTTATGATTTTAAGCAAAGCTATTACAACCAAGCCTTAGCTGATTTGGTTTTAAATAGAACGGAAGTCAATAAAATGATTGAAGTGGATCAAACACTTATCCAAAAGAAAGATCCTATCTTCATGTATCCTGATTCTAGATTTGGGCGTGCACATTTTTACGCGCCTGTAAAACGTATCTGGAATTACTATATAGATACTTATTGGTTCAACCTTGCAATTATTTGGTTGGGAACGGCCCTACTCTTCTTAACGCTTTGGGCAGATCTACTTCGTAAATTCGTTGACTTTTTCGAAAGTCTCAGATTGGTACATCGTGAAAAGAAGGTGAAACCCTAATCTGGTTTTAATGATTTTTATAATAAAACCTGCTTTCTAGTAGGAAATGATTCTAGACAAAACCCCATAGTTTTCTTATGTTTGTGCCATTAGAATTGACAACTAAAATCACAAACATGAATTTTAAATTTTTAATGCTTTCTGTTTTAGCTCTAGCTATAGCAGGTACAAGCATGGCACAAACTAAGGGTGCTGTTGACAGCAAAACACTTAGCGAGATTCGTAATAGTTTTAATGCTGACGCTTCAACACAAGCGATTCAAAATGCTATTACAAACAGCAAAAGCATTCGCGAGATCGCACTTAACAGAAACAAAGTAGGCGCAACAGATCACTTTTTTAAGTACAGAGTTGCCGTTAAAGGAATTACCAATCAAAAGAGTTCAGGTCGTTGTTGGATGTTCACTTCTATGAACACAATCCGTCCAAACGTAATCAAAGATTTAAATCTTAGCTCTTTCGATTTTTCACATAACTACAACTATTTCTGGGATATCTTCGAAAAGTCAAACCTATTCTTAGAAAACATTATTGCTACTGCTGATAAGGATATGGACGACAGAGAAGTAGTCCGTTACTTAAAAAGTCCTGTTGATGATGGTGGTGTTTGGAATTCATTTTTCAATGTTGCTAAAAAATATGGTGTTGTTCCTGCTGAAGTGATGCCAGAGACTACAATCTCAAACAGCACAGGTCAGTTAACCCGTATCGTTAAAGAGAAATTGAGAGGTGAAGCTTACAAAATTCGTCAGCTTGCAAGCAAAAAAGGAAATTCAAAGAAAGTTAATGCTGCAAAAGTAAACGCATTGAAAGATGTATACCGTATTTTAGCTCTTGCATTGGGTCAGCCTCCTGTTGATTTTACATGGAGATACAAAGATGCTGATGGTAAAATTAGCGAAGCTAAAAAATACACACCACTAGAATTCATGGCTCTTGTAGCACCTGAGTTTGCAAAAGATGAGATGGTGATGATTATGAACGACCCAACTCGTGAATTCTATAAAGTTTATGAAATCAAAAACTACCGTAATGTAGCAGAAGGTATCAACTGGACCTACTTAAACTTGCCAAATGATGAGATCAAAGCTTTTGCTATGGCTTCTATCAAAAACAATCAGGCGATGTATGCTTCTTGCGATGTAGGTAAGCAGCACAACCGTAAAGCAGGTGTTATGGACATGAACACATACGACTATGCTTCTTTATTCGGTGTTGAGTTCGATATGGACAAAAAAGCTAGAATTCTAACTCGCCAGTCTGGTTCATCTCACGCAATGACTTTAATTGGTGTTGATGTTGACGAAAACGAAAAACCAGTAAAATGGGAATTCGAAAATTCTTGGGGTACAACTTCAGGAAACAAGGGTTACTTAACTTTCACAGATGAGTGGTTTAGCGAGTATATGTTTCGTGTTGTAATCAACAAGAAATACTTAAACGAAAAGGCAATCAAAGCTTTTGAAAGCAAGCCAATTCAACTTCCTGTTTGGGACTATATGTTTTAATTATTTGTCAACTGACTCATAAGCCAAACATGATCATATTAGAATGCGCCTCAAAACTTTGTTTTGGGGCGTTATTCATTTAGATTTTTTTTAAAAAACTGACAAAAAACAATTGAAAAAATAATAAAACTCAAATATTAAAACTGAGAATTAGCCGTTCTCATAACAAGAGATATTCGTATCTTTGAATTATTCTAAATAAGCATTTACAAGAATTCATATAAACAGACAACCTATGCAAATACGAAAAAGTGGAGCTAAATATTCGGCCATTGTTGGTATTGGGGAGAGAATTAGAAAGCAGAGCGTTGAAACAGGGGAAGAATATTTACTACTTAATCGTGGTGTCAATGCCGTTTGCAATATCAATCTGGATTCAATTGTTGAAGACTTGGACTTCAATAGCAACGCCATGCAAGTTTACCCACCTTCGCAGGGAAGACAAGAGTTACGCGTAGCTATTAATCAGCATTATTTTAACAACAAAAGCACCTTATCCAATATTAGTGTTAGTGGCGGTGGCATGTCAGCACTCGACCTCACATTCCAAACACTAAATGTTGACCGTATTCTTTTGCCAGAGTATTATTGGGGTTCCTATTTTCAGGTAATGACCATCCGAGAGATTGAATCAGGGACTTATACTCATTTCGATAAGCTCTTAGATCGTTTACCCGAAATTAAAAATTCTGCTGTTATCATTTGTGATCCAAACAATCCAATTGGTAATAAAGTTGAAGATAAAGAACTCCTTAAAATCATTCAAGTTCTGAATGAAAATGGTACGACTGTTATAATTGATTGTCCTTATCGAAGAATATTTTGCGACAAGGAAGATCTTTTTTATCAGAAATTACTCGGTTTTGAAAATGTGATTATCGTAGAGAGTTTTAGTAAATCAATTGGACTTAGTGGTCAACGTTTAGGCTTTATCCACTCTACTAATGCAGAATTCAATACCGAATTAGGTATTCGACTCATGTATGCCACCAATGGCATTAATGCTTTCTCTCAACTACTCGTTGCAAATTTATTGAACTCAGAAAAAGGTAAAAACAGCAGAAAACAGTTTAAAGAAATAACCGTAAAAGGTATAAACCAGAATATAAATTTTCTTGATAAAAAAGGTCTGCTGGCATCTGAATTCTACACCAATAGTAAAGCCATTGGCATATTTGTAATCGTAAATAAATCAGAAGATGAACTCTTAGAAAAAAGAATAGGCTCGGTATCACTAAGCTATTTTACCAAGACACAAAAGGATAAGGCTGCTCAATATGCTAGAATCTGTGTCTCTGTACCTCCGGAAGAATTCAAAACTTATTTCGATAAATTCTAGATCAACTTCAGACAAACACAGCCTTAGGACAGCTTTTAAAACTTGACACATGTTAAAAAATAAGACATTCAAAAATATATCACTCATACTGGTTTTATTAACCTGTGGTTATTTCGTTGCACAACTTTTTAATTACTCAAAACTCTCAGACCTGGACAATGAACATCGGGGAACAGAGTATATGAATAAGTATAATGTTTACGCATTAAAAACGCCTAATAAACTTTTATTTGCCGATGAAAAAGTTCCTTTGGATCGATGGGATATAAAAGAATCATTGGACAGAGAACTGCTTGTAAATACCTATTGGCAATCTCAAACCTTATTGTTTCTTAAACGAGCTAATCGTTATTTCCCGATCATCGAACCTATCTTAAAAAAGGAAGGTGTCCCAGATGATTTTAAATATTTAGCTTTGATTGAGAGTGGCTTGATAACAACAGTTGTTTCACCAGCAGGTGCTGTCGGATTTTGGCAATTTATGCCACCTACGGCCCGCGACTACAAGCTTGAAATCAACAAAGAAGTTGATGAACGTTACAATATTGAAAAATCGACACGAGCAGCTTGTAAGTATTTGAAAGATTCCCATAAGAAATTTGGAAGCTGGGCCTTGGTTGCTGCCTCATATAATGCAGGTAGAACACACATTCATTCTCAAATGAAACTTCAAAATGCAGGATCGTATTATGACCTTTTGTTGGGTGAAGAGACTGCTCGTTATCTGTTCAGAATTATTGCGACCAAACTTATAATGGAGAATCCTCAAGATTTTGGATTTAGATTCCGTGACTCCGATTTATATCCCAACATTCCAACTCGAAAGATTAAAATTAAAGGTGGGGTGAAGAATTTTGCTGATTTTGCCCAAAAGAATGGAGTGAATTATAAAATACTAAAGCTCTTTAATCCTTGGTTAAGAAAGCCATATCTAACAAATAAGTATAAAAAAGAGTACGAAATTACACTTCCTGCCAAAGGATATATTAATTTTGCGTTTTCTGAATACCAAAAACCTCAAGCGAAGAAGAAATAGTTGTTAGCTTATTGAAGCATATATGTAAGTAAAACATCAGTAGAAGTGAGGATTTAAATCATAAGGAGATTGTAGATTGAAAGACAAAGCTGAACAAACCATAGAAAATGAACTATTAGAAACTGAGAATATTAATGTTCTTGGTGCAAGAGTTCACAACCTAAAAGACATCGATGTAAGTATTCCCCGCAACCAACTTTCGGTTATTACCGGATTAAGTGGTAGTGGAAAATCTTCATTGGCTTTCGACACAATCTATGCTGAAGGTCAGCGTAGATATATCGAAACATTCTCGGCCTATGCCCGTCAATTCCTTGGTGGTATGGAACGCCCCGATGTGGATAAAATTACAGGGCTTAGTCCAGTAATCGCCATAGAGCAAAAAACCACAAATAAAAACCCCCGTTCAACCGTTGGTACCATCACCGAACTATACGATTTCCTTCGACTACTTTTCGCAAGGGCAAGTATAGCTTACTCATATGAAACGGGTGAGAAGATGGTAAAATATACCGATGAGCAAATTATCAAGCTCATTTTTGAGAAATTCAATGAGAAACGAATTTACATCCTCGCTCCTGTTGTAAAGGGAAGAAAAGGACATTATAAGGATCTATTCGAACAGATCAGAAAAAAAGGTTTTTTATATGCACGTGTCGATGGTGAAATCGTGGAACTTCTTCATGGTTTTAAAGTCGATCGTTACAAGAGTCACACCATCGAGATCTTAATTGACAAATTAGTTGTTGATGAAGTTGGCGATAAACGTTTAAAAGAATCCATTCAGATGGCTATGAAACATGGTAAGGGTATTACCATGATTTTGGATAAGGATAGTGATGAAGTGAAATACTACAGTCGCCTCTTGATGTGCCCAAGTACAGGTCTTTCTTATAATACACCGGCACCCCATAGTTTCTCATTCAATTCACCACACGGAGCTTGTCCTAAGTGTAAAGGCTTAGGTCGAATAAGTGCAATTGATATTGAAAAAATTATCCCCGATGACAGTGTTAGTATTCACACAGGTGGCATTGTGCCTTTGGGTAAATATAAAAACAGTTTAATCTTTTGGCAGATTGAAGCTATCGCTCGTAAGTACAATTTTGACTTAAAAACGGCCATCAAAGATATTCCAGAAGAGGCCTTGAGTATTATCCTCGACGGATCAAACGAAACATTTAAGCTAGAAAATACGCCACTGGGAAGTTCATCAAACTACTTTTTGAGTTTTGATGGTGTCTTAAAATACATTTCGAATCAAGAAAGTAATACCACTTCGAAAAAGGCAAAAAAATGGGCTGAGCAATTTATTAAAAACACACTTTGCCCTACATGTGAAGGACAGCGTCTGAAAAAAGAATCGCTGTATTTCCGAATTCACGATAAAAACATTACCGATCTCGCTCAAATGGACCTTAGTCTTTTAAGCGAATGGTTTGCTACTGTCGAACCTCATTTAAGTGATAAACAACTCAAAATTGCATCGGAAGTTCTAAAAGAGATTCGTGATCGTCTTGATTTCCTACTTGATGTTGGTTTGGAATATCTTTCACTGAACAGAAGTTCTGTAACGCTCTCTGGTGGTGAATCTCAACGTATCCGATTGGCTACACAAATTGGTTCTCAACTGGTTAATGTGCTTTACATACTCGATGAGCCTAGTATTGGCTTACATCAGCGCGATAATCAAAAATTGATTCAATCCTTAAGACAGCTTCGCGATTCGGGTAACTCCGTTGTTGTCGTAGAACATGATAAGGATATGATTTTGTCTGCTGATTACGTTGTAGATATGGGACCTTTTGCTGGTAAACATGGTGGCGAGGTTGTTTTTGCAGGCACACCGGATAAAATGCTAATTGGCGATAGCCTAACCTCGCAATACATCAACGGTAAAAAAAGCATTGTCATTCCTGAGAAAAGACGAAAAGGTAATGGCAAAAGCATCCAACTGATGGGCTGTAAAGGAAATAATCTGAAGAATGTTGATGTTAGTTTTCCTCTAGGGAAATTCATCTGTGTTACGGGTGTTTCTGGTAGTGGAAAATCAAGTTTGATAAATGGAACTCTGCAGCCAATCCTATCACAGTATTTCTATCGATCTGTTAAAGATCCATTGAGCTACGATCAGATAAAAGGAATTGATCATGTCGACAAGGTCGTTGAAGTGAATCAAGCTCCTTTGGGTAAAACACCTCGATCGAATCCTGCAACATACACCAATGTCTTTGGTGATATTCGTAAACTTTACGAAAAATTACCTGAGTCTCTAATCAGAGGTTATAAAGCCGGAAGATTCTCTTTTAATGTAAAAGGTGGTCGTTGTGAAACCTGTCAAGGTGCAGGTGTCAGAGCAATCGAAATGAATTTTCTTCCCGATGTTTATGTGCATTGTGATGAATGCAATGGTAAACGATACAATCGTGAAACCTTAGAGGTTCGTTACAAAGGAAAGTCAATTGGCGATGTATTAGATATGACCATCAATCAAGCGGTCGTTTTCTTCGAGAAAATTTCAACGATTCTACCTAAACTAAAAGTTTTACAAGAGGTTGGACTGGGCTACATCACACTCGGACAACCATCAACAACACTCTCTGGTGGAGAATCACAACGTGTTAAACTGGCAACCGAGCTAGCTAAAAAAGATACAGGTCAAACGCTTTACATCCTAGATGAACCAACAACTGGTCTTCATTTTGAGGACATTCGCGTTCTACTTGAAGTTTTAGATCGATTGGTAGATAAAGGTAATACGGTAATCGTAATTGAGCACAATATGGATGTGATTAAAGTTGCCGATCATGTCATTGATATCGGTAAAGAAGGTGGTCGTAACGGTGGTGAAGTCATGTGTATTGGTACGCCTGAAGAGGTTGCAGAATGCACCGAATCATTCACTGCAAAGTTTTTAAAAGAGGAGCTGCTTTAATTTGTTTTAGGAATTGCTTATTGAGTAAAATATTTTACATTTGTTATTTAAAACTATTCTAAATTGAAGTATCAAAATCAAATGAACAAAATCACTCTTATTCTTCTATTCATAAGCCTTAGCTTAGTATTTCAGTCATGTAACTCTAAACAAAACAAAGTTGACGACAAGCTAATTTCGGTTAGTATTCTACCTCAAAAGTATTTTATCGAGCGAATTGCTGGTGATGATTTCAAAGTAAACGTACTTATTCCTCCTGGAGCAAGTCCTGCTAGCTATGAGCCTACACCAAAACAAATGAAGGATATGTCAAAATCATCCTTGTATTTGAGAATTGGTCACATTCCATTCGAAAAGGCTTGGTTGAATAAACTACTAGAGGGCAATTCCGAAATCAAAAGTTTCGATCTTTCTGAAGGTATTGAACTCATCAGAGGTCCTGAAGTCCGTCATGGTGAACATTTTCATGAAGGTGGTATTGATCCTCATATCTGGTCATCACCAAAAACAGCCAAGCAGCTTGTAGCAAACACCTTCAGAGTATTGGTTGAACTAGCTCCTGAAAAGGAACAGCAGTACACAACAAACTACATGAAGTTGATGTCAGATATCAACGTGATGGATAAAGGTGCAGAAGCCATCTTTTCGCAAATGCCTAATAAGGCTTTTATGATTTACCATCCTGCCCTTTCTTATATTGCCAGAGATTACGGTTTAACTCAAATTTCAATTGAGCACGATGGCAAAGCACCTTCTCCGGCTCATATGAAGAAAATGCTTGAAGAGGCTAAAGCTCACAATATCAAAACGATCTTTCTACAAAAGCAATTCAATGTTGAAAATGCAAATGTTATTGCTAAAGAGATTAAGGCTGAATTGATTCAAATTGATCCTTTAAGCGAAGATTGGTTGACTGAGATGAACAGAATTATGACTTACCTAAAAAAGTAATGAATTAATCTCGATTTGAAGATTCTTATCGAGTGAATTAAAATCATGCTTTCTGCGAAATACTTTGTATTTTGTATCTGCTCAAAACAACAAAAACAAAATGACCAAATTACTGGAATTGAGATCAGTTTATGCTGGTTACGATAATAAAGTTGTACTCAAAGATGTCAACCTTACGGTTAATAAGAATGACTTCCTAGGTATTATTGGACCTAATGGTGGTGGTAAAACAACACTTTTGAAGGTTATATTGGGTTTAATAAAACCCATCGAAGGTCAGGTTGAATTCAATAATATTGATGATAACCTCATCGGCTACTTACCACAGATCAATACCATCGATCGAAAATTTCCAATTCCTGTTCGCGAAGTCATTTTATCGGGACTAATGTCTCACAAAAAATTATTTGGGAGATACAAAAGTGAAGATAAAGAGAAAGCTAAAGTTTTGATGAAACAAATGGGAATTCTCCACCTTCGAAATAAGAATATTGGAGAGCTTTCAGGCGGTCAGTTACAACGAGTCTTTCTTTGTAGAGCCATTATTTCTGATCCTCAGATCTTAATATTAGATGAGCCTGATACTTACGTAGACAGTCATTTCGAGATGGAACTTTATGGTATTCTGGATCAACTTAACGATCATATGGCCATTATTGTTGTTTCACACGATATCGGCACCATTAGTTCTCATGTGAAAACAATCGCCTGTGTCAACAGTAGTTTATGTTATCACGATTCCAACGTCATCAATCAAGAACAACTCAAAACATATAATTGCCCTATCGATCTGATTACTCATGGTGAAGTCCCTCATCGAGTTTTGAAAAAACATTAAAAAAATTTCAAATCAGTATCATTCAATTTGAACTCAACATTTCATGAACGAAATCATTGAATTATTAAGCTATAGTTTTTTTCAAAACGCAATGGGAGCGGCCATATTGGCAAGTATTTCCTGTGGGATTATTGGAACTTATATTGTAGCCCGTCGCATCGTTTTTATTAGCGGTGGTATCACTCACGCATCCTTTGGAGGTATTGGTATTGCCTGGTTTCTCGGATTAAATCCTGTTCTGGGAGCTGCTGTTTTTGGTGTCCTATCTGCTTTAGGTATCGAATGGGTTTCCAAGAAAACCGATGTCCGACAAGATTCAGTCATCGGTATCCTATGGGCTTTGGGAATGGCACTGGGAATTATATTTATATACATGACCCCTGGCTATGCTCCTAACCTGATGTCTTATCTTTTTGGTAGCATCCTCACAGTTTCAAGCCTCGATCTTTACCTGCTTTCAGCATTGTGCGTACTCACTATATTGGTTTTTGCCTTTATGATGCGACCTATTGTTTACGTCGCTTTTGACGAAAGTTACGCACAAACACATAAAGCTCCTGTACAATTCCTTAACTACCTAATGATTGCATTAGTTGCTCTGGCAATCGTTTTAAATATTCGGGTTGTGGGTATTATTCTGGTTATTTCATTTTTAACTATCCCACAAACCATCGCCAATATGTTTACACAAGATTTCGGAAGAATGATTCTAGGAGCCATAGGTTTTAGTATACTAGGTTCCCTTTTAGGACTCTTTATGGCTTATAAATTGAATGTTCCTTCTGGAGCAACCATTATATTTTCCTTTGTTATCTTATTTATCATTGCAAAGGTGGTACAACTAAGTCTTTTAAAACTAAAGAGAAAAGCGCACTAATTTCTTTTATTTAGAATTAATATTAATAAATTAGCAGAAAAATTATCAGATCATCATTTAGCGTAGAATAGCAATCAGATCTGAAATACATAGATATTCACAAACTAAACAACAAAATAGAAATGACTTACGATTTAATAGTAGTAGGAAGTGGACCAGGTGGTTATGTTGCTGCCATTAGAGGTGCACAATTGGGTATGAACGTTGCCGTAGTAGAACGTGCTGAACTAGGTGGTATTTGTTTGAACTGGGGATGTATCCCAACCAAATCATTATTAAAATCAGCTCAGGTTTACGATTATATGAAGCATTCTGCTGATTATGGTATCGCTGTTGAAGGTGAGATTAAGCCTGACTTTGAAAAGATTGTTGCTCGTAGCCGTGGTGTTGCAGACAAAATGAGTGCTGGTATTAAGTACTTACTTAAAAAGAATAAAGTTACAGTTATCAACGGTTTCGGTAAACTTACAGCTGACAAGCAAGTTGAAGTTTTAGCTGAAGATGGTAGCAAAACTAACTACGAAGCTAAACACATTATTTTAGCTACTGGTGCTCGCTCTCGTGAGTTACCAAACTTACCACAAGATGGTAAAAACATTATCGGTTACCGTAAGGCTTTAACTCTTGAAAAGTTGCCTAAGACCATGATCGTTGTTGGTTCAGGTGCTATTGGATCTGAGTTTGCTTATTTCTATAATAGCCTGGGAACTAAGGTAACTCTTGTTGAGTTTATGCCAACTATTCTTCCTATTGAGGACGAAGAAGTTTCTAAGCAAATGGGACGCTCTTTCAAAAAGAGTAAGATCAAGGTCATGGTTAACTCATCAGTTGAATCTGTTGAAGGTAGCGATGGTGACTTGAAAGTAAATATTAAGAATAAGAAAGGCGAAATCGAAGTTCACGAATGTGAGATCGTTCTTTCGGCAGTAGGTATTGCTCCAAACACAGAAAACATTGGTCTTGAAGAAGCTGGTGTTGCTACTGATAAAGGACGTGTCGTTGTTGACAACTATTTCCGTACGAATGTTGAAGGCGTTTATGCTATTGGTGATATCATTGCAGGTCCTGCTTTGGCTCACGTCGCTTCAGCTGAAGGCATCTGTTGTGTTGAGAAAATCTCAGGAATGAATGTTGAGCCTATCGATTATACGACAATTCCAGGTTGTACTTATACAAATCCGGAAGTTGCTTCAATGGGACTTACCGAGAAAGCTGCAACTGAAGCTGGTCACGAAATTAAGGTGGGTAAATTCCCATTCTCTGCTTCGGGTAAAGCAAGTGCTGCTGGTGCAAACGAAGGTTTTGTAAAACTGATTTTCGATGCTAAATATGGTGAGCTTTTAGGAGCACATATGGTAGGTGCTAACGTAACTGAAATGATTGCAGAACTGGTTACTGCTCGTAAACTTGAAACTACAGGTCACGAGTTAATCAAAGCGATTCACCCTCACCCAACAATGAGTGAAGCGGTAATGGAAGCCGCTGCAGCTGCATACGACGAAGTAATTCACATCTAAGAATATATCATATATAAAGAAAGCCACGATAATCTCGTGGCTTTCTTATATCTATTAATTTCTACAAAACTATTCTGAAATAATCTGATCCATTCTAATATCATGCTCATCCGTTGGCACAGCCTTCAACATCTGAAAGTTGAAACACACACCTAGCTTATAAGCACTAAGGCTAGCAAGAAGCTTATCGTAATAAGCCTTCCCCCTACCCATTCGATTATTATCCACATCAAAAGCTACACCAGGAATAAGAATCAAATCGATATCTTCGTAATCTGTATAAAGCTCTCCTGAAGGCTCTGGTATACCAAAATTTTCACCTGCAATAAGATCTTCTACGCCTCTGAATATTCTTAAATCAAGATCATTCCCATTTACACAGGGTAGTATCACACGCTTACTTGCAGACCACTTTATTACAAAGTCTGAAGTTTGCACCTCATCGCCCATCGCCCAATAAAGCATCACCGTTTTTGCATCGATAAATTCAGGTAATTGTTCTACATTCTCCAATATTACAATTGAACGTCTCGTTTTCTCTTCAAGAGAAATAGCATTCTTCAAACTACGAATATCACGTCGGATTCGTTTCTTTTCTTCATCTATCATTTCGGAAAAATAACTTTTCTTAATTTTAAGTAATCGACAAATATAATGACATATAGATTTCAACTATTGTCCACAAATTTTTCAAATTATTTTAAAGTATTAAGCTTTTACAGTAAATTGTTAATACTCACTTTGATTTGAAAAAATCTGTGAAATTTGTGGCTTAAAATTTTCGTATTTATAATATGACAAATATAATAACTCACAATTACTTATAATCAAGGCTGATAAGCCGATTCTCTCAATATGGCAGCATAATCATTATTCGTCATCAGTTCTGGAATGCTTAATTCAGAATGCTTAGCCATATAGGATTTCACGATTTGTAAACCAATCCAAGTCCCTATTCTCCCAGGTGATTCTTTGGGCATACCCGTCGTAAAAGGTGCGTCGTTAATATAATTACGTGCCATGCTATTTTGTGTACTAAACAAATGCTTTTGCTCAATCAAATAGGCCCAGACCTGACTCTCATTATCAACACACCACTGATGTTTTTCCTTAGAGTATTTCATAATATCAAATTCAGCTTTTTCTGGTAAAAGAGCCTGTAAGAAATAAAGAATTTTACCTTGATAAATCATTTGCTCCATTAAATTTTGAGCTTTAGACTTAAAAGGAAATTCAGTTAAACCATAGGCTAAAAAAATATCCTGAGCTATTCTATTGGCTGTCATATTTTCGCGTAAATACACGGGGCGACTTAGTAGCGCATAAAAGTCACAATCCACTCCCAGATACTTATCCAAGCTAACACCAATCATACCCTCATCAACCACTATTGACTGATTAAAGCCTGAGAGTTGAGAAAAGATCATTGGAATTTTAGCTTCCGGATAATAATATTTCAAGTGCTTAAAGCCATCTGTTAACTCTTCCTCTTGATTATCAAGGTTTGGGAAAATTGAATCTATGCGATTTGCCACAAGATTCATGGTTGAATCATTTAAAAACTTATTTAGGTATTGGAAATAATTCAAGTCATCAACGCTACCTAGACCAATCACCTTTTCCGAATATAATCTTAATATTCTAGGGTAGTTCTGTTTAAAATCCTCGAAAGAACTTCCATTTTTGAGATCAAAAAGTTTTTTCTCAAATCGATCAATTTTAATTTCCAGATCGATATTTGACACATCAACCTTAAGTTTATTCGATTGACATGCTACAAAAACACAAGCCATTCCTAAAAGCAAACCAAATGCTAATTTTCTCATTATCATCTATAATATTTAAAATAAAGCTTATCTCCTATTCAACTCACATAATCTTGATTAAGAAAAACTGGAAATAGAATCCATCCCAAACAAGTCATCATCAAAATTACCAAAATACAGCAGGCATCAAAGTTAAACATTCATATTTCTAAAGCTTATTTTTGTTTACGTATTAGCCCTTTGGGCTTTAAAAGATTAATGATTTATCATTAACTTTGCCAATCACCTCTCAAGAGGTGATAAAAACTAATTTGTCGTAAATCATACAGAAATGAAGATTGTTTTAGCACAACTTAACTACCATATAGGAAACTTCGAGGCCAATTCAGATAAAATCATCGAAGCCATAAATAAAGCAAAAAGCAAACAAGCTGATTTGATTGTTTTTTCAGAATTGGCAATTTGTGGCTACCCTCCCAAAGATTTATTGGAGAGAAAAGATTTTATTGAGAAAACACTTAACGCTATAGATCAAGTTGCTTCACATTGTGTTGATATTGCTGCTGTAATTGGGGGACCATCAATAAACCCACATACCAAGGGCAAAAACCTATACAATTCTGCTTTTTTCATGTGTGATGGTAAAGTACAGAGTATTCACAACAAGACACTTTTACCTACCTACGACATATTTGATGAGTACCGATACTTTGAACCCAATACCGAATACAACTTAGTCGAGTATAAGGGTAAGAAAATTGCTATTACGATTTGCGAAGACCTATGGGAAAAGCAAGCTGTAGACAATAACTTTGCAAAGGAGGAACTGTACACGACTTCTCCTATGGAGAAATTGAGTCAGCTAAAGCCTGATTTTGTTGTTAATATTGCAGCATCACCTTTTTCACACAATCAAAAAAATATCAGAGCTGAAATACTCCAGGATGTTTCTAGGAAATATCATTTGCCACTTATCTACGTTAATCAGATTGGGGCCAATACCGAATTGATTTTCGATGGCGATTCAATGGCTATCAACTCAAAAGGTGAGGTTGCTTGCCGTCTGAACTATTTTGAAGAGGATTTTAGCCTCATCGATTTAAATGAAATTGAGAACCAGAAAGCTGAAGAAAAAGAGGTTGATTATATTGAAAAAATCCACGATGCCCTTGTTCTGGGGCTTAAGGATTACTTCGGTAAAATGGGATTCAAGCAAGCAA
The DNA here is from genome assembly GCF_054254355.1 of Ancylomarina sp. YFZ004. Classification (NCBI taxonomy): domain Bacteria; kingdom Pseudomonadati; phylum Bacteroidota; class Bacteroidia; order Marinilabiliales; family Marinifilaceae; genus Ancylomarina; species Ancylomarina sp. YFZ004. The sequence continues at coordinate 204,287 of NZ_JBTCHQ010000008.1, forward strand.
CACTAGGTCTTTCGGGTGGTATAGACTCGGCAGTAACCGTTGTATTAGCAGAAAGAGCTCTTGGAAAAGAAAACGTTCGTGTCTTACTTATGCCTTCTGAATTTTCATCTGATCACTCCGTGAAGGATGCGATAGATTTGGCTAATAACTTAGGTATTCAATACGAAATTGTACCGATTCAAGATATCTTCAAATCTTTTGAAAGCAGTTTAGCTCCTATTTTTGGCGATTTACCCTTTAATGTTGCAGAAGAAAACATACAAGCCCGAGTTAGAGGTACATTGATAATGGGCTTATCAAATAAATTCGGACATATCGTCTTGAATACTTCAAACAAGAGTGAGTCGGCTGTTGGATATGGAACTCTATATGGTGATATGAATGGTGGCATCGCAGTTCTTGGTGATGTATACAAAACAGACGTTTTCAAGCTGGCTTACTTCATGAATAAGGATGAAGAAGTAATCCCTTTGAATAGTATCGTAAAGCCACCTTCAGCGGAATTACGTCCGGATCAGAAAGATTCAGATTCACTTCCAGATTATGACATTCTTGATGAAATCCTCTACATGTATATCGAAAAGAATATGCCTGTCAATGAAATTATAGAGCAAGGTTTTGTTAAAGAGGTTGTTGATAAGATCATTCGATTGGTTAACATGAATGAGTATAAAAGATTCCAAACGGCACCTATTTTACGCGTTTCATCTAAGGCTTTTGGTTATGGAAGAAAGATCCCTTTGGTTGCGAAACACTAGAAATAACCATATCTACATGAATATGTGATCATTACATTATATTAATAATTGGAGATATATTTCTTTATTCCTTTTGTCATTTAATTTGATTTTCATACATTTGAAATGTTTTATAACATATTCGATTTCTAAAATTCATACACCAGATCCGATCATGATTGAGAGTGATAAAAAGATTCGAGAACAAATCTGTTTAGAGGTAATTAACCATCCAAATTCAGTATTTAATGTTCTTACTCCAGAAGAAAAAGAAAGCATTCGACACAACATGAGTTGTAGCTTTTTTAAGAAGGGTGAATACATTTATAAAGAAGGTGAAAAACCTCTTGGACTTATATCTTTGAAAGAAGGTAAGGTGAAGATATTCAAAGAAGGTGTTGGCGGACGTGAACAAATTGTACGTATGGCAAAACCAGTTGGGTTTATTGGATACAGAGCACTTTTTGCTGAAGAGAACAATATTGCATCAGCTGTTGCTATTGAAGATTCAATAACCTGTACGCTAAGCTATGATATGATTCTAAAACTCATTAAGACTAATTCTGAGCTTTCATTAAGTATCATTCGTTCTTTTGCTACCGAATTAGGGTTCTCTAATAATAGAACTGTAACCTTAACTCAGAAGCATATTCGAGGACGTTTGGCAGAATCTTTATTATTCCTTCGCGATACTTATGGTTTCGAAGATGATGAGATGACAATCAAGGTTTATCTTTCAAGAGAAGATATTGCCAATTTATCAAATATGACAACTTCTAATGCTATTAGAACACTTTCAACTTTTGCAAGCGAAGGTGTGATTGCAATTGATGGTAGAAAAATTAAGATTTTAGATAAGGTTAAACTAGATCGAATTAGTAAACTAGGTTAATCATTATAGAATATATTTTAAAGGGAATTCATTATTTGGATTCCCTTTTTTCATGCTCAAAACTCATCTCTAATTATTCAATGACGCCCCTTTAGTTAATAAAAAAAACCTGAGAGGTATTTCTACCAATCAGGTTTTACAAGAGAGCTTGCCCTCAATATATTCTTAACTTACTGAAGTAATTTTTCAATTTCAGCCTTTAAGTCATCACCAAATACTTTTTTAGCAACGATAATTCCATTCTGATCGATTAAATAAGTACAAGGGATACTATTAACACCGTACAGTTTCGCTGCTGCAGAATTCCAATATTGTAGATCAGAAACATGCTTCCAGATTAAACCATCTTTTTCAATAGCTTTTAACCAGTCTGCTTTCTCCTTATCTAAAGAAACACCCAAGAATTCAACACCTTTAGGACTTAACTCATTATAAATTTCAACCATATGAGGATTCTCTCTACGGCAAGGACCACACCATGCTGCCCAAAAATCAATTAACACAACTTTACCTTTAAGGCTTGAAAGGCTCAAAGGAGTTCCTTCTGGTGTATTTAAAGTAAAATCAGGAGCTGGTTGACCAATTGCAACTTTCTTCAAAACATCAATCTTAGATTTGATCAATAGTGCGCTGCTTGAAGCTTTTACATCTTCATCAAAAGTAGTGTACAACTCTTCCATCTCATCAACCTTAAGCTGACTCAATAAATTTCTATAAGAAACAACTGCTGCTACAACTGAATTCCCATTTGCTTTTACAAAAGTCTTAACGGTTTCCATTTTTTCAGCATCTACAGCTTCATATTCTTTTATTGCTTTCTCTGCAGCTTCTTCATTCTTTTCAGACATCGCTTTTTTATAAGCAGCTACAATAGGTTCCTGCTTAGTTTTGAATTCCATCATCGAAGCTACAAATACTTTATATAGATCTTGAGATACAGAACCTGTAATTTTAGCATCACGTAAAGATTCGATATTAGCTTCTACAGAAATTGGTGCATTTTCAAGAAAAAATGGAATCGCACCTTTAATATCATCAACTTGTAAATAGTACATATCAGCAACAGCTACACTACCTTCAATCTTAAATGCTCCATCTACGATATCAGCAGAATCAATTTTCACAAGTTTTCTATCCTTTTCAATATTCAAATAGATTTTTCCTTCTGCTTGTCCTTCAATTTTACCTGAAAGCTCATATTTCTTTTGAGTATCACAGGCAGCAAAAAGAACTGAAATTGCAACTACTGCAAATAGTAATTTTTTCATAATAAACGTATTTTGATTTTTAAGTTAATTTTCAGCTAAATCTAATTATTTAATTTGACTACAGGAAGTTATTTCGATAAGTACTGCTTATAAGCCATCAAAGTTGGATTTAATAAGATTTTCTTAAATTATTCAACTAGTGATCTCCTTTTTTAACTTCATTATAGTAGGTATTCAACAACTTATAAGCCGCAATAAATGAGCTCATTTCATCATTTAAAACCTTATTTTCAAAATCAGGAATCATTCCCTTAATTTTATTATCATGGTAAAAATTATCGCGTAATTGTTCATGAATGGTTTCATACATCCAATATTTCGCTTGCTCACTTCTACGAGTTTCGAAATAATTGTTTTCTTGTGTATGCTTACAATAGTCCATAATCATATCCCAAATCTCATTAATACCTGTACATTCTAAAGATGAACAGTTTAATACTTTGGGCGACCATTGTGATGGTGATAATGGGAATAAATGCAAGGCATTCTCAAATTGTACTCGAGCCAATTGAGCTTTAGTTATATTACTTCCATCACATTTATTGATTGCAATTGCGTCGGCCATTTCCATGATACCACGCTTGATCCCCTGCAGCTCATCTCCTGCACCTGCAATTTGTATCAACAAGAAGAAATCAACCATTGAATGGACAGCAGTTTCAGACTGACCAACACCAACAGTTTCAATTAAAATGGTATCGAAACCTGCTGCTTCACATAGAATTAAACTTTCACGAGTTTTACGAGCAACCCCGCCTAAAGAACCTGCAGATGGTGAAGGTCGAATATAAGCCAAAGGATCAACAGCTAGTTCCTCCATACGAGTTTTATCACCTAAAATACTCCCTTTAGTTCGCTCACTACTTGGATCAATCGCCAAAACAGCCAATTTGTGTCCCATGCTCGTTACATGCTTTCCAAAGGCTTCGATAAAGGTACTCTTCCCTGCTCCTGGTACACCTGTAATACCTATTCTTGTGGATTTCCCTGAATAAGGCAAACAACGTTCAATAATTTCCTGAGCTATTTTTTGATGTTCAAATTTTGAGCTTTCAACCAAGGTTATAGCCTGACTCAAAATAGTCATATTTCCATCCAAAATACCTTTGATGTAATCTTCAATCGTGTATTTTTTACGTTTCCTATTTTTTAAACGCTCTGCAATATTAGGATTAATTGATGGTGGCTTACTAATTCCCGCATTAACCTTTAAAGCCTTAAACGAAGAATCATTTTCAATATGACATTTATCTTTTTTATCTACCATGATTGTATTTTTTTTACTAATAACTCAAAGCATAATTGTTGGATTGAGCAATTTAAGTCCTTTGTTTAATGATTTAGATAAATCAAATCATTATCGCGTTATATCACTATTGCGAAATTAAAAAATTCATGCTTACTAATAAACAAATACACAGAAACTATTCAATAAAAAAAAGGTTGTCGAAATTAAATTCGAACAACCCTTTCAATATTTTCAGTTAGCAATATTAAAGCATCACTATCAAAACAAGTTCCTAACTCTAGTTTACTTTAGGCATAACGACATTCCCCATTACACGTAAATCAACTGTGGAGTTAGTAGGTGCATTGGTAATAACTGTTATACGTTTATTTTGACGACCTCGTTTCCCTCTCGAATTAAACACGACTTTCAATTCTGTAGATTCACCAGCTTTAATAATTTTAGATTGTGGAGAAATAGCCGTGCAGCCACAAGAAGCTTTTGTCTTACGAATCAAAAGATCAGATTTACCTGTATTCTTCATAATGAAAGTATGCTCAGCTTTTTCACCTTGAGATAACTCACCAAAATTGAAAACCTTTTCCTCAAATTCTAGTTTAGGAGCCTTAGCCAAATCTTTATCAGATAGTCTCGCAAAATCTTCAGTAATATTAGCACTAATCGTTAAGCGATTTCGTGGAGCAAATTTCCCATTAATTAATAAATCCAGATAATCGGTAACAAAACCCCAATCACGCTTCTTAGAGGCGTCATACACAGCTACAATCTTAGCTCTGCTTTTTGGAGCAATTTTTTCTGGAACTAATTTAATATTTAAATGAGTTGGCATTCTTCTAAAAGCAACAGTCATGAAACTATCTGTATCGTTATAGACCTCAAGTGTCGCTTCTTTAATCTCATTATTTTTCACCTTAGTAAAAGGTAAATGATTACTTGTCATTCTAAGACCAGCCATCAATCGTGGGAAAGAATCCTGAACCGTTTTAACACGAGCTGTAACAGCTCCTTTAATACGTAGAATAGAAATAGAAGGATTCGTATTCGCAGTTACAGTAATTGATTTATTGAATGGACCCGGACGATTTTTAGGATCGAAAGTTGCCTTAATAAATCCCTTTTGACCTGGAGCGACAGGCGCTTTACTCCAATTAGGAGAAGTACAACCACATGATGAGCGTACATTCTGTATGATAATAGGAGAAGTTCCCTTATTTACGAATTCAAAAGAATAGACTTGTTTTCCTGTTTCTTCTTTAATTGTTCCAAAATCGTGTGTTTTTGAGCCATACTCCATTACTGGCTTGGTCTTCTGAGCACTAAGCCCAAAACTTGAAAACACTAATCCGATCAATAGGAAATAAAAAAATCTCATAGTTATTGTATTAAAACATCCCAACAAACGGCTTAGCTTGTCAGAACTAAAGTTATAAAAATGAATTGGTTATGATTTCAATGATAGAAATCATTCATACAAAAATAATTAAAATCAGATAAAATCACCACATTATATCGTTAAATACTTGTTAATGATCATTAAATGAAAATTAGACGTCTCAATAGACATGGGAGTTTTGTAAATAAAAGCTTATCATATTCTTCCTTAACGAATTCTATTCGTTCACAAATTATTTAAATATTGGTTCTTAAATTGAATTTCCTAATTTTACTTTCCATACCTATAAGCATGCAAATCGATTTGAACACATATTCATGGAACACATCACCAATATAATAAAGGAGCTAAGCTATAACTTACTTGAAGAGATCAAGGCCATTAGGGTGCATCTGCATCAATACCCTGAACTTTCATTCGAAGAATTTGAGACTTCTAAATTCATACAAAAACAGCTTGACTCTTATGGCATTTCATATCGAGGTGGTTTTGTAAAAACAGGTATTGTTGGTAAAATTGAAGGTAAAAACCCCACTAAAAAAGTTCTGGCTCTTCGTGCCGATATGGATGCTTTACCTGTTCATGAAAATGAATCCCATCCAATTTGCTCCAAAAACGATGGCATTATGCATGCCTGTGGACATGATATACACATGGCTAGTTTACTTGGAACTGCAAAAATCCTAAATGAACTGAAAGATAAATGGGAAGGTACTGTTTTACTTATTTTCCAACCTGGTGAGGAATTACTTCCTGGTGGTGCCAGAATGATGATGGAAGAAGGAGCTCTTAGCCCAGAACCAGATTTGATTATGGCACAACATGTCTTACCTGATATGGAATCTGGCCATGTGGGTTTCCGTGAGGGTATGTATATGGCCTCAGGTGATGAGATCTATCTGAACGTAAAAGGTAAGGGCGGACATGGGGCAATGCCTCACAAATGTGATGATACGGTTTTAATTGCGTCTCATATTGTTGTGGCTCTACAACAAATTGTTAGCAGGCATGCCGATATACGAATCCCTACAGTTCTTACAATAGGAAAAATGATTGCAGATGGTGCGACCAATATTATTCCTTCTGAAGTAAAACTTGAGGGGACTTTTAGAACAATGAATGAAGAGTGGCGTGCAAAAGCGAAACAACTTATCACTGATATTGCTCAAAACACTGCCAAAGGAATGGGAGCCGAATGTGAAGTCGATATCAAACATGGGTATCCATTCCTGGTTAATGATGTCAACTCTACACGATCTGCAAAAAGTGCGGCAATTGCATATTTAGATAATGATAGAGTGGAAGATATGGATATTAGAATGACAACTGAAGACTTCGGTTTTTATTCTCAAAAGTACCCTGCTTGCTTTTATCGTTTCGGCGTAAAAAAAGAAAAATCAGGTGGTTTACATACCTCCAATTTTCAAGCTGATGATATGAGTTTAGAAACATCGATGGGAACAATGGCCTACTTAGCTATTGATTTTCTGAATAAATAAGATATTGTTCTTATTGTAAAATCTCTTCACTAACAAGACTCAAAAGTCTTTATTTACTGACTATTAAGGCAATCCCGACAAAGACAAGACTTTAGTCACTATTTAATTTCTTTTAAAATAGAAGAATTCTATTCGATTTTCTTTTTGAGTTTGAAATATGATACTACATTTGCAGTTAATATTAACATTAAAAAATAAAACACAATGGCTTACGTAATAAACGACGATTGTATTTCTTGCGGTTCATGCGAAGGGGAATGTCCAGTTGAAGCTATCTCTATGGGAGATGAGCGTTATGTTATCGATGCAGATCTATGTACTGACTGTGGTACTTGCGTTGATGCATGTCCTGTAGAAGCTATTCATCCTGAATAACCGTATCTCTACAGATATCATAAAAAAACCGATGATCAGATCATCGGTTTTTTTTATGCTTTTATTTTTAGCCTTATTCCTGGAAATAAATACGTTTTACCCGACGTGATACAGTTGTTAGTATTTCATAGGGAATAGTATCTAGCTTCTCAGCTATTCTACTTAAAGAGTAATCATCTCCAAAAATGATAACAGAATCCCCCTCCTTTGCCTCAATATCTGTTAAATCAATCATGCACATATCCATACATACATTACCAACTACGGATACTAATTCTCCATTAACCAATACTTGACCTACCCCATTACTTAACTTCCGATTGAAACCATCAGCATAGCCAATTGGAATAATACCGATTCGACTTTTCTTATCCAGTTTCCCCTTACGGCTATAACCTACTGTTTGACCTTTCTCAACCGATTTTATCTGCGATATAGTCGTCTTTAAACTACTAACATTCATCAACATATCCTGCTTAGTAGCACTTACACCATAAAGTCCTATACCCAAACGAACCATTTCGAACTGAGCATTTGGGAATCGCTCTATACCTGAAGTATTCAGAATATGTCGATCGATTTTATATGAGAAAGCAACACGAATTTTACTGCTCCATTTTTCAAATTTGTCAATTTGAGATTCTGTATAATCATCATGAATTTCTTCGTCAGAACCAGATAAATGTGAAAATATCGATCGAATATAAAAATGAGGATTATCTTTCAAATAGCCGATTAATTCATCAAGTTCATGATCAACAAAACCCATACGATACATGCCAGTATCCAATTTTAAATGAATCGGATAATTCTTCAGACCTGATCTTTTAAGAATAGATTCAAAACTCTTTAGTACACTTAAGCTATATATCTCTGGTTCCAGATTGTAGTCAATCATCGTTTCGAAACTATGTAGCTCAGGGTTCATGACGACAATGGGTGTACTTATCCCATTGGTTCGCAAGTCTACGCCTTCGTCGGCTATAGCAACAGCCAGATAATCTACCTGCTGATATTGAAGAAGATTTGCTATTTCTGTTGAACCACTTCCATAGGAAAAAGCTTTTACCATCACCATCAGTTTGGTTTTCGGCTGAAGAAGTGATCTAAAATAGTTCAAATTATGCACCATAGCTGTCAAGTTGACCTCTAGTATGGTTCTATGAGCTTTATATTGAAGGGCACTGGAAATCCGTTCAAATCGAAAATCCCGAGCACCTCTAATCAATATGATTTCGTTTTTAAATACGTTTGTATCTAAAGCACTTAAGAATGTTTCTGTAGTTGGATAAAAAACCGATTCGCACTGGAAGTTTTTTGCCTGAGAAGCAATATCATCCCCAATACCTACAAATTTATCAATCTTATTTAAAGTGAGTAGTTCAGAAACCTGTGAATACAAATCTCTGGGTTGAAAACCTGACTGAAAGATATCAGATAGGATAACCGTTTTCTTTCTTTCTTTACCATGCTGATTCATCAAATCAAGAGCAATAGCAAGAGATCCGAGATCCGAATTATAAAAATCATTAATCAGAAGGCAGTTGTTTTGTCCCTCTTTAAGTTCCAGACGCATGGCGACGGCCTCTAAATCACAAAACCCCTTATATATTTGTTCATCTGATAAGCCTAAATAAAGGAAAGTCAACCAACAGTTGATTGCATTTTCAATTGAGGCTTTATCGATAAATGGCAGAAGAATCATTTTCTCTTCACCCTTATATATAGCCTTCAACTCTACCTTTCCCTTATGAACATTTTCAGAACGAATCTGCAATTTCGCATCTGTCTTACGAGACCAATTCAGCAATTCTTTGTCCTTTGCATATCGTTCTTCTATTGCATCACTTACTCGAGTATTATCACTACAATAAACGACCCACTCACAAGATGCAAATAGTTTCAGTTTTTCATCTAGTAAAGCTTTTGCGTCTTCGAAATTCTCTAGGTGAGCTGATCCTAAGTGGGTGAAAATCCCTCCCGTTGCCTGAATAATTGTCTCAAGCTTATCCATCTCACAAGGCTTAGAAATACCAGCTTCAAAAATTGCTAATTCATCCTCACCAGTCATTTGCCATACCGAAATAGGCACGCCAACTTGTGAATTATATGACTTAGGACTTCTAACAATGCGATACAATGGATTTAAAACTTGATACAACCACTCTTTTACTATCGTTTTCCCATTACTACCTGTAATTGTAATAACGGGATAAGTAAAGTTTTTACGATGGTACGCACTGAGCTTCTGTATAGCATTGAGCGTATCTGCTACTACAATAAAGTTACAATCTTCGAAATTACTATAGAAAATACTTTCACTTACAACAAAAGCCCGGATTCCTTTATCATAGAGGTCCTGAATGTAATCATGACCATTATGTCTTTCCCCAACTAAAGCAAAAAACAAAGTTTTAGATGCTAAAACCAGAGTACGACTATCGATGGAGAGACGGTCAATTTCAAAATCACCATGCCCAACTAAGGTACCGCCAACAATTTGGGCGATATGATTTAATTGATATGTTTTAGATGAATTCAAAATCAGATCTTAAGTGAAGAATAAATACCTTGTAAGATAAGTAATTAATTGCTTTGAGCCTTACGATAACAAACTCGACATAGAGGTTCGTAAGCATCTTTTTCGCCTAGAAGAACCAATTTATCGGTATCAGAAAGTCTATGTGAATATTGAGCCAAATTACCACATCGCATACAAACAGCATGTACTTTAGTTACATATTCAGCAGTAGCCATCAGTGCCGGAATTGGACCAAAAGGTTTCCCCTGAAAATCCATATCCAAACCTGCTACAATGACACGGATACCTTGGTTAGCGAGTACATTACAAACTTCTGCAAGACCATCATCAAAAAACTGTGCCTCGTCAATACCAACAACTTCAACATCGCTTGACAAGAGTAAAATATTCGCTGCAGTTTCAACAGGTGTTGAGCGAATAGCATTGGCATTATGTGACACAACCTCATCATCAGAATAGCGTGTATCAACCTTAGGTTTAAATATTTCCACCTTCTGCTTGGCAATTTTAGCTCGATTCAATCGTCGGATTAGCTCTTCCGTTTTTCCAGAAAACATTGAACCTGCAACAACTTCAATCCATCCTCTACTACCTGCACTACTAATATCGTTCTCAAGAAACATATTTATTTTCTTTAGTCATTTTACTTCGTCACACAAAAATAAGAAAAGCTCTAAATTTATTTAGTAATTTGCGGGATATTATCACCAAGTTGTATTGGGCTGAAAATCAAGTGAATTATTAAAACTCAGTATTTAAGATAACTCATGCTGATATGAATAAAATTCACCTATTAACAAGCTTTTACAGATCCTTTTCCTCTTAATATCCCTATTGGATACCTTATTTTGAAAGAATCCGTATTAATGAGATAAATCAAACAATGGGTTAATTTTCATTTCTAATCTTTCAAGATGAGTGCTATTCTTAGGCTAAGATTTCAGTTTGAATTAATAATCAGAAAAAATGAACAATAATCTAATCATACAACTCATAAAAAATAATATTGAAGAAATTCAAAACCTAATCATTCATTTTCAGAATGAACAAGATGACTTAAAAAGTGGATTTCCCTTATTAGAATCTCGACTAGCTAGCTTGAATAAGGATATTGAAATTCTAAAGTTAAATCTAGACAATCAAGAAATTGATTGTAAGTCAAAATCAATTGAATCTGAACTTAATTCAGACAATGGATCAACGTTTACTGTAGAAGAAGAGAAAATTCCATCTACGTTTATAAAAGCATCGACCATTGAAGAGGCTAAACCTATAAATGAAACGAATCATATTGAAGAGGAAATCCAGGTCATAAAGCCCATTAAAAATAATATTGAAACAGCTCTACCAACTCTTAATGATAAACTTCAAGCTTCCAGAGGAAATAATCTACAAGAGAAAATCCAAAAATCAAAGCTCGTAGATATTCAATCCGCCATTGGAGTAAATGATCAATTCTTATTTATTCGTGAGCTTTTTGGTAACAATTCTGAAGACTATAGAGCAGCAATAAATTATATAAATAGTCAAGACGACTGCAAAGAAATCATTTCACATTTTATTAAAACGAAACAGTGGAATAGTGAGGAAGATACCGTTATTCAATTCTTCGATCTCATCAAAAGAAAGTTCGAATAGGCTAATTCTAATATTTGAACTGGAAAATATTTTTTTTCACTAGTAATCATTACAATCTCCTTATCTTTGTGCACTAATTAGTAATTGCAATACACTTTTACATGTCAAAACTTTATATAGTCCCAACTCCAATTGGAAACCTCGAAGACATCACCATTCGAGCCATTAATGTTTTAAAATCTGTTGATATCATTCTTGCTGAAGACACACGAACTTCTGGATTTTTACTGAAGCGATATGAAATTAGCAAGCCTTTAATATCACATCACAAATTTAACGAGCATAAAGCTTCTCAGCAAATTGTAGATCGTATTAAAGCAGGTCAAACTATTGCTTTAATCTCTGATGCAGGAACGCCGGCAATTTCAGATCCAGGCTTTTTTCTAGTCAAGCATTGCATAGATAATGATATTGAAGTAGAATGTCTTCCGGGTGCGACAGCATTTGTACCAGCACTTGTCAATTCGGGCCTTCCGAACGAGCGATTCTGCTTCGAGGGTTTTATTCCTCAGAAGAAAGGTCGTCAGAACAAACTCACCGAGTTGGCTGAAGAACAAAGAACAATGATTTTTTACGAATCGCCACACCGCTTAGTAAAAACATTAACCCAATTTGCTGAGTATATGGGAGAAGATCGTAAAGCATCTGTTTCTCGTGAAATCTCAAAACTGTATGAAGAAAATGCCCGAGGTACACTAGGTGAACTTATTGCTCACTTTACAGCAAAAACAGTGAAAGGAGAAATCGTAATTGTGCTTGGTGGTAAAGTGATCGAAAAAAAGAAGAAAGAATACATTAAGAAGGATCGAATGTAAGATCTTATATCTCTCCCCTTTTCCTATGGATAAGGGGATTTTTTTTATGCCTTATTTTTATTAGTCTTCGTTCGTAAACTTAGGACAAGAGATAGCTTTATCGCCAATCTTTTTAGCTTTTCTTCTACGTTCTAATCGCTTCACATTTCTTGGACTAGAATAGTTATAGTTATAAGTCAAGGATATCTCTAACCCACCCTTACTGGCAGAGGTCAATTGTAGAGCTGATACATCAATATCGTAAGATAGAAGGAACTTAAATCTATTCTTCTGGAAACCTACTGTAGGAATAATATCTTCCTTATTTCGATACCATGCGCCATAATGCAAAACAATTCCTTTATCACCCGTAGCCATTGTAAAGTTAGCACCCACTACAATTTCTGTACTTAGGTACTCGCTTTTATACATAAACTCTGGCTTGATATATAATCGTGAGCTTAACTTTGTTTCTATACCTCCATGAAAATTATAACTTCGTTTCAAGTTATTCGTAATTTCATAGAAAGATTCATTGGGTTGATTAAGGTGAGAAACAGCCATACCGAGGAAATATTTTGTTTTCCCTCTAAAATATGTGAAAGCTCCTCCTAATGAAAAATCTATATAAAACAGGGTTTGTCTACCTAATGGTTCGCCTTTCTCCCATTCTTTATTAAAAATTGTTCCATCCCATTGTTCATCAAAAACCAGTTTATTATAATCAACTGATTTATTGACCAATTCGATACCTATACCCCCATGAAAAAACAAGGTATTCCCGGTATTCAAACTCTTGTTAATTGAGGTTGTCAACATCAGCTGATTGGTTTTCAGACCACCTTCACCAGCTTTATCGTTAAAAATAACCCCTCCAATACCTAACCATGAAGCACCAAGGTACGGGAATGATAATTTTCCATCGATATAGGCAGCTTGAGAAACAAAGGGGGTTGTGACAGAATTCCATTGGTTCCTATAATTAACACCGGTTCTAACATTGTAATCAGAGTTACCTGTTAATGCGGGATTTAGGAACACAGGCATCGAGTAGAACTGAGAAGAATATACCTGCTGTGCAGAAACATGCTTCAATCCTAAAAAAATAATAAATACAATAAATAGTATCTTATATTTATTCATACTCGAATAATAGAATTACTTCCTAAGGTTAAATCCAATTGAATATAACAAGGAAAGCTGAATGTATCAAATTTATCAATATAAAAGGGTAATAAAATTTATTACCCCCAAATTATTGTGCGTTAAATTACTAATATTTTTTTACTGAAGCTTAAGCTTTCTTTAATTATTCGTTATTGGGGATTTATGTTCTATCAAAAACAAAATTCAATCAGCATCAGAACTGAACCATTCGTCACAATTTAGTTAACTAAGGTCACTTCACCTCGTTTTTGTACTGAGGTTCCATTATCAAAAGTAACATTCAAATAATAGACATAAGCATCCATTCGTTGCAACTGGCCTTTATAAGTTCCGTCCCAACCAATTTCAAGTCGATTCGATTGGAATATTTGCTGTCCTCCTCTATTATAGATAATAAACGCAACAGATTTAATATTATTCCCTCGCACATAAAGAACATCATTATTTCCATCACCATTAGGCGTAAATCCTGATGGGAATCCAACATAATCTTCACCCTGTGGAAATGATACATTTACTTCATCTCTACCGATACAATTCTTAGGATTTGTGACAGCAACTGAGTAATCACCAGCAGTACCAACCTCAATAACTTGGGCAATTGCACCTGTAGACCATTGGAAGAAACTATCTTCGTTACCTGCATCTAATATGGCCGTTTCACCAGCATCAAGTGTAATATCATCGCCTAAATCTACAATTGGTGACGAATTTATTATGACATCAACACAAGCTGTTTCTTGATTACCGAAGGCATCAGAAACTTCAACACAATATTTACCTTTCTTATCGACATAAATACCACTATTTGTTTCTTGTCCTGGAATCCATAAATAAGTCGCATCAATATCTCTATCAATTGTTGGCTCCAGATAGGCTCTGTCACCTTCACAAATTTCAATTTCATCGCCTAAGTCAACGGTGAATTTCTTACCACCATTACTCGTTAATGTCAGTTCATCTGTATTAGAACAGCCATTTACATTGGTTATAGTTACGCTGAAAACACCTTCTGTTGTAACATCAATAGTTTGAGTTGTCTCACCTGTATTCCACAAATAAGTAGCACCAGCTCCAACATCACCAGCATTTAGACTTATCGTTTCATCTTCATAGATATAACGATCAGCACCCAAATCAACAATTGGTAAAGCATTGAATAAAACAGCTATGTCATCGCGCTTCACATTATTTGCATCATCAGTTACTACAACTGAATAGGTACCTGATTCATGTACACTGATGGTTTGAGTTTCGTCTCCAGTACTCCATTTGTATTTATAATTCTGAGAGATATTTGGATTTGGATTAAGAATAATTTCATCATTAACACAAGCTTGAATATCACCACCCAATTCGATGGCAAAAACATCATTCACACTTGTGATATTAATTTCATCACTTGCCTCACAGCCATTAGAACCAGTTACAGTAACGAAATATAAAGAACTCTTATCAACATCAATTGTTCTAGTGGTTTCTCCATTAGACCATAAATAAGTATCATTTAATCCTGCATCCAATGTTTTAATTTCTCCATCAGCAAGTTCATAATCATCACCTAAATTAACAATTGGTAAATCAAGAAGATTAACCTGAACACTTGCAGTTGATGTTTTATTGAAAACCGTTTCAGTAACCGTTAATGTGTAGTTACCGGCTTCGCGAACTTGTATCGATTCAGATGTTTCACCCGTAGACCATACGTAAGTGAAAGATCCAGTCATATTAATTCTTGGTGTAAGCGTTATTTCATCCCCCTTACAAACATCTATATTACCACCTAAATCAACCAGGAAGGATTCAATCACATTGATATTAGCGACAATTGTATCACCATAACAATTAAACCCATTCTTCTCAATCAACTTAACTTTCTTAGCACCCAGTTCATTTCCCCACTGAATGTCAAAACTTAATTCAGAATGAAGTTCGTCAGCCAATAAAGTGGTGTATTCATTCAATACTGTCGCTCCTGCTGGAACAAAAATTTCATAACGCTTACTTCTATCTGACGAACTTGGTGTAATATCCGGATCGTGTCGTAGAATATTAGCCTTATACGATTGTAAAGTTCCAAGCATAACCGTAGGCTCAAAATCTAAGAACTTTGTATCTGGTAAACCTAGTACATCTATCTCAACTCTATGGTCGTCGATATTTTCAACAATTTCTAAACCTGAAACACTCTTAGCTTCAACAATCATGATTTCAGAACGAGACTTTCTTCCTGATGTGTTTCTAATAGTCACAACGAAATCAAAAGTCGAAGTCCAAATTTCTTCAGCTCCCAGAGGTAATACAGCAGGCTCTCTGTCTACAGAATACTTAAATGTCCAAGGTAGTGGTCCTGTGTAATTCACGGTACAAGCTATATCAGCTTTCGGATTAACACCATTATTTGCAGAACAAACATAGGGTGTAGATAAATCGTCGAAAATAATTGTAGGTAGTTCACCTACAACATCAACTTCAAGAATTAATGGTTCTCCCAAACAACGATTCAGCTTATCAACAGGATAAACCTTAACCTGATACTTACCTGAAACATTAAAGGTATACTCCTCAGAAATATGAGTCTTAGAAGTTAGATTAACTGTTGTGCCAGCGTCTTCACTGAAAATTTCCCAACGGTAATCAATAGCAGTATTCTCTTCAGCCTTAAAGCTCAATGCTGTTCCCTTTACTACATTATGCTGCGCCACAACAGCCAATCCCCCAAGGAGGATAGCTATTGCAGTTAGCAGTGTTTTATGTAGTAAGGTTCTCAACATATTATTTTATTATTCTAATTTATTAAAATCTAATTTATAGACTATACACTAGTTAAGTGTAATAGTTCCTGAAATAACTGGCTTACCATGAACAGTAACGCTTCTTGTATTATTCGCAACATCACCATCAACAGCGACTATACCTAAATCGGCAGTTTTCGCACTAATTAATTGAATACTTACGGTTTGATCACCAGAAGTTAAATTTTCAAAATCTGAAAGGCTCAATTGTCCAGTTAATGGAGTTGGATCACCTGCAGTACCCATTGTAACTACTTGAGTTGTTGTTGTAAGATCAATAGCAGTAATTAAGTATGTCAATTCAAATGGAGCTACACCACCAGTAAATACAACATCAAAATCGCTGACAGTTAAAGCACCTCCTAATAATGGAGAACAATCAATTACTGAAATATTACTTGCATCACTAGCAAACATTACTGAAGCAGCACCTACTACAAGAATTGAAGACGTTCTTGTTTCTGTAATACAGCCATTACCATCAGTACCAAAAACTGTTAAATCATGTGTTCCTGCAGTAGCCCAAACAAACGTGATCGAATTTCCAGTTTGCAATGTTAAATCATCACTTGTACCTGCAGTTGCCCAAGTATAAGTTACGCCTGCAACAGGGTCTACATTATATGTATGAGATGTATTAATAGTCACAGTTTGATCCTGTGCATTAACAGTTCCTACAAATGCGATTAAGCTAATAAATAGTACTCCGAATATTTTAGATAGTTTCATAGTGGTTTAATTTAGTTGTATCGTTGATATATTTGGTTTCTTATAAATTTCTCTTGTATGTATTTCTTGACCAGGAACTATTTTCAAAATCCCTCCATAACTATTTGTTGCACTTGTTATGCTTATATGATTTGTTGTATCGCTAATTTCATTTTCAATAATGCCCTCTACTTGGAACATTTTATCTGCAAAATTTACAATTGCAGTTCGATCAACAGTATCATCTAGACGATAATTTACTGTAATCGGGTATTGTGATTCTGGTAACTCAGTACCAGAGTTAAACATCACTACCAATTCAGTAGCAAATTGTGAATCTAAATCAGCACAATCATCTGATGTTAGATCTTTAAATATAATTGTTGGTGTTGAAACCACAGTGTATTTCCACGCCTTTATATTCGTACAACCATTATTTCCGGTTGCATATAATGTAAGATAATAATCTCCATCATCAAGCCATTTAATAGTAATGGCATTGGGTTCACCATCTACTGGTGTTACTTCACATTGTGTAGAAGCATTTGCTTCCAAGTCTAAATCGGTATTGGTATAAACTTTCCAAACATATGTTTGTACATCGGCATTAACCGGTACTTGATATTTTACTTGAGAATTAAGCACAACAGTATAAGCATCCTGCCCACTTGCCGAAGCAAGTGAGAGGATGATTATGGCCAAAACCATAAGTGTCTTATATATTGTGTTTATTTTCATTTATTATTAATTTCCACTCATAACACCAATTGTCGGAAGTGCTTTAAATGTATGCGTAACAGTATCGCCAGATCCAGTGTCTTTAGCTAAAGTCACAGTATCAATAGTTAGATCTTTATCCAAAGTCAAAATCAACTCAGGAGTTATTAACTTATTTACAACAGTTACAGTTACTAATACGTAATCTTGATCACCAGCAATTACATATGGAGCAGCAGTTGTTATAGCTGTTCCACCAGCATCAACAACGCTAGTAATAGAAGCATCAGCTCTTAGGGCTGCAAATGCAACTTGCCATCCATTAGTCGTGTTAGTGAATTCTCGATTAATACGATACACAGTTTCTGAAGTACCTAAGTCATAATTATCAGGATCTGAATTTACAATCGGACTAATTGTAGATTGATCAAGACAAGTAAGTGTTGCAATATCACTTGCAGGGTCTGATGGATCAATTGTACCTGGTGTAGTAGAACCAGTCACGTCGGCAAGTATTGCATTAAATAGACCGGTTTGAACATCAATTTGGATACCTTTAATATTAGAACAACCATCATTTTCAACATCAACAAACAGATAATAAGTTCCCGTTGCTTTTCCTGTCCAAAAGATCCTAACATCAGAAATTGCTGTTCCTGATAAATTACCAGACGCATCTGCTACAGTATTTCCATCTAAAGTAGATAGAGTAAACTCAGAATTTGCAAAATCAGCAAAAGTAATTGGGGTAGCACCTACTGTTGCAGCTCTAGAAATATACCAGGTCGTTGTACTTCCTCCATCAATATTATCAAAATTATAAGTGTGAGAAGATCCTGGCCAAGGTTTCTCAAATGTAGAGCTTTGTGCTTTAGTAAGCTCTACAGAGCTCACTAAAACAACTAGTGCAATTAATAATTTATAGATATTTTTCATATTTTATTTATTTTTAAAATTAGATACCAACGAAATCTCCAATACTTGGCATAACCTTAACTGTATGAGTTAGATTTGCAGGCAATGACACTGTTGCATTAGTTTCAGTTGTTTCATTACGAGCACTGTCAAAATGTATTGTAAATGAAGGGGAAACACCTGGTTGATTATCTAAAACAATAACAATATTCGTGGACACACCTGAAATAATTGCTGATTGAATATCAGAAATATTTGCTTGTGTTCCATTTACTCCATTCACAGACCATGTGTAAGAAGTAGGAGCATTTACAGCTGTAATATCAAACTGGAATGACCACTCATCAGCCAAAGCACTATTCACAGGTGTTACAGTGTAAGTCAAAGTTGTTTTACCAGCAACATATCCACTATTTGTACCATCTCCAGCTACAGCGACTAGAGGGCTGAAAGTAACATCAAGATCTGGACAAGAAGGGTCTGGAGTAACAATATCAGCAATAGCAATATTAAAGATATTTGCAACTGGTACTATATGTACCGCCTTGTAATTGGCGCTTTCACAGTCTGTTCCATCAAGAGCAGGAGTATAAACCTTTAGAAAAAGATAAAATCCACCTGCAACACCAGTTGCAGCAGCATCCCATTGAATGTCTACAGTAGCAGAACCACCTCCAGTAGCAATGGTTCCTTTTTCAACATCTGTGGCTCCAACGAAAACACCAAAGCTTGAAACTCGCGTAGCATCGAATTTATTCTCTGTAGTTACAAAAAACTCGTATTCAGCATTAGCTTGAATATTCTGAAATGTATAATTATGAGTTGCTCCATTAAATGGTGCCAAAGCATTACTTTGTGCAAAAGTTTGGCTGGCAAAGGATACTAAGCCTAGACAAACAACGAGTGATAATAATAATTTTTTCATATATGTTTTATTTATTGAATTTTATATAAAGTTTTATATTGAGTTTACTAATTAAATCCACCAATTACCGGCATAATCTTAACTGTTTCAACTACACTTGGATCTACGGTCTTAGCACTAACAGAAGTAGAAGCATCAGTAGCATCTGTTACAGTAACTGTAAATTCGGGTCTATCTCCTGGTTTATTATTTAAAATAATTTGTAGGGTTTGAGTGTTCCCAGGTACAGCTACTCCAGTTTCAGCTGTATTAGTTATAGTTGTTGGAGTTGCACCACCCAAAACAGAAGTTTTAGTTGTCCCACCATCTAAACTATAAGTATAACCACCTGTTCCAACTTGCTTGATATCGAAATCTAAATTCCAAGCGTTTGTTGAACCTGTTCTTGTAAAGGTGAAATTCATTGCGGTTGTTCCTGAATTATATACATCTATTGGTGCAACTACTGCTTTAAATCCTGTTAAATCTGGACAAACATCACTTGTTGCACTTGTATTAGTTAAATCATTGGTAACTAAAACGTCAAAATTATTACCAAGTGGTTGAATAAAAACAGCATTATAATTATGACATATTGTTGTTTCATCAGCAGCATGAACATCAACAAATAACCAAAGACCTGAAGGGTACGTTGCTGCGGCATTATCTGCCCATGCAATAGATACACTCGCTGGGTTGGTAGCATCAACAGTACCTACCGCACCAGTCATGATGCTTGCTAGGTCATTAATTAATCCAACTTTGTTAATACCATCAGCAGAATTACTAAAATAGAATTCGTATTCCAAACCAACTGCTACGTCAAAGGTATAAGAATAGGTAGCTCCACCATAAGGCTTCAACTTCATTCCAGGAGCATCTAATGCCTGTGCAAAAGTCTGAGAGGAAATCATCATGATTCCCAAACAAATCAAAAATGAGAGTAATTGTTTTTTCATAATATGTTAATTTTACAGTTGTTTTTATTGATTTTTATTATTCAAAACCCACAATTTGTGGTATAATTTTCAACTTGTGTCGTATTGTAATTGCATCTTGTATTGCATTATTTGTTCCTCCATTTGAGATTGTAAAATCAATAGGTATTGGTAAAGCAGTCCCAACTACATTGTCTACATCAATAGTAAACAATACATAAGTTGCCGCTGCAGTCACACTAATCACACCTGAATTATCAGTAGCGCTGCCCGAATCTGTATCCAGTTTTATCCCCCCTGTAACAACAGTTGCCCCATTAACCTCGTATCGAAAAGACCAATCGCCCGTAACGCATAAACGATCTACTCTAAATTGAACTTGTGACGTTCCTGGGTCATATTTATTATCAGGATTAGATATTGGAGCTATCACAGCTTGTAAGTCATTTAAGTCTGGACAGTGTATTCCATTTACAATTCCTGCATCTGTTTCGGGTGTTGTAGTTCCTGTTACATCTACTAGTGCTAAATTATTTTCTTTGGTTACAATTACCACAAAAGATTTGAAAATTCCTGTTCCACTTCCAACTGAGTTAATAATTTCAAAAGTATTGGTTGTTGTTCCAATAGGAAATGCACTACCTGAGATCAAACCTAAAGTTTGAGTGAATCGAGGACCTTCGAATTCAACAACATATTTTTTAGTTTGTGATATTGAATTATCGTTCCACTTTCCATTTTCAGGATGATTACCAATTTTATCACCGCCCCAATTCACGTAAAGCTCTACCCAATCCTCTGCTCCTGAGTTATCACTTGGCTGACTTCCATTCCAGTTATAATAACTAGATGTTCCACCTGTTACCCACTTAAAATCACTTTGAATTAAAGAGTCATTTAATCCAATCCAAATCCCTTCAGAAACATTCGCTTTAAGGATGGAATTGTCACGTAAAAAATCATTCTCCAAATCATCTTCAATAGTTACCAAATGCCCTCCCACATTAAAAGCTGCTTTGTTCGCATTAGTCGCATTAAGTGGCGTATCAGACAAGTAATAAGAGTGACCATTAAACTTACCTATAAAGGTATAATCCGTCATATCTTCAACAAAAGCACAGTTATCAGTAACAACAGGATTGTTATAGGTTACAATAGCTGAGCATTTATTTGGGTCTGCATCTATAGTTAGATTATTAAGGTTATCTGCAAAAACAGGGTTTGTAGTGTCTGCATCCTCAACAACGCTAAGTGCAGAAGAATTAAAACTACCTCTTACTACATAAAGAACATTATCACTACCATCAACAACGACATAGCGAGAATCTACATTATAATCTGAAGGAGAAACAGGAACATCTAAAAACTGATTAGAAAACTGGTAAGCACGAATAATGTCAGTGCCTTGTCTCAAACGATACTGATATTTCACTACATCGGGAAAACTCGAAACAGCAGGAGTCATTGTAGCAGTAATGGTTGCGCTACCTCCAGAACATGCAGCAATAGAACTGGCACTAACAGATATAGATGGTTTTGCATGAACATGAACTAATAATCCGGGATTCAATACTCCAGTCGAACAAGCTGCAGCATCCGCTGACACTTCTTGAATTTTAAGAGTATGATCCTCTAATGTATTAACTCCAGATAAAGTCCAAATGTGGTTTAAAATAGCTTGATTATAGGTAGCCCCTTCAAAAACCACATTACCTCCATCAGCAGGAGGATCAACTGTATTATTGGGAACAACAAAATCTTTAGTTGACAAATGAGTACCATCAACATACCATTCTATTGTTGATCCTGGGAAGCCAAACAAGGTGTAAGTAATAGTTGTATCTGCACAAACATGCTGTTCAATTGGAACGTCATTTTCTATATCGGTTTGCCCCAACGCAGAATGCCCGAACAGAATGCTCAGGCTAAATAATAGTAGAAGTTTAATGTGTATAGTTTTAATCAAATACTAATGTTTTATTATCAAAATCAGTTGAAAACCTCTCAATCTCCCTTCAGTAGATAAGTTCAATATAAACAAAATAACATAAAACACAAACTAAGAGGGTTTAATAATCAACCCTTATTTTAGACTAAGAGATCTTATGTTCTTACAAAAACTCAAATCACAAAGCCGACAAATATAAACATTGTAACACTTGCCGACAATTACATTAATCAAAAAAACTTAACTATGTAAACTATATTTCAAGCCGTTAACCAAAACAGCATTCTGATCATCGTCAATTCCTCACCCCAATAGAATTAAGTTTTCTTATTTTCATTTTTCTTAACAGGAATAAAATAAGCATATTCTAATGTGAAGTTAATTACTCCTAAGAATATGACTTGAATCTCAAGTTCCTTGTTAAAAGAACCACTTCTTGTTTATAATTTAGTCCCTCTTTTTTTTGTCAAAAAAAACTTCAACTTCATCCTTTAAGATTGAAAAACATCATTATAAAAACTGAAAAATAGAACTCAATAACAGGTCATTACAATTAAAAGTTAAAAGATCTAGCTTTCAAATTTAAACTTTTTTAACACTAATCCAAAAAAACAGCTTAATCTTTTAAAAAAAACCTTTTATCAATGTTAATCAGACGTTCGTCACCAGATAACAAATTACAAAGTCAAGAAAAAACAAGAAACCAATAGATCTAAAGAGTCTGTCAGTAATTGATACAAAAAATTAGGTTCTTTTCTATTTTAAAATACCTTTGGAACAAACTAGACTTCAATATGAAATATCAGCATATCTTTTTCGACCTGGATCGAACACTTTGGGATTTCGATAAAAATTCAGAAAAAACACTAAAACAACTCTTTAGAGATTTCGGTCTTCAAAACACATTTGGCAATTTCTTATTTTTCAAGAATCGATATGAGTATCACAATAAGAAACTCTGGGTCGCTTATTACCAAAATCGAATCGAGAAAGACGAATTGAGCTACAGAAGATTCTACCTAACACTAAAAGAAGCTGGCCTGGATGACATAGCACTTTCTAAAGAAATTGCTCAAGATTTCATTGAACTCAGCCCATTACAAACTGAAATATTCCCGAACACACACTCCTGTTTAGAATATCTTAAAGGAAAAGACTATCGTCTACATATTATCACCAATGGTTTTAATGAGGTGCAAGGGCGAAAACTGCAAAATTCAAAACTGGATAGTTATTTCACAGAGGTTATAACTTCTGAAAATGCGGGTGCTAACAAACCGCATGCACAAATATTCGATTTTGCCTTTAATCTGACAGGAGCTCAGGTCAATAATAGCATCATGATTGGGGACGACCTAAACACCGATATTAAAGGAGCACGTGATATGGGCATGGATCACATCTATTTCAATCCTAAAAAGGCAAATCATAAAGAAGAACCGACTTTTGAGATTGAAAACCTGAAGGAATTGATTGATATATTTTAATGACCCTTATTAAAAGAATATGCCAATTGGAGCAGGCAAAGGATTGACAGTAACAGTTACTTCACCGGAGTACTTAGGATCACCAGCGCCATTACTTTTAATAACTTTTCGCCTAAAAGAATAAGCTCCTACCGGAAGGCCAGGCTCCGGAAAATCAGGAATAAAAACGAGATCAATATTTAAACTTCCTGTGCTTGTCCAATCAATCGTGGTGGATGAGTATTCCCAGGAATAAGAATCATAAGCAGCAGGCCAAGCTTCAGTCTTATTCACAATTGACGGTAAAGAGGCCTCAGAACAACTATTAGGATTGCCAACAATCTCAATAGTACCTCCCGTAGCTCCAGTACTTACTTTCTGAAAGTAATCCCAGATATCTGGATTATTACCTTCTAATGCGGGAATTGTAAAATGGTTTCCAGTTTCCAACACAGGTAAATGTTTCAAATCACCCGACTGAACATAAATACTATTTATGTAAACTTTATCTTTATCTCCTACCTTAAATTTCCCTCCCCATTTCCCGGGAGCACTAAAACTATTAGCAATCAAATAGCCTGAAGTCGAAACACTAATATTCTTCCCTATAGACAGATTTCCTGTAACAATTACAATCCCACCTTCTGCTATTATTAAATCTTTCTGATTGGTCATAATTAAATCCCCATACACAACCAATTTTCCTTTAACGATTATCTCTACAGAAGATGTCAGTCCATTCTCATAAACCTCCTCAACTCCAACGTTAATTGTTCTAGCAAACAAAGAAAAACTAACCATAAAACTAAATATAAATAAGATGCCTTTTATAAAATAATTTCTCATAGAACAATACTTATTTTCTTATCTAAAGTGACATAGAAGCAAAACTGCTCCAACGTCATTTCCAAACAAATAATTCAACACATTTGAGACACAAGCAATTTAATCATCAAAACTTTACAATAAGATAGATATTAAATCCAAAAACGAACATTTGTTTAAAAAATATATTATTAACTAAAATTGATTCTAAAACAAGTAGAGTCTCCAAGTCACTATTAACAGTAGAATTTAATACAATCTAGAATTATTCTATATTATGTTTACACATCCACACTCAGATATAATCTTCATAATTAAATATAGATGTAACGTCAACTACTCATAAAAGATTCCAACAGGAAAAAGGATTAAATAAGAACCTGATTACAGGAAGAATAGGCCCTCATGCAAACACTAGATTTATATACTTGTCTAAATAAAGAAATTGTTGCGCGAACTATACAAGAACAGTCTGTTTGCTGCTTTGTCCCAGTAAATATTGTCCCGGCTTCGGTATTCGGCTCACAACTATTAGCCGAAGCAACCATTGGTAGATATTTTCTGAACTTGGCGGAGATTCAGTAATTGTCAAAAGATACAAGAAGAATGATTCGAAAACATTAAGTAAACGATAATCACAGAAACAAATCCTTTTATATAAAAGGATTTATTCTAATTAGATATAAGATTTATTCATGGAAAATTCCCACAGGATTTGGTTTGGGAGTAATAAGGACTGGCGCATTATTCAATAAATCTAGTTCACAAGCACCTTTAGATGCTTTTATGGCGATCAAATTATTTCCCACAGGTAAATCAGAAGCTAAGATTACAATATTTAAGTCAGCCCCAGTTCCATTAACTGCACTTCCAATTTGTGTTGCACCTAAATATAAAGAATAAGAGACAGCAAGTTCACTATTTTGAATTGTGACATTTGCATCTTCATTATCACATTTTGTGTCTCCAACAATTCCCAGACTATTATCAGGAGTACCTATCACTTGTACATTAATATTACAAGAACTACTATTCCCATTTACATCAGTAACAGTTAGGCTAACATCGTTATCTCCAACATCACCACATGTAAAATTGGTCTTACTTAACACTCTTGAAGCTATCCCACAAGCATCCGTATAACCTGGGTCTATATCATCAACATCAATTGTAGCAGCCCCTGACACACTCAAATCCAAAACTAAGTCAGTGCATGTTCCACCACCACTATCTTTTACATATTCACGAGCCAAGCCTGGTCCTTGCCACTCCAGCTTAATAACAGCCCCGCCTCCATTCTCGTAATATTCCAGTTTAATTGGTGTAGATTGGCCAGCTGTTAAATTGAATGTTTCTGTATTCACTGTGGGACCATGGTTCGTCCAATTGTTTATTATTCTTGTACCATCAACCCACAAACGAACGCCATCGTCAGAGGTCGTATAAAAGGTATAGGTTCCTGTTTGAGGAGCTGTTACGTTTCCTTGAAAACGAATAGAAAAATCATTTGTCCCAACAAGATTAGATTCTGGTGCTCCAGATCCCCAGTTGTAATTTAACTCACTAACATTTATTGTTTCCATCAATGTATTAAAACTCCTCCCATTGTAATATTCAGCCTTAAGGCTAGCAATTTCAGGAGGTGTATTATCTGTAACAATCACATCGAAACTATGTGTTGCCGTATTTCCGGAATTATCTGTCGCCAGAAAAGTATTGGTCGTTGTTCCAACAGGAAACAAAGAACCTGAAGGTAAACCAGCTGTTTGAGTAATAATTGCAGGTTGAAACTCCACAACATACCTTCTATTGTTCGTCCCTCTCAAATCATTCCACCTACCATTAGAATACATAACTGTATGGTCCTCTCCTCCAGAATTATTAGGCTCGCCACTATTCCAATTCTCATAGCCATTACTCTCACCCGTCACCCAAACAAAATTACCTTCACTTGCGGCATCGTTGTAGGCAATCCAAACTTCACCAACCTTATTATTGATCCAATTATTTTCAGCTTGAGTATTAATCGTAACTAAATGTCCACCAATATTTACTGAATTTTGTGTGGCAGCATTTATATTAACAGAACTATTTGAGTAGTAATAAGTATGTCCATTTAGAGTCCCTAAATAAGAGTAGCCAGAGATACTATTCGTTCTTGATGTGCAATTATCATTTGCAATAGGGTAGGTATACGAAACGATTGCTCCACAAGCATTATTGGATGCATTTTCAGCTATATTAGATTGTGGGTTTTGAAATATAGGTACTTCTGTTTCGGCATTCAAAACAATGCTATTTTCTGAATCAACAATAGTCGGATTATTACCTCCATTATTCACTTTATATACCTGTACAGAATAAGTTCCTATCTGCAAGTTTGTAAAAGTAACAGAAGTGTTACTTGTTGTTATTCGATCAATTCGACTTGAATTCAAGTATAAATCAAACCTGTATCTTCTATTATTTCCAGGCCCACTGCTCATGGAAGCTTGAATACTTCCTTGCTCACCAAAACAAACTTGATCTGGAGTGGGAACTGTTAAAGTTTGACCATACAAGAATACAGTCTGAAATATAAATAAAACAATAAGTAAGAGCTTTCGTAAGTTCATAGATTAAGCATTAAATCTTTAAGCAAGTGCCTAAAAATAATAAATTAATCTATTCAATAACTACACAGAACTGACCATGTATCTATTATGAAAACTAAATTTGAAGATTATTCGAAGAAGATGCCTATGGGTTTTGCGTGAGCATTCACTGTTAGAGTCATAGGAACTCTTCTTGGGATTATACAGCTTGAAGATTCTCTTTCAGAGATATAATATATTTGGGAGCTAACTGGATTTAAAAACCAAGTTGCTTTTCCAATTAACACATTCTCCGAAATTCACCCTTATATCCACAACTACCTTTTAATTCTTATCCTTTATTTAGGCATAAAACTCATTCATATTCCATATCAAGACTGGAACAAACACGGATCATCTATGGAACAGGGCTGGGTAAATCCAATGTTTCTACGGAACAGGTACAGAGATAATAGGAATCTGACAAAAGCAACTTATCATTTAATGTCAATGAATCTAGTTAGCTTAATTAGTCGAAAAAGATGCCAATTGGTTTTGGAGAAGTATTAATAGTAACTTCTTGAATTGAACTACCCCCACAATCTCCATCAATAGTATATGTTACAACGTAAGTACCACTAGTGGATGCACTCAAATCAATTACACCAGTTGTACTATCAATAGATAAACCATCTGTTGATGTAAAAATTCCTCCTGACGTAGTAATGCTAGGTGTAGGATCTAATTCATTTGAGCAATAAGCAGATTCAGTATAACTAAAACTCATATCAGAAATATTTTCTAATTTTAAAGTCACAATGCCCAAATCTAATGGACATTCACGATTACCCCAACGCACGTAAACATCATAATCTCCAGCAACTAGACCTGAAAAAATATACGATCCCCCATTATCTGCAGAATTTTCATACGTTCCACTAGAGCCATTTATACTAAATTGAATGTTTGTCCTATCTGGATGATTAGAAAAACTAAATGTAATACTACCACTATCTAAAGTAGGACAAGATGGATTGGAAGAAGTAACTGTCGTTGCAGCAGGAGTAGATAAATTAGTAATACTTACTACATCAGTTGACGAACAAGCTGTATGCACATCCGTTGCTGTTACTTCATATTTAACTGTAGAATTCAAATTAGGATCTCCTACTGCAACAAAAGAATAATCTTTAATCGATGTCAATATGTCTGTCCCACCCTGTATACGCCATTCGTATGAAAAAGAACCACTTGCTGGGCTAACTATCGGAGTCAATACAACTGACTTTCCGTGACAAATTCTTTGATTTGAGCCTGCGTTAACAGAAACTGAGGGATTTACACTTACGCTTACTGGAAGACGACTGCTACTTACACAGCCTGTTATCACATTTCTTCCCTCGGCATAATAAGTACCACTCGATAAAGCATCTGTACTGTTTAATACGGAGCCTCCTGCTGAAGTACTATACCAATCAACAACATCACTAGCACTAGTTGCAACTAAGTCTGCAATGGTTGCACTTTCACAGAATGATCGACTTACATCCCCAGTTGGAACTGTTGGTAAAGAATTAACTTTTACATTTACCGCCACACGATTGGGGCTCAAACATGTTGAAGATTCTCCTTCTGCCACATAATAAGTCACATTTCCAACAACATCCGTATTAGGAGTCAAACTAACATGCGGAGTACCACCAATCGCATCGGTATAATAATACAACTTATAACTAGTCAGGCTTGGCGTCGCTTGTAGCTTTCTGGCTAAATTCCCTTCGCAATAATCTAAATCACTTATTGAAGGAACAGAACTAATATTCTTAACCGTAATTTTAAAAGTATAAAAACAAGACGTATAACCAGGAGGAACAGCATAATAAGTTCTTGTTCCAACATCAGCAAGAAAATCATTAGAAACTGTAAACTCTTCAGTTATGCCATCTATAATAGGATAAGAATCATAAAAACGACAACCCGTAGGAAAATTATCACTAACCTCACCTATAGGTATAGATCCTGAGGCACCCATATTGCAGAAAAAATACTCTTGCCCTGAGTCGATTTCGTCTACAGTACAATTTGTTTTTACATAATCTTCAGCATCAATTTGTATTTCGATAGGGGTAGTAATAGGCTCCCCAACGCAATCACCATCTGTAACATACCCTTGTATAATACTAAAACCCGTAATAGATGTTCCCGAATTTGCTCCTGTACCAGAAGACCCTCCTCCTCCACCAATACCTACAGAAGGATCACAATTGGGATTTCCTAGAATAGCACAATCTTCTGTAACTTTCACAGTATAAGTAAGTGAACCCAAAATTTGATCGGGCCCTTCCGGGGGAATTGGCAAATTACCAATTTCCCAAATGATAGAGCCAGTAGCCCCCTCCGATGGGTCATAATAATAATTGTTAACAGCTGGAGAGAAAGCTACAGTTGCAGTTGAATTAACAAAATCGGTAGTATACGCAATAGGAAGCACAATACGTAAATCATCAACAGCTTCTGTCCCTCTATTTCGAATATCCAATTGATAAACAATTTCTTGACCAGGCTCAACCATAGAACCATCAGCAATAGGATCTCCACCAATGGTCATTATAGCATTGGTTGCTTCTGCCTCTGGTACATAAGCATCAACAGCCATGGCCAATGCAAAAATCGCATAAAAATCCCCACTTGTTCCATATTTAAATTTTGTACGAGTTTGTCCATTAGCAATATTTAGATTTCCATCATTAGGCACATCAAACATTGAAATATCAACCCCTGTATTATTGGTCAGATTTGGGCTACGATCATTTCCACCAGTCTCAATCGAACTATTAAAAAAGTTGTTTGTGGTATTTCCACCATGACTTAATCTCGTCCAATCATCTCTAGCCGCATTCTGAATTTCTATAAAATCTCCTGAAAAAACCACATCTCCTTCACTGGCCATTAAGCCTAGTTTGATATTTACATCCCCACTTTGAACAGCTTTAAAACCGGAAATTGGAATATTATAAGATGTACTGCCGGCTCCGGAATGACTTACATAAGCATAACCATCGTAAAGCGTCACATCGCGCCACTTCATTTTTGAATTTTTGTAAACAACGACTAAACCCCAGCCACCGCAAAGACCAGTACCATCACCATCGCCATCACTTAAAGCCATATCAGCAACAAAATACTCGCCAATCCCGTTATCATGCACATAATCTGTAACCTCAGCATAGGCTGCATAAATATTTGATTGAGAACCATCAGGATAATAAACATCATCAGTGTTAGCCGTAACAGACTGATAAACCGGCTGTCCAGCATGTTTAATCAATACCTTGCGTTTATCCAATCTTTTGTTACTTCCATTTATCCTTTCAGTAAATGTCAAGGAACCAGAATCAGCCCGACCTGTCCAATACAAGCCTGCATATATAATATCAGAACATTGTGGCTTTGCACCATTTTCTTCCGAGAAAGTCAAAGTTGCAGAAGAAGAATTAAATGTTGAAGCATCTGAATCTGTATCAACATATATCATTTCATAACTATTATTACTATATCTACCACTATCATAATAATCCTTTAAAGTAAGATTAGTATTCCCAATCATGGTAAAATCACCCTTAATATTATATATTTTCTGGTATGGAGTATTTTGGGAGGTTCTTTGCTGAAAAGGAATTTCAATTTCAGACACTTCCTCATCGTCAACAATTGTAATAGTTTTCCTTTGTGTTCCACTTTCTACACCGTTATCTACCGAAGTGATCTGAACCAACACATCCCGATCACCATCTAAAATATCATTGTCTGTTGCAGAAAAAGTAATACTTGCCGATGTGGCACCTGCAGGAATCACAATTTGATTGGCGACAGAATAACTGGAAGCATCTGCACCGGAATAGCTTAAATGAACTGTAACAGGAAGAGCTTGAGCCTCAAATATTGAGGCAGTAATACTTGCAGTTCCTCCATATTCATCTATGGAAGTAGAACTAACTTCCAAAGTCACCGCATCAGATCTCTTTGTTTCTCCAGTAATAATCACATTATCGATATAGTAGTGCTCATCCGTGTAAGTATTTCTGGTAACCACCTTAAGAGTTAATTCATTTCCCTCTGGAATATTAGTACAGGTAGTTTGAGCCGAGATATCATTTTTATGATTGCCATTGACTGAAAACTCAACATCTTCTCCTCCATCAACAGAATAGTAAATGCGTAAGTAATCATCATTTTCCATCTCATCACCCCAAGATCCAACATCTATAGAAGATCTTACATCTGAATAATTGGATATGGATATCTTGTTTGAAGTCCAAACGCCATACTGCTGAGGCCTCCCATTTTTTGTATCTAAATAAGAACTAACAAAACCATTACCTCCTGTTGGTAAATTAGTAACACCGAAAACTGCAGAAGTATGATCATTTTTCCAATCTGAAGGAGTAGTCGTCCACCCTTGATTAGCCCCCTCAAAATTTTCACTCCAAATGAGATCAGAACCTACAGAACAAGGACTTGACAAGACCTCAACTTTAGCTTTCCATCCTAATTTTTCAACTGATCCATCAGAATAAAAGTGGAATGACACAGAATTCGTTGAAGAAGTTATGGTTCCTGGACTATTATTCCCCTCATACTTAATAACAGAGGCACCATTACGCACCTCAAAGTAATCATAATAACTTTCCAGTCGAGGATTACCATTGCCACCTTTCCATATTCCTTCCTCTATTGAAAACTCTTCAAAGACAACCCGAATCACAGCTCCTGGGATCGTAGTTTTAAAAGTAATAGTTCCGGATTCACCATTTTTATAATTACCATTTTCCCCAAGATTACTATCATAAAAATTTTCTCCTCCTGTTACTGTTATATTTGTGTGTCCAGAAATAGGCATATTAATCTGCGCCAAGAGAGAGCCACTCAGTAGACAAAGAGAAAAAATTAGTAAAGAGAATTTTATATAGAGATTATTCATGAAGAGCACAGTTTTCGGTAGAGATTATTAAAATCAACAAAAAGGGCTCAAAAATAACAATTATGAACACAATAAACTAACATAAGAATAGTATTGTGTAAAACATTATATAACACTCTAATATGCAGCTTATTAGTTGCAAGCTCTAATAAAAAGGGGAATCATAGCAGGCAGGTCATCTCTATGAGTCAGAGATTGAAAGAGTAGATAAAAGTCTTATGTTGGCATTGACTTTTAATCATTCATGAAATATCCCAACAGGCTTGGGTTTTGCACTAATTTCAATTTTAAAACTACAGGTGGCCTCATGTCCACTTGCATCAGTTATTTTATAACTCACTGTCGACTCCCCCAGAGGGAAAGCATAAGCACTTGCATTAGTAGAGGACGCTGCTCCAGCAGGATCGTCTCCATAATTCACCAATAAGCTTTCGACCGAAGTAGGGGTAGGCTTATTCGTAATTTTATACTCTATAACAATATCAGTTGTTGGAGTACAATTATCGACGACATTTGTTACACCAATATTATTTACGATTAAGCTTGTAGCATCTACACATTCTGATACAACAAAACCATCACCATCTGAATCTGGTGGACAATCAAAAGTTGGATTTTCAATATCAGGCTCTATAGAATAAAACTGAATATTATCTATTAAGTTACCCGAAGAGCTAGATGGCGTTACACTCGCGATTCTAAACTGCGTAGTCGTTTGTCCGGCTGGAACGGTATAGAAACCTGAGTGGGTCACCCAGCCATCACCATTATTGTTTGAAATATTAGCAAAATTTGATAATGAACCAACAGCTCCAATCTCAATGCGAATTGATTCAGAACTACTGCTTCTATATCGGTAAGTAATTTCCCATCGCATTTTCGAAGAAGGTACCGTATTTATATTTTGCCACATTTCATTAAGCCCGGTAGAGTTTAATTCACAAAACTGTCCCCCATCAACTGTCGTAAAGCCTAAAAATCCATTTTTCCAAATCTCGATATTATTACGACTTGATTGCCATCCATTTACCGTTGAGTATCCTCTCCAGCTAGCACCTGCTAGGTCTGGACTATCAAAATTCCAGTTAACAATAGTTGTTTGACAGGCATAGCTAGGTCTAACATAGATTGTAAATGTTGTAGAAACGGTACCGTCACCACAAGCATTGACACCTTTTACTGTTAATAATCGATCTCCTGGATTTGCATTAGGTGCAAATTCAATATCAGCCTGAGTACCATTATTTGTAATAGTAGCGCCATCTCCTGTTATCATCCACTCATAACTTGTAGCATTGGCTATAGAAGCACAAACATAAGATTTCGTGTCACCTGGTAGAACTATATCAGTACCTGTAATACTGCCTGCAGCTTCAGGTAGAGGATTTACAGTAAAAGATTGTGTACTTACTGTTGTTCCATCAGAATTTATAAGACTGATGGTTCCAGATGTAGCTGAAGTCGGTAAAGTTGCATTTATCTGTGTATCGCTATTCACAGTATAATTTACAGCTGCAACACCATTAAATTGAACATCTGTAGTTCCGGTAAAATTATCACCTGTAATGGTCACGACTTGATTTGAGTTTGAACAGGCATTAGCAGGGGCAAAAGAAGTTATTATTGGAATTGAGTTTGAGATCACGTTTATAGAGTAGTCTTCAACCTCACCGTCAAAACCAGTATCACTAGAAGCTGGGTAATTTTTCCATTTTGAAGAAACTCTCATACGGGTAATTCCTAACACAGCGTCTGAGGGAACAGAAACTGAAAAAGGAGAATCATTAGTTGGACCATCATCTGTATCAAATGCTGAATCAAGCCTATATCTCTCGCTATTCTCAAATGTAAAATTGTGATTCCAATCTATCCAAGCAATTGCAAAAACAGTATAAGGACCAAAATCAGTATTTAAATTAACAGTTAGGTCATAGGAATTTCCTACAATTACATCTGTTTGCTGCAAAGTAAAATCATTATATCCCTTAGTTTTATCACTTGGCGTAGCATTATTTATGGTATTAAAATCAACTAAAGTGATACCTGTATCATAACTTGTATTACCAGAAGAAGAAGGATAAGCATCACTTAATTCATTCGCAATATTCAAACTGACCTCATCAGCACCTAGAATGCTACAATTTTGCGGACTATATATTGTAATACGCAAATCAACATCAGAAGATCCCCACCTTTGGTATATCCCTTTTACTTTAAATGAAAAACTAGTTTCATTTTTCTTGAATTGATAATAATATATCGCAGGTTCAAAACTAAAATCATACCCATCAGACCCCGTACCATTTGTATCGTACTTAATATTTAAAGAAGCAAGATTTTTATTACTTTTCTTACTCAAAGTGACGGTTACTAGTGCTTCACCTCCATCCTTCAACATTTGTGTTTTATCAATACTTATCGATACTGTTGGTACATTTTTCGCCCCAAGAACACCATTTATCAAACAGAAAAAGAAAAACAATAAAGAGAATCTCATATAGATATTATTCATGGAACGTACAATCTCCAAATAGTATTAATTAGAACATAGTATACCAAAAATAATAAAATTGACCTCAAACAGCTAAAAATACAATACAATTTATCGCCTGATAATCATGCGTATTACAGTAAGATTATTATCGGTTAAACACATAGTTTGTGTAGGCTTTAAGGATAATAAATTAGCGAAGAGTTTCTTTTTAATTATATAATCAGAATTGATTAGATAAATGATTTAATTCACATTATATATGTGGACAAAAAAATAAGGTTAACCTCTAAAAAGAGTTGGTTTGTCCTAACTTTACATCGATTGCAAATCTATTAATATTTATTAACAGATTACATATCTACATTTTACAAACAAAGTGTAGATTTGTAACGGTAAAGAATCGAATTTGGCCGCAAACCAAATTCAAAACGCCATGTGATACCAAAAGTTTCATGAACAATTCTAAAGGATAGGGAAGTTACTAAGGTCGATAAATTTGCAAATG
Source organism: Ancylomarina sp. YFZ004 (assembly GCF_054254355.1). Lineage (NCBI taxonomy): Bacteria > Pseudomonadati > Bacteroidota > Bacteroidia > Marinilabiliales > Marinifilaceae > Ancylomarina > Ancylomarina sp. YFZ004. Next base: position 239,610 of record NZ_JBTCHQ010000008.1, read on the forward strand.
GTTAATAATATATTGGTTTATTTGGGAATCACATTTGGTGTAAAAAGGCTGACCTTAGGGGGTTCAGCCTTTTGTTTTTTTCACCTTTCGACTCCGATCGAGATCCACCTCATCAACGAATAACCAATTTGATTCCACGCAAATAATCGCAAAGACATTCTAGAGCATCCCATCATCATCCCGATAGCTATCGGGACAACAGATCTACACATCCGTTTCAGTTCCGCTTAATGTCTGTCCAATCAGCAAATCATCACATTAGCCAATCATATTTTCATCAGGTCTTTCTCTTTTTCTTTTTTGCAGCAGGAAAGAGCACATTATTCAAAATCAAACGGTAACCAGAGGAATTTTTCTTAAGATTTAAATCGGTTGGAGGATCACCTACTAAATGCTGGTAATCTTCTGGATCGTGTCCACCGAAGAATGTCCATGTTCCCTTTCCGAAGGTTCCATGAATATATCGGGCTTCACCAGCGGTTTTATTCTCGCCCAATATTAAAACATTAGGCTTGATACACTCGATATTAAAAGCAGTGGTTTGCCCCATAAAACCTTTAATTAGGTTATTATGATTTTGGCACAACATACTGGGAATAGGATCCCATTTAGCCGAAAAATCAAAAAGGGAAAAATAATCTTCATCTTGTCTGACTTTACGGGTATGAGTTACATCTATACTCGAAAATTCATAAACCGATGGATTGGTTTCTAAAGTATAATTCTGAAAGGCAAAGGTCTTATTAAAATCAAGCTTATCTTGAGCATCCTTATCCATAGGATCACCATCAAACTCATGAGAACAAATATCTGTATGCTCAGCAGAGAGTGCAATATCAAAAGTATCCGTTGCTGAGCACATGGCAAATAGGAAGCCTCCTGCTTCAACAAAGGCTTTTATTTTTAAATTAACTGCCAACTTCAATTCAGAAACCTTGGAAAAACCATATTGATTGGCTCTCTCAAGATTCTCACGCACTTCATCCTTATACCATTTTAGGTTTCGGTATCCCGCATAAAATTTACCATGTTGCCCAGTGAAATCTTCATGATGCAGGTGTAACCAATCGTATTTCGATAAGTCACCCTTCATGATTTCGTCATCATAAATAAGATCGTAGGGAATTTCAGCATAAGTCAAAGCTAAAGTCACCGCATCATCCCATGGCTTTTTACCCTGAGGTGAATAAACAGCCATCTTAGGTGGTTTCTGAAGTTTTACGGCATCCATATTAACTTCAGGACTCGCTATTTCATTAAAAATAAGAGTAGATTGTGCATCGCTAACCACTTCGAAACTAACGCCTCGAATTTGGCATTCAGATTTTATATCCTGTGTGAAAGGCAAAAGAAAACTACCTCCACGGTAGTTCAATAACCAATGAATATCTTGATTCTGTTGCAAAACCCAAAAAGCAATCCCATATGATTTAAGATGATTTTTTTGAGTATCATCCATTGGAATGAGTAGATTGGCAGAAAAAGCTGGTAGTGCATTCAGAAATAAAAAGAAACAAATAATCCTTTTTGCAAAACTCATAATCGCAGAATATTAAAATTGTTTATGACTTTAATTTACAATTTTTTCTATCAATTAAGATTTAAAATGGTGGTGCATTATCAAAATCTCCACCGCCATGCAAGCCAGCATTAGGATCATCATAACCAACAGGCTCCTCGTTCATACTCGAACCAAAAGTTTGAGCAACAGCATTACCAGCTCCAAAGCCATCAGGACTCTCTCCTTCTAAATCCATAAATTTAGCCAGTTGATTACGGAATCTTAACTGAATCTCGCCTACAGCACCATTTCGATGTTTTGCAATGATAATATCAGCAATACCAATTAAAGAATTCCCTTCAGCATCTTCGGTAATACCATAACGTTCGGGGCGGTGAATAAACAACACCATATCGGCATCCTGCTCAATCGCTCCAGATTCACGAAGGTCAGATAGCATCGGTTTCTTAGCATCACCCGTACGCTGCTCAACACCACGATTTAACTGCGAAAGTGCAATAACGGGTATATTCAATTCCTTAGCAATAATTTTAAGCTGACGAGAGATTAAAGATACCTCCTGCTCACGATTACCTTTCATATCAGAACCTGCTGTCATCAACTGCAAATAGTCAATAATTATACAGCTAATGTCATGCTTGGCCTTCAATCGACGACATTTTGATCTCAATTCGTAAATCGATAAACCAGGCGTATCATCCACATAGATCGGTGCTTCAACTAAGTTATTAATTTTACTGTGTAAAATTTCCCATTCGAATGGCTCAAGATGTCCACTTCTCAACTTTTCTGATCCCAATTCTGTTTCACTGGACATCATTCGTTTTACCAACTGATCGGCCCCCATCTCGAGTGAGAAAATAGCAATAGGAGCTTTGTGATCAATGGCCATATTCCTAGTCATCGATAAAATAAAAGCCGTTTTACCCATAGATGGACGGGCTGCAATAATAACAAGGTCAGATTTCTGCCAACCTGATGTGATACGATCAAGAGCTGTAAATCCAGAAGGGACACCACTCAAACCATCTTCTCTTTTACTTGCAGCAATAATCTGATCGATTACTTCATCTGCTAAAGGACGAATGTGAGATGATTCCTTTTTAATATTTCCTTCAGCTATATCAAAAACATCTTGCTGAGCCTGATCCAACAAATCGGCAACATCGATACTCTCATCGAATGCAGAACTTTGAATCTCAGAAGAAACACGAATTAATTCTCGCTGAATAAATTTCTGGGCAATAATTCGAGCATGATGCTCTATATGGGCAGCATTTGCAACCCTTGATGTTAACTGTGAAACGTAGAATGGACCGCCACAACTTTCTAAATCATCCTGACGCTTTAATTCTTCGGTAACGGTAAGAATATCAATAGGCTCTTCCTTAGAAGATAGACTCATGATAGCCTTAAATATTTTCTGATGAGCTGGCTTATAAAAACTATCTGCTTTCAATAAATCTCCTACATTTATAATAGCATCTTTCTCCAACATGATAGCACCCAAAACTGCCTCTTCGAGCTCAACAGCCTGAGGTGGCACCTGTCCATGTTCAGACAACTGATTTTTTTTTGCTTTAGGGGTATATTTCTTCGATTCTGCCATACTTGTTTCTTACTGGAGATTGAATTAATCTAGATAAAACACTTATCCATATAAACTTATAAAATTAAATAAAACTTCAATTTTGATTTCTGATTTTTAAAGCTAAATCATTTTACAGAGAACAAAGATACTTATAGAAAATAAAAATCTACCCTTTGAATTCTTAATTTATATAAAAGCTGTATTTTTGTTGTTCATATTTATTAACAAAATATTCTGGCTTGTGCTTACTTACTCAAATGCAAAAATTAATATCGGTTTAAACATTGTTGAAAAAAGAAGTGATGGCTTCCACAATATCGAAACTGTGTTTTTTCCTATTAACATGCGAGACGCCATCGAAATTGCCGATTCCAAGGGAAATTCACCCTACACATTCTCAGCCTCAGGAATTCCAATTAATATAGAAGCAAAAGACAATATTGTAGTTAAAGCGTACGAGCTTATTAAAGCAAAATACAATTTCCCAGCACAAGATATTCATCTACACAAAAAGATTCCCTTTGGAGCAGGATTGGGTGGTGGATCGGCAAATGCTGCCTATATGATTAAACTTCTAAATCAGAAATTTAAGCTTGGAATGAGTATTGAGGAAATGGAAGATGAAGTGAAGAAACTAGGTAGTGATTGTGCTTTTTTCATTAAAAATGAACCTGCTTTTGCAGTTGAAAAAGGTGATAAATTAAGCTCTATTGATTTGGATCTCTCAGGTTATCACATCCTCCTGATTAAGCCAGATGTTCACATTAGTACGCCTGAAGCCTATGCCAATATCAAAGCTCAGAAACAAGAAATCTCATTAGAAGAACTTATCAAGCAACCTATCGAAACTTGGAAATCATCAATTAAAAACGATTTTGAAAACAGTATTTTCCCAAAGCATTCTCTACTCGCTATAATTAAAGAAGAACTTTATGAAGAAGGTGCCATTTATGCCGCCATGTCAGGTAGTGGGTCTAGTATGTTTGGTCTATTTAAAAATGAACCCAATATATTACCGCAATGGGAAAAGCATTATTGTTGGAAAGATCGATTGTAATTCAAACTCCTTATATATAAAAAAGGCTGTTCTAGTAAAAGAACAGCCTTTATATATCTCGTTAAACGAAGAAGAATTAAGCTTTAAGCTCAACCATAACCAAACGATTAGGTACTTTCCCGTCAACTTTTACATTTATCTTTTCGATTATTCCATCGAAAGGCATCAGAATTTTGTTTTTCATCTTCATCGCTTGAAGAATCATAAGGCATTCACCTTCTTTAACTTCCTGACCTTCTTTAACGTAAATTTCAACAATTGTTCCGGGTATAAAAGATTTGATGTGGTTCGGATTTGGTCTTTCCCACTTCTTTTTATTCGCAACTCTATCTGGAACTTCAGTAATATAGATGGTTCCATCAACGTTGAACTCTTTAAAATTGCTCATAGTAGTTCGATTTAAAATGGAGGAATACCGTGTTTCTTTCTTGGTCTTCCATCAACCTTGTTCGTAGAAACTTCAAGAGAATGCAATAACATCTTACGAGTCTCTTCAGGTTCGATAACTGTATCGATATAACCTTTAGCAGCCGCAACATATGGATTTGCAAACTTCGCTTTGTATTCAGCAACCTTTTCCTTACGCATCGCTTCAGGATCTTCTGCAGCCATAATCTCTTTTCTAAAGATAATATTAGCAGCACCTTCAGGTCCCATTACAGCAATTTCTGCATTAGGCCATGCAAACATGAAGTCAGCCTTCATATGACGAGAGTTCATAGCAATATAACCTCCACCATAAGCTTTACGTACAATTACAGTAATTTTAGGTACTGTAGCTTCACTATAAGCATAAAGGATTTTCGCACCATGACGAATAACACCTGCGTGCTCTTGGTCAACACCTGGTAAGTAACCTGGCATATCTTCAAGAGTAACCAAAGGAATATTAAAGGCATCACAATAACGAATGAAACGTGCTGCTTTGTCTGAAGAATCACAATCAAGTACACCAGCAAGTACTAGTGGCTGATTGGCAACAAAACCGATAGTTTCGCCATTCATTCTACCAAAACCAATAACGATGTTACGTGCAAAACCTTCCATTACTTCAAAGAAGTCAGAATCATCACTAATCGCTCTAATTACGTTACGAATATCGTAAGGTTGAGTTGGATCTTGAGGAACAATTTCTTCAATTTTGTATTCAGCCTTAGGTGGTTTTGGAGGGAAAGGACGTGCTTTCTTCTCGTTGTGCCATGGAATGAATGTAAGTAGTTTCTTGATTTGCTCAAAGCACTCAAGCTCGTTTAACGCATAGAAATGAGCATTACCGGTAATCTCGCTGTGTACTTTCGCACCACCAAGTTCTTCCATACTTATTTCTTCACCTAAAACTGTTTTTATTACCTCAGGACCGGTAATAAACATCTTGGAAATGTTTTCTACTACAAACACAAAGTCGGTAAGGGCAGGAGAATAAACGGCTCCACCAGCACAAGGACCTAGAATAACTGACAATTGAGGAATAACTCCCGATGCCAAAGTATTACGGAAAAAGATTTCACCATAACCAGCAAGTGAATTAACACCTTCCTGAATACGAGCTCCACCCGAATCATTAATACCGATCAACGGCACACGCATTTTCAATGCATGGTCCATTATTTTTGTAATTTTACGTGCATGCATAAGACCAAGAGAACCTCCAGCTACAGTAAAATCCTGTGCAAAAAGGCATACAGGCTGACCATAAATAGTTCCAGTTCCAATGATAACTCCATCACCATGAAGTTGTTTCTTTTCCATGCCAAAGTCGCGGGCTTCGTGCTCTACGAACATATCGTACTCATGAAAAGAATCTTCATCGACAATTGATGTAACTCTTTCACGTGCAGTCAATTTACCCATTGCAACTTGCTTCTGAATAGCTTTTTCACCACCACCTTGAAGCACTTTTTCTTTTCTCTTTCTAAGATCAAGAATGTTTCGTTTCAATGACATATTACGTACATTTAGTTAAAAAGCGTATACTTTAAAGTATACATTTAGTTGTATTTCAAGTTTGTCCAAACTTTAAGTTTTACCAATAAAGCATAAAATTCCCAATTCATTTTCTCAATTTTTAAAAGAAAATAAACAAAGACTTTTACTTTAATAAAGGTAAAGATACACCAAACTCTGGCGATCCTATATAAATCTTATCGAACAGTTAAATAAATAAAAGTCGAATAACTGATTTCATTGTCTGCAAGGATACTCATTTTTTGTTCTACAAAAAAATAAGCAATCCTCATTGCAAGATACCAACTCACTAAAGTACCGATTTTACGGTAGGAAAGCAAGGTCTTGCTTGTAGATTATTTAGAACGTTTTTACTTTGGAGCTACCCGATAAAGATAAATCGCAATAACTGAAAAAACCATATTCGGCAACCAAACTGCCAACAATGGACTCATGCTCCCATTTGTAGCAAAAACAGTAGAAATTTGCATAAATAGAATAAATGAAAAACTAAGTGCTAATCCTACTCCAAGATGCAATCCCATTCCTCCTCGTACTTTCCTGCATGCTAGAGAAACGCCAATAAGTGTTAGGATAAATGCAGAAAAAGGATTGGCAATACGGCGATACTTTTCTATTTTGTATGCACTAATATTACTATCACCTCTCATAATTTGCTCATCGATAAAGTCATCGAGTTCCATCATATTCATGGCTTCAACAACATTTGTTCGCCGACTAAATTCGTCAGGACCAAAATTTAAGAGCGTATCTATAGATTTTCCTTTTTCGAAACTCTCCTTGTCACCATCATATGTTCGGATAAAATAATCCTTAATGGTCCACTTTTCTTTATCCTCGTTCCACTTAATTGAACGTGATGTTAGCTTTGAAACCAACTGCTTACCTTCAAATTTCTCAAGAGAAAATTTATATCCCTTTTTACTAGATGTCTCAAAGTTAGTCATGTAAATAAACAGGCCAGGTTCAATCTGACGATGTATATTCCGCTCTTTATTTACGAATCGTTTTTTGATATAAGTATCCGTAAACTCGAGTCGTTTAGCATTTGCTGGAGGAATAATAAAGTTACTCAAGAAGAAGGAAAAAATCCCAATAATTAAAGCTGATATAAAATAAGGAAACATCAACCTTCTAAAACTGACACCCGAGCTAAGAATAGCAATAATCTCGGTATCGTAAGCCATTTTAGAGGTGAAATAGATAACCGATATAAAGGTAAATAAGGCACTAAATAAGTTTGCGAAATAAGGAATAAAATTGACGTAATAGTCCAATATAATACTCTTAAAAGGAGCCTCTTTATCAATGAAATTATCAATCTTCTCAGAGAAATCAAAAATGATTGTAATACTGATTATCAAGATTATTGCAAAGAAGAAGGTTCCTAAAAACTTTCGAATGATATATAAATCTAATTTCCCAAACATTCTCTATATCAGTTTTTATTTAAAGATTTCCATCAGATAAATGGCATCATAAAATAAATGAAAAGCCACTTATCAAGTCTAAAAATAGGCTATCTTAACCAAATGTCAAGCTCAAACTTCCACATTCAAGCTTTTTTAACATTATTCTACAAACGTCTACCTAGTTTTTCAACCATAACTTTCTTCCATTCGGAGAATGTACCCTCATTAATTTTCTCTCTAGCTTCGCGAACTAACCATAGATAAAAAGCAAGATTGTGAATACTACATATTTGAGCACCCAACAACTCATTCGAACGAATCAAATGTCTCACATAAGCTTTTGAATAAAAAGAATCAACATATGACGTTCCATTAGGATCTAATGGAGAAAAATCTTTCACCCATTTAAGATTTCTCATGTTCAATGTTCCTTCGCTGGTAAAAATCATTCCATTTCGTCCATTACGAGTTGGCATAACACAGTCGAACATATCAACACCACGAGAGATAGCTTCCAAAATATTGATAGGGGTTCCAACACCCATCAAATAACGAGGTTTATTCTCAGGTAAAACCTGATTAACCACCTCAATCATTTCGTACATATCTGGAGTTGGTTCACCAACAGCCAATCCACCAATAGCATATCCTTCTCTATCTAAAGATGCAGCATGTTCAGCCGCTTTAATCCTCAAATCTTTATAGACACAGCCCTGAACAATAGGAAAAAGAGCTTGTGAATAGCCATACTTCTCTTTTGTGCTATCGAAACGATCAACACATCGTTCTAACCAACGTTGAGTTAGTCCGAGAGATTTCTCAGCATATTCATAACTAGACGTTCCTGGAGGGCATTCATCAAATGCCATAATAATATCAGCCCCAATAGTACGCTGAGTATCCATTACATTTTCTGGAGTAAACATATGTTTCGATCCATCGATATGCGATCTAAACATAGCACCCTCTTCGGTCAATTTACGATTTTCAGCAAGTGAAAAAACCTGAAATCCTCCACTATCAGTCAAAATTGGTCTATCCCAACCATTAAACTTGTGTAAGCCACCTGCTTGTTCTAGAACGTCCAAACCTGGACGCAAGTATAAATGATAGGTATTCCCTAAGATAATCTCAGCATTAATATCCTCTTTCAATTCATGTTGGTGAATACCCTTTACAGAGCCAAGTGTTCCAACAGGCATGAATATAGGTGTTTTAATCTTCCCGTGATCAGTCGTAATTTCGCCAGTTCTAGCGCCTGATCTATCATCAGTATTGTGTAATTTAAAATCCATATCAACTTCAGTAAAAGTGGGAAAGTAGATCTCAAACATTGAGTCATTCCCATTAAAAACAGTCTGCAAATATAGATAATAATATTGGCATTGAAACTTATTTATAATAGTGGAAGAGAGACCCTATTAGAAATCCTTAGGACAGCTTTTGCTAAACATCTACCTATGATGTATTTCTATTTGTCAAATAGAATACAAAACACTCAACTTATTAAAGTATATTAAGTCTGTACGGTTGTTTGCACACACCGAACTTAATATTATCTACTTACATTATTTCATATTTTATTTCACTTTAATAAAAGTGAAATTCGTAATTAATAAGCTGTAATCATCCATATAAGCAACTTGTATGAATCAGAATTCCAACTTATCGGATAATGCCAAAATTGACTTGCTAAATGTACAAGCAGCAATGAAAGGCAATCAGAAAGCTTTTGAGAAACTTTTCTTGAGATATAAGGATGCTATTTTCTATTTCTTACTACGAATAGTTAATAATAGAACCGATGCTGAAGATTTAACCCTTGAATGCTTTGGAAAAGCTTTTAGGAATATCAATCAATATTCCACAAAATATGCCTTTAGCACATGGCTTTTCAGAATCGCTTCAAACACGAGTATCGATTTTATTCGTAAAAAGAAAAAAAGTATCATCAAACTTGAAACAAAAGAAGAAAGCAACATGGACTTGCCTTCATATGAAAGCAAGACCCCATCGCCTGAGCAACAGATCATAAATAAGCAAAATGCGAGGTATATGAGACAAAAAGTTAGCCAATTGAAGGATCGCTACCGCATTTTAATTGAATTGCGTTATTTCAAAGAGTATTCTTACGAAGAAATAGCACAGGAGATGAATTTACCCATCGGCACAATCAAAGCTCAACTTTTCAGAGCAAGGAAACTTCTATTCATTAATATCCAGAATGACGAACTATAATTTATTTCAGACTGAAATTATGAGTTTAAAGCTATTCTCCTTTTACTAAGTTTCTTTCTGCTCTAAAATTATAATTATATCTTTGCCACGCATTATAAATTATAGCATGGAATTAATTTTAAAATACTTTAAAGACTTATCTGAGGAACAGAAAAATCAACTGGCCCAACTTAAAGATCTTTACACTGAGTGGAATGAAAAAATCAATGTCATCTCACGAAAAGATATTGATTATTTATATCTACATCATGTTCTCCACTCTTTAGCCATAGCTAAGGTTATCCAATTTCAACCTGGGTCCAATGTTTTGGATGTGGGAACTGGAGGTGGCTTCCCTGGTATTCCTCTTGCAATTCTTTATCCAGAAACTAATTTTCATTTGGTTGATTCAATTGGCAAAAAGATTAAAGTGGTTATTGAAGTTGCCAATGCATTAGGTCTAAAAAATGTAACAGCGGAACATACACGTGTACAACAAGTCAAAACCAAATTTGATTTTATCGTCAGTCGAGCGGTTACAGCTTTCCCTGGTTTCGTCAATATGGTAAGGAAAAATTGCAAGGCCAAGAACATAAATGCACTCCCAAATGGGATTATTTATATAAAAGGAGGCGATTTTGAAGAAGAAATCAAGCCATATGGAAAAAAAATTAGTCTCTTCAATTGTACTGATTTCTTTACTGAGGACTACTTTGAGACAAAAAAAATTGTCCATATGACACTTTAAACCAAATTATTTCGGCTTAATCTTTTGCCAGATAAAAAAAATACCTATTTTTGCAGTCCAAAATCAACGCATATAATCACTTTATTCGATAAAAATATTTCGCGATGAAAAGAACATTTCAACCATCAAATAGAAAAAGAAGAAACAAGCACGGTTTCAGAGACAAAATGGCTTCTGCAAACGGAAGAGCAGTATTATCTCGTAGAAGAGCAAAAGGCAGAAAAAAATTATCTGTTTCTAGCGAGCGCAGACACAAAGCTTAATTTTTAAAATTAGCTTTCTATAAAATAGAAGAAGTAAAGAGTTCTATATTCTTTGCTTTTTTGTGTTTATAGGTTTCTTAAAAAATTTAAAGAGTTCCAAGGGAACTCTTTTTTTTTGCTTTTTAGTTTGAGAGTCAAATTTCAGATAACAAATAGAACGTTTTCATTCTAAATGATTAGGGTCAATTAGACAATCGAAATCTGTACCTATTTAGATTCTGCATAATTTACCGACAGATCTATCATTAATCAGAAAATCTCTATTATTTTTGTATTCATTCACTTTATGAAATGATTCATCGATTAAAATCAAACTATTGAATAAAGGCAATTAATCTTTAGAGGAATAAAACATGAAATACAATTTAGCACATGCTTGTATCAGAGTAATGGATTTAAACAAGTCCTTAGAATTTTACAACAAAGCTTTATCACTGAATGAAGTAAAAAGACTTGACTACTCTGATTATAAGTTTACGCTTGTATATCTCTCTGATGAAAATAATAAATTTGAAATAGAGTTAACGTACAATTATAATACTGAAAAACCTTATGAAATAGGAAACGGATTTGGTCATTTTGCATTAACTGTAGAAGATCTGGAAGAATCTCATGAGTTTCACAAAAACATGGGATTAGAAACAACAGACCTTAAGGGCTTACCAGGAGAAAAACCGAAATACTATTTCATTACAGACCCTGATGGATATAAAATAGAGATTATCAGAGGATAAAAAATATAAATATACGCTTAGTAAATTCTAAACGATAAGATATCGTAACCGATTACATTTGGAATTTACCGCTTAGAAACAATGGTATTGGCATCCTAAAGCAAATTAAAAACATATGCGACTAAGACATTTTTTAAAAAGTAAAGCTTTCTATAAACATTTAGGTCTTTCAATAATTATTGCAATAGCCTTGGTTTGGATTACCCTTCAGAGTTTAAGTTTCTACACCAATCATGGTGAAGAAATAAAAGTTCCTAGCCTCTATAGTCTAAGTCTGGAAGAAAGCACCAATCTGATAGAAGAAACTAAATTACGATATACGATATACGATTCAGTTTACAATTCTAGCTTACCTGCTGGATGTATCATTGACCAAAGCCCTAAAGCTAATTCTCTGGTAAAACGAAATCGCAATATATTCCTAACTATAAATTCTCTTAAGCCAGAACAAATTAGATTTCCTAACTTAGTTGATAATTCATTTAGACAAGCCTACGAGATTCTAATTACAAATGGTTTTAAAATTGGCAAACTCAAGTATGTTGATTACGATTATTACAACCTAGTTCTCTACCCTGAATTCAAGGGTGACACGATTAATCAAGGTGATTTAATAGACAAAGGTTCTCGTATCGATCTTGTCTTAGGAAAAGGAAAAAATATTAGAATACAAACACCCGAATTAATTGGTAAATATTATAAGGATGCCAAAGAGCACATTATTTTATCAAACTTAAATATTGGACGTCTGAGTTTCGATAACAGCGTCATGAATCTTTCGGACTCACTGAATGCTCAAGTTTATCAGCAATCTCATGCTTATAAAGAAAATTCTAAAATTGCCCCAGGTAGCAAATTTAATATCTGGCTAACGACTGATAGCTTAAAGATTAGAAATGCAAAGGCATATTTAAAGAGTCAATTAAAATAATAGGATAATACAGAATCATATATAATGCAAGAAGAAGAAAATTTAGAATTCGAAAATCTTGATGATAGCAAAGCTAATCAAGAATCATACGAACATTTCAGATATGATGTTGATCCTGGGCAAACACCTTTGAGAATAGACAAATATTTGGCTGGTCGTATGCTAAACTCATCCCGAAATAAAATTCAGGACTCTGCAAACAATGGAAATATCCGTGTCAACGATGTGGTTGTTAAGAGAAATTATAAAGTTAAGCCAGGCGATATTGTAACAATTGTCCTTAGCTATCCACCTCGAGAAATTGAAATTATTGCTGAAGATATTCCTTTAAAAATTGTTTACGAGGATGATTCTTTTATTATTGTACATAAAGATCCGGGAATGGTTGTTCATCCATCTTATGGACATTACTCCGGAACACTTGTAAATGCACTAGCCTTCCACCTTAAAAACTTACCTTTATTCAATTCAGTAGATCCACGTCCAGGCTTGGTTCATCGTATCGATAAAGATACTTCAGGAATTTTGGTTATTGCAAAGACCGAGATAGCCAAAACAAAACTTGCACTTCAGTTCTTCAACAAAACCAGTGATCGAAAGTACCGTGCATTAGTTTGGGGAAACATGGAAGAGGATGAAGGAACAATTACTGGACATGTTGGTAGAAATTTAAAAAACCGACAGATAATGGATGTGTTCCCTGACGGAGAACATGGCAAACATGCTGTAACACATTACCGCGTTTTAGAAAGATTAGGATATGTAAACCTAGTAGAATGTGTTCTTGAAACAGGACGTACTCACCAAATTCGTGCTCACTTCAAACATATCGGTCATCCATTATTTAATGATGCGAGTTACACTGGAGATCAAATTCTAAAAGGAACAAAATTCACAAAATACAAGCAATTCGTTCAAAATTGTTTTAAAATTTGTCCTCGACAAGCCTTACACGCAAAAACCTTAGGATTCATTCATCCCGAAACAAATGAATACGTTTCATTCGATTCTGAAATTCCAGATGATATGACAGCACTTATCACCAAATGGAGAGAATATACTTCAAACCGAGATATCGAAATTGAAGATGAAGAACAAGGAACAGTAGATTTATAGACTCTAATTTTATGAAAAGGAATATAGCAATTATAGCGGGGGGAGATTCTGCTGAGTTTGTGATATCAATGCAAACTTCTGAGCATATTTTCAATACCCTTGATAAGAATATATATCAGGTGTATTTAGCTGTTTTTAAAGGGCAAGATTGGAAAGTCAATATTGATAATGAAGAGTATGATATTGACAAGAATGATTTTAGCATTACAGTCGATTCTAAACAAATCAAGTTCGACTTTGCCTATATTGCCATTCATGGCACTCCAGGCGAAAACGGGATACTACAAGGCTATTTTAACTTAGTAAATATTCCACATTCAACCTGTGACGTTCTAAGCAGCGCATTAAGTTTTAATAAACATGCATGCAACTCTTATCTTAAAACATTAGGATATGAATTTGCAAAATCGACGCTGCTTAAGAAAAATATAGCGTTTGATTGCAAGTGTATAGAGCAAAAGGTAGGTCTACCCTGTTTCGTTAAACCCAATGCAGATGGTTCAAGTTTTGGTATCTCGAAAGTAAGACGGCTTGATGAACTCGAAAATGCCATTTTAAAAGCATTTAACGAAGGTAATGAAGTCATTATTGAAGAATATATTGAAGGCTTGGAAGTAACCTGTGGTCTTCTAAAAACAAGTAAAGAAGAAATTGTATTTCCAATTACTGAAGTGATTCCGAAAAATGATTTCTTCGATTTTGAAGCCAAATACGATCCAACAATGGCTGAAGAAATAACGCCAGCGAGAATTTCGTCAGAATTGACTCAGAAGATCCAATCTCTTTCTTCAGATATATATGATGACTTAAAGTGTAAAGGGATCGTTAGAATCGACTATATTATCAAAAACGGCATTCCCTACGTGTTAGAAGCTAACACGATTCCTGGAATGACAGCCAATAGTTTTATTCCAAAACAAGTTGAGGCTATGGGACGTGAATTAAGAGATATTCTAACTTTAGTAATAGAAGATCAGTTCTAAGATACATGAGAGGCTTTCCAATTGGGAAGCCTCTTTTTTTTTTACCTTCATTAAACCTAATCAGTAAACTTTACGATTAGTGATTAATGGTAGAGAATAAATTTCTGTTGAGACGTTTATTGTTCGGATAGATATTGTTGAGATAGATCGGTGCTCTGCACCTCTGTTGTTTTTCCGTTCGTTTTAGCTACAGATGGGACGCGACTCTGTCGCTAAATAATTGTGAATATACTTCATAACCACATTCCTATTCGTAAGTGCTAAATCGTAATTCGTAATTATTTCCCAGAATTTTGAACAAAAAAAAGTGTCTTGCTTCGTTAGAAACAAGACGCTTAAAAGTTGGCATCGACCTATTGTTCACACATTCCAATTTCTTATGTTCCCGATTCCGATAATAATCGAGATTTTTCGTTCGGTTCTCCCATCCAGATTCTTGTGACAGTACAATTCCATATGAATGAAGAATATCTGCGGCAATCAGCCTAATCAGCGACAATGTCAATTAATAATTAGCGATTAACAATGAGTTATTAGGATAGTAATAGATAAGATATCTCGCTTGGTGTTGGGGAAAACTTGATAAAGTCATCATGGACATTCTGAATATCGTCTTAATATATTGTTGTCTGAGAGGGAATATCTGCGATTATTAGCCTGATCTGCGGGGAATATTAATTAATAGTTAGCAATTAACTATGAGTGGTAATCATAGACCAGATATCGCGCTTGGCGATGGAGTAAACTTGATAAAGTAAGCATGGACATCCTGAATATGATCTTAATGTATTGTTGCCTGGGAGGGAATATCAACGAGAATCAGCAGGAGAAGCAATTCGTAATTCCTAAATCGTAATTCGTAATTATTTTCCAGAGTTTATTGCATAAAAAAAGCGTCTTGCTTCGTTAGAAACAAGACACTTAAAGGTTGGCATCGATCTATTATTCACCCATTCTAATTTCTTATGTTCCCGATTCCGATAATAATCGGGATTTTTCGTTCGGTTCTCCCATCCAGATTCTTGTGACAGTACAATTCCATATGAATGAAGAATATCTGCGGCAATCAGCCTAATCAGCGACAATGTCAATTAATAATTAGCGATTAACAATGAGTAATTAGGATAGCAATAGAGAAGATACCTCGCTTGGTGTTGGGGAAAACTTGATAAAGTCATCATGGACATTCTGAATATCGTCTTAATATATTGTTGTCTGAGAGGGAATATCTGCGATTATTAGCCTAATCTGCGGGAAAATCAATGAATAATTAGGATAGAAATAGAACTTAATCCTCTCTTGCCTTGGAGTAAACTTTATGAAATCATCATGGATATTCGACTTAGCTTCTTAAGATATCACTATAAGGGAGGAAACATCGGATCACCAGTAAAAGTTGGGTCTAATTCTATAATTACTCAAATGTTTTTATTAAACACAATAAGAAAGACTCAATATCTACAACTCTTTTCAAAGAAGATCAAGAGAGATTTCTGGGTATAGATGAATAATCTTACTTTGTTAAAATAGGAAGAATTTCACTTTCATCAATTCTTGGGAAATTTGTTTCACAGCAAAATCAGATTCATAATACAAACTTTTTTTTTATTTACTTTTATTCATATTGTTATTTTAAATTAAAGAATTCATGATTTGTCAATGCCTTGATGAAAAGTAACAAAAATCAATGGCTCCGGCACTCAGTGACCCATCACGGTTCAAAGGCTAAACAGACTGAACTCATTCGTACCTCACTCAAACAGCATTCTGTTTTTAACGCCTTTTTCACCTATGGGGCCCTCCCGATAAATCGGGACTGCCGAGGCCAGATATAAAAATCCGTCTCACAATCTTAATCATATTTTTATCAAAAAGTTTTGGGCGGA
>NZ_JBTCHQ010000009.1:0-252895 GCF_054254355.1 Ancylomarina sp. YFZ004
ATGCCTCAAACTCTGGAAACAATTACGATTTAGGAATTACGAATTGTTCCTCCTGCTGATTATAGCAGATGTTTCCTCCCTTATAGTGATATCTTAAGAAGCTAAGTCGAATATCCATGATGACTTTATCAAGTTTTCCCCAACACTAAGCGAGATATCTGGTCTATGATTACCCTAATTACTCATCGTTAATCGCTAATTATTCAATGATTTTCCCGCAGATTAGGCTGATTTTCGCAGAAACTTCCCTCCTGGTAACAATACTTTAAGTTTGATATCCAGAATATCCATGCTGACTTTATAAATTTGACTCCATCGTCAGGCAATATCTTAGATCTATTGTTATCCTAATTATTAACTGATATTTTTCGCTAGAGCCGCTGGGCTCTTACTTTTTGCTTAGATAAAAAAGTAAGCAAAAAATCAAGTCAGTCTGATCCTAGTTTTCTCTATGTAGTTGAAACTGTAGCACGCCTGACGGCAGACTGACAAAGCCCGCTCTAAGCTTTTTGTTAAATTCTTTCGATAGAAGAATTCCAGAATATAATCAAGTGAATAATAGTTCGATGCGAATATTTAAGCGTCTTGTTTCTTGCCCTAATTTCTAATGGGCAAAAGTCAGCTTCAAATCTTGAATATTCCTTAGGCTAGTATTTGTCTTCCCGCTGATACTTTCTTGGATATAGCAATATCTTAAGGTCGCTAAACAGAATTTCCAAGACGACTGATAAAGATGTAAATGTCATGGTATGACTTTTTTCATTCCAAACTTAGCAATGTCTTATTTATTTCCCCGCAGATGACGCTGATAAGTCAAGATACTCTACATTCACTTTCTATAGATTAATACTAACTGATCAGTCACTACTAATTGTAATTATGATTTTCTACTCCCCACGGCATTAGGTTTACTTCATATAACCAATCAACATCTGTCCAATTTGACATCTTTAATGTAATTTCACACATCAATTCCTTAATAAATCGAAATTAAAAACCTTTGACATAAGCATTTTAGCTTTATTAACTTATTTTTGTTTCTAATCTTTATAATTTTGTAGATCATTATCAAAACATATCGAATTGAAAGCATTTACTAGTAAAATTCTTGTTGGGTTGTTTATTTCTTCCCTAATTTATTCATGTGCAAACATGGGATATCCAGTTGGTGGACCTAAGGACGAAGAATCTCCTGTTGTTGAAAAAACAACTCCACCCAATTTTTCAACTGAAGTTGAGGGAGGTAAGGTGAATATCTATTTCAATGAATTTGTGCAGTTGAAAGAGATTAACGAAAAATTCGTTGTGTCTCCACCTCTTGATAGAAAGCCTACGGTGAATTTACGTGGTGAATCTATCTATGTTGACATGGGGGATAGCTTAAAACCCAACACAACTTATACACTTGATTTTGCTGATGGTATTGCGGATTTTAACGAAGGAAATCCATTGGATAATTTTCAGTATGTATTTTCTACAGGAAAAGAACTTGATTCTCTAAGTATACAAGGTCACGCTGTAGATGCTTTTACCACCCTTCCTCTAGAGAAAGTACAGATTTATGCTTATTCTAATCATCAGGATTCTGTCCCCTTGACTACGATTCCAGATTACGTTGCTCAAACCGACACAGCAGGGCATTTTAATTTGAGTAATATGAAAGCTGGAACTTATAAAATATTCGCTCTAATTGATGGGAATCGCGATTATAAATATAATGGACCAGGTGAGGTTATTGGCTTTTTGGACAGCTTATTTACTCCCAGTGCTCATACTTTTCAACAATTGGATAGTATTACTCCAGATTCATCGGCACTAAGAACTTATACAGCTTTTAGTCCTGCTGATCTACAAATCAATTTATTTGAGGAGGAAAATCCATTATTATATCTAACTAAGTTTGATCGTTCTCGACGTGAAAAACTGGATTTTGAATTTTCTTTCAAACGAACTGAGGATTTGAAAATTGATATTTTAGAACTAGAAGATGATGCAAATAGTTTTCTTATTGAGAGTAATAGTACTCTTGATACTTTGTCTTATTGGGTCGTTGATTCTAATATTTATAAAAGAGATACATTAACAGCTGTTCTGAACTATCTAAAGACTGATTCAACAAATCAATTAGTTAGCTTTAGTGATACTATAAAGTTGAATTTTAAAGATCCAAAGAAAGCGAAGCAATCAAAGAAACAAGCTGAAAAGTCTAAAATTAAGAAGCCTGTTTATGGCTTTAAATCGAATATTCAATCCTCACAAGATCTTCATAAAGGAATAGAATTCGAGTTTAATGAACCTTTATTTGATTTTATACTTGATAGTATTCATCTTGTAAAAATGGTGGATACTCTGGAAGTTACTGTACCATTCAATTTTGAGGAAGATTCGGCCTTATTACGTACCTATCACATGAATGTGAAATGGGAATCTGAAACCAGTTACCGTTTAGATATTGATTCTGCTACTTTTGAAAATATTTTTGCTTTAAAGAGTGATGCTTTCACAAAGAAATTTAAAACGAAAGAGCTTGAATACTATGGTAAAATACTTCTTCAAGTTGATCATGTTCATCAACCGGTATTGGTGCAAATTATAGAGAATAATAAAAATGAAACCCTTATTCAGAGCAAAAAGATATATTCTGACCAACTTATAACTTTCGATTATCTTGAACCTAAAACCTATATCATTAAAATTATTGAAGATTGGAATGATAATGGTAAATGGGATACGGGTAACTATAAATTAAACCTACAGCCAGAGACCGTTCATTACTTTCGTAAGGAGATAAAGGTACGTTCTAATTGGGAGGTTGAAGAGAATGTTGTAATATCTCACGAACACTAAATATCTAATATTATGTCAGCACTTTTAGAATTCGCTATTTTTCCAACTGATAAAGGTGATAGCGTTAGTCAATATGTTAGTCAAGTTATTGAAATGATTCGCGAAAGTGGAGTCGATTATCAATTAACGGCAATGGGGACTCTTATAGAAACGGAAACTTTTCCTGAAGCATTAGATATTGTGAATAGGGCATATGCCATTTTAGAGCCACATTCTGATCGTGTATATTCAACAATGACTGTTGATATTCAGAAAAACAAGCACAATCGCCTTAAGTCTAAGGTTAGTGCGATTGAGAAAAAAATAGGTAAGGTTAATCTTTAAATTTACTGATTTGAGATATATTCTTTTTATCCTCGTATTATTTTGTTCGATAGGTCAATTAAAATCTCAGGAGAAATCTGGGATTGAGAATTTTGCCTTTCAGGCGGGAGAGAAATTGACTTTTAGAGGCTACTATAACTGGGGCTTTTTATGGGTTGCAGCAGGAGAAGTGAAACTTGAAGTTAAGAACGAACCATATTCTGATAAACCAGCTTATAAAATTGAAGCTTTAGGCAGAAGTTTAAAGGCTTTTGATTGGTTTTTCAAGCTGCGTGACACGATTTCATGTTATGTGGATACAACGAGTTTAAAACCCTTTTATTTTGATCGTAAAACGCATGAAGGAGATTATATTGCTCGACATGAATATTGGTTCGATTACAATAAGGATCAGATATACTCGAAAATAAGAAAAAGACAAAAACCTGAAAGAAAAGATACGCTTGAGAATAAACATATAAGCTCTGATATTGTATCGGTTGCTTATTACACTCGTAACCTGGATTTTTCAAAGTATAAAAAGAAAGAAAAAATCCCGCTTCGTATGCTGATTGATAATGAGGTTCATAATCTATATATCAGATATAAGGGAATAGAAAATGTGAAACTTAAGAGCGGTGAAGTTTACGAGTGTTTAAAGTTTTCTCCAATGCTTGTAAAAGGTCATCTTTTCCAAGGTGGAGAAGATATGACCATTTGGGTGAGTAATGATAGGAACCGAGTTCCAATTATGGTAGAAGCAAAAGTTTTAATAGGGAGTGTTAAAGGCCTTCTTCAATCGTACGAAGGCCTAAGATCAACACGGAATTCTCATTTTAAGAGACGATCAGGAAAAGTGAAAATTGATTAGATAAATGATTTAATCAATCTTTATTTCAAGAAGTTTAGACCAACGTTTACCAGTTACAAATAGGCGATTGTTAATTGAATCGTAAGCAATACCATTTAGTACATCATCACCTTCAGTTAATTTTCTTTTTTCAGCTGGAGTAAGAAGATTTTCCAAGTTAATATTGCTTTCTACTCGTCCGGTAGTAGGATCAATAATAACAATTGTATCAGTTAGCCATAGGTTGGCGTAAATTTTACCATTGATATACTCTAATTCATTCAAAGTATCCACTTGCCCTTTTTCATCGTAAACTTCGATATCACCAATTTTACTGTAATTTTTCGGATCGACTAGAGTTAGTTTGTTGCTACCATCAGAAATAACGAGTTTGTTATTCATGGTTGTAATTCCCCAACCTTCTCCATTTGCAGTAGGTGGTCTGAAGAAATCCTTCTGTGAAAAGTCTTCGGCATCAATTACAAAAGCCTTAGATGCTCTCCATGTTAATTGGATAATATTCCCATTATAGTAGGTGATACCTTCACCAAAATACTTCGGCTCTAATTTTCTGTCAAAAATACTTTCCCCATTTTTTATTTCAACTTTTCGAAGAGTTGATTCCCCATATTGACCCGTTCCTTCATACAAATAACCATCGTGAAAAAATAAGCCTTGTGTGTAGGATTTTTTATCATGAGGAAAAGTATTAACAATTTTATAGGTCAATTCTTTAGGTGCAATATTCGATTTGATATTGTAGAATGAAGAGATATTTCCTCTTTTTCCGTCTTCATGAAAAGCCAAGATTTGAAAATTGTGTTTCCCCATCTTTTTTTCATTTGCTATATGAGAAAAAGTCCAGGGTTTTGAGAAAATTGTCTGATGAGATTTACCATCAACAATTAGTTGTAGAGAATCAATATCCTTTGAATTCTTTCTTTTCTTTATCGAAATCTCAATCGTATCTCCTTGAGCAAAAACTTTTGCTCTTTGTGGTTGCTTTAATTTTAAGCTACGAATATACTCTATAGCCGTTTCCTGAGTTTCTTTTTCAGATTTTGCAATTGTTTTATGAGTTCCGTTTCCATTACAAGCTGAAAGTGAAACAAGGCATAGAGAGATAATAAGGAATTGAAGTTTCATATTTTATGAACGAGATGAATTTTTATTAAATGGAGGTAAACTCCGATGACCAAAGTTAAACTAATGATATTAATTTAACAATTGATTAAAAAAAAGCTGCTCAATATTAATTGAGCAGCTTTTGTATTATTTAATGATTTCCCATTCGGAACCATCTTTAGTATCTTTTATGGCAATACCATAACTACTTAATTCGTTACGAATTTTATCGGCCGTTGCCCAATCTTTATTTTGCTTGGCTTCGTTTCGAGTTGTTAGTAATAATGAAATAAGCTTATCTAGAATCTCATTGGTTCCCCCATCAGCTTCTTTTTCATTTTTCAATCCCAATACGTCGTAAACTAAATCTTGATAAAGTTTCTTAAGTGATTCAAGTTGATCAGCAGTGATCTGTTCTTTGCCAGCTGCTAATGAGTTGATCATTTTCACGCCATCGAAAAGATGAGCAATTAGAATTGGCGTATTAATATCGTCATTTAATGCAGTATAAGCTTTTGTCTTAATATCCACAATATTGACTGTTGATTCTGCACCAGCTTTAATTTTATCAAGTGTAGCTACAGCTGCCATTAATCTATTAAAGCCTTTTTCTGCAGCCTTAAGCGCATCATTTGAGAAATCAAGAGGACTACGGTAATGCGCTTGTAAAATAAAGAAACGAATAGTCATAGGACTATATGCTTGTTCCAATACATCGTTATCACCAGCAAATAGTTGGTCAAGAGTAATAAAGTTACCCAATGATTTACCCATTTTCTGACCGTTGATCGTAATCATGTTGTTGTGCATCCAATAACGAACTGCTTCGTGACCATGAGCACCGGTTGATTGTGCAATTTCACATTCGTGATGTGGGAATTGTAGATCAAGTCCACCGCCATGAATATCGAATTCAGCACCCAAATATTTTTGACTCATAGCCGAACACTCAAGGTGCCATCCTGGGAAACCATCGCTCCATTTTGATGGCCAACGCATGATATGCTCAGGATTCGCTTTCTTCCAAAGTGCGAAGTCAAAGCTATTTTTCTTTTCACTCTGTCCTTCTAAGTCGCGTGTATTTGAAATTAAATCTTCAATTTTTCTACCTGAAAGCTTACCGTAATCGTGCTTTTTACTATATTTTTCTACATCGAAGTAAACCGAACCATTACTTTCGTAGGCAAAACCATTCTCGAATAACTTTTCAATCAGTTCAATTTGTTCGATGATATGACCAGAAGCACGAGGTTCAATACTTGGCATTAGAACATTTAGATCATTCATATTGGTATGGTAACGATCAGTAAAATACTGAACAACTTCCATAGGTTCCAATTCCTCTAAACGGGCTTTCTGTGCAATTTTATCTTCTCCTTCGTCAGCATCGTTAACCAGGTGTCCTACGTCGGTAATATTACGAACGTAACGCACTTTGTAACCAGAATGCTTTAAAAAACGGAATAATATATCGAAAGTAATTGCTGGACGAGAGTGACCTAAATGAGCATCACCATAAACAGTAGGACCGCAAACATATAATCCAACATGTCCGGGGTTAATAGGCGTAAACAGCTCTTTCTTTCGGCTGAGTGTATTGTAAATTTGCAAATTATTTTCCATCGTCATTGTATTTAAATATCAGCAATTCAAACTTGTTGATATACAGCTTAAAATAATCAAAAGAATAATTGATTTCTTTTGGGTTTGTAAAATTATAAAAAATTATGGCTTCGAAGCCTGATTATGAGCAATAATAGTCGTGCGGAATAGATAGTTAACTATTTTTCACTTATTAACACCTCAAATTTTCGAGTTAAAACTTCACCCTTGTCATCTATTAATATGAGAATATGTTTGCCTAAACCGGTAAATATTTCCTTTTGATGTACATTATTAGTGCTGCCTAAATATTCATTATCGATATGCCAATAAATAGTTGCTCGAGGAATACTATGAGCTGCCTGGAAAATTGATCGTTCGAGCAATCCTCCAAAATTCTTAGGAATAAAAAGGCGGGTGTTATTCTTAGGGTAAATAATATCTATGTTTTCATTATCCTGACTCATGCAAGTTTCTAAATAGGGTGGTCGAGATTGGTATAAGGGGTTTTTTCTTTGATAATACCATTCCATTGCTGGAGGTAAAATCATATACGATTTCTGAATCATATCGCTAACACGGTAACAATCGGCATTAACTCTATATTGACCCGTTTTGTCTAAGTTGATTCGTTTACAATAGGGACAAGTACTTGTTCGTTCTCCAGTAATTGCAACATCTAAACTGTCTATTTCACTGCAATTGAATGATGCCTTGTAGCCGCTTTTTTTACAGACCACTACTTTCAACATATCATCGTAAGGCTTATCGAACCAAGTGCTAGTTGGTAGCGATTTAAAAATATCGAATAAGATGGGTGCAGCAGTTGCGCCACCCGTTAAGCCTGGTCGTCCCTCGCCATCAGCATTGCCGACCCATACAACGACTACATATTCGGGTGTAATACCAACAGACCATGCATCTCGATGACCAAAACTAGTTCCTGTTTTCCATGCAATTTTTCGTGATGAATTATACAGGCTCCAATTGACACCATCTATGGGTCTATCCATTTCGTTTAAAGCCTCGAAAGTGTGATAAACGGGAGCAGCTCCCATCATATCATTGAAGGATTTGTTCTTGATTTTATAGGTAAATGATGATTTATAGGATGCAGGAAAATACAAATCGCTTGAATATTCTGAACTTCCATTCGTATAGAATTGTAACATTCTACTAAGGCTCGAATAGACGTTTCCAAGCTCCCATAAACTCACTTCTCCTCCTCCTAATATCAAACTCAAACCATAATTATCGGCTGATCGATTAATGCTTGTGAAGCCCAATTCTCTAAGCTTATTCCTAAATTTTTCCACTCCATATTTCTGAAGCATCAAAACGGCAGGAATATTTAAGGATCTCGCCAGTGCATTGCTAGCTTTTACAGCGCCATCGTGTTTCTTGTTAAAATTCTTTGGTGCATAGCCCGATATTTGAGTTGGAATATCTGCTAATAATGTATGTGGCAAAAGCTGCGATTCCTTAATCATTAAGGAATAAAGAAGTGGCTTGAGAATACTTCCTGAGCTGCGATTGCAAGAGATTAAATCGACTTGATGACCCGAATTGACATCTTTGCCTGGTGTGTTGCCAACATAGGAAAGTACTTTCCCTGATTTTACGTCAATAATTAATGCTGCGGCATTCTGAATTTGATTTTCTCTAAGGCGACTGTAATGTTGCTCAATAATCCGACTACAGGATTTCTGAATATTGATATCTATACTTGTCTTAATCGATTTGCCTTGTTGCCCATCATTTATGGCACGCGTTAATAGGTGAGGTGCTAATTGAGGTAAAGCTTTGGGTTTTTGTGGCAATTCTTCAGCCTTAGCCAACTCACAAGTTAAGGAATCGATAATCTCATTCTTAGCTAACTTATCCAATAATCGATTTCGCTTTGCTAATAATATGCTATGGTTTCTTCCAGGATAAATTAAAGATGGTGAATTGGGAAGCACAGCTAAGGTTGTTGTTTCTCCCCAGGATAATTTACTCGATGGTCGCCCATAATATCGCCAAGAGGCCGTTTCTAAACCCACAACATTACCTCCAAATGGAGCATGTGATGCATATAGATTAAGAATTTCTTTTTTTGAATAGGATAACTCCAATCTGACTGACAGAACGAATTCGATCAATTTTTGATGCAAATTCCTTTGCTTGCTATCTCGGCTCATACGAATAAGTTGTTGCGTTATGGTGCTACCTCCACTTACTATACGATTCTCCGAAATATTTTGAACTAATGCTCTACCAATCGAGATTGGGTTAACTCCAGGATGATAGTAGAAATACTGGTCTTCGAAATGAAGGAGTGCTTGCTCGTATTTATAGGGAATACTATCGCTTGCAGGGAATCTCCATTGGCCATCGGGAGCGATTTGAGCTGCCAGCAAATGATTGTTTCGATCGAATAGTAAACTTGAATAAGGCGTATTGAAAATCGGTTGGGGCAAGCTAAACCAGAACCAAATTAATAAAACAACAAAACTTCCAAACTTAATGAGGTTTGGAAGTTTTATCAGTGACTTTAACGCTTTGGGTTTCATTAATTAATTTAATTTTTACTGAAATTTCATATCGATTACTCGATGAGTGTACTCATTTGAATATCAGGATGTTTTCCACTGAGAAAATGACCTAGCGATAGCCGACTCTTTTGCACATCATTTTTATTTGAATACATCCATTATTCTATTCATACGTGATTTATTCTTTAATTCAGAAATTTCATTATTTAGAGAATTCACCTGTTCATTTTTTGATAGAATTGTATTGTTTAGATTTGTGTTACTGGAATAAAGTTGATTGTTCCTATTCACAAGGGTTTCAATTTCGTTATTTTTATTTACAATGTTGCTTTTTAGTTCAATCACTTTGTTTTCAGTATCATTGAGCTTGATTATAATTTCATTTTCTTTGTATTTATCTGAAGTTGGTGATACTAAAATATTTCCAAATATTTGCTTTCTGAAAACGACATTCATAAAATCACGTAAGTTATCTTCTTCTTTTTCTGAAACGTCACTCGCTGATTTTTTCAATTTTAATTTTGGTCCAATCGCGATTTCAATTACTGGAATTTTCTTTTTTTCGTAATCTATAATCTTATTTCCTTCTACATCTTTTGTTACAAATATTTCCAAACTAAAAAATCCATTCCATTGTAAAGATAATTTTGCTGGTTTTGAGAATAACACTAAAAGGTCAGCATAATATGTATTTTCTCCACATACCATTTTCTTTTCCGTTATAATATTGTCAACCTCAATTTTATATACCTTGTCTTGATAGGGTTTAGTTCTTTTATCTTTTAATTTTAGATTTAAGATTCTTATATCTGAAATAACTTCTTGTGCGATTAAATGTGAAATAGTTAAACCTTTAGATGTATGGTTTTCATTTATTCCTTGATTTGGGTAATATCTAAAAGTTTTCTGTCCATTATTAAAAGTAAGTTTTGGACTTTCTTTTGATTTAGTTAGAAATAAGGGAAAATGTAATTCTTTAAATTTTCGATACTCGACATCAGACATTTTTATTAATTCCCATCTAGAAACTTTTTCCCATTGGTTATTAAAATACTTGTATGCTCTAAGTTTAGAATTTATCACTTTTCTTTAATGGTGTATAACAGTCTTGCTTAGGTTTGTGAGTGATTTCAAAGAGTAATCTTATCAATATACCCAATAAGCAAGCCGAATAAATTTATATTTTAAGCAAGCCCATTTATTAGGTTCGCTTCGTTTATGTTGTCGAAGTATTATCTCCTAGACTTATGGCCTAGCGGATTCCTACTCGATTATCGGTTCGATTTTTAAAGAGTCTACTTTACTGGTGTGATTATTATTTTGATTTGATATTTCGGATTTTATTGTCTCTTTTGTGTGTCGAGGCTTTTGTTTATTTTTTTCTAACCAATCATACAACTGTAAACATCCAAGGAATATTCCTAGTATTACCCCCATACCTGCTATTATCTTCCAAACAGCAATAGATTTAATCCTCCACGAAAGAGATGAGAAAGACTTAAATTTAGTGCCTTTTATCGTTAACCTGAACAACTTATTTCCCATATCTTCCACCAAATCCAATTCTCCCAAGAACTCCAAAATAGAAATGGTGTTACTCATGGTTTCATTTATAAATCCATTATTTATAACTTCAAATGAGGTTTTTCCATTATGCGATTTTAGGCATTTTATTATTTCCTCTGCTCTTTTTTCTTGTTCCTTATTCATATCAATTTCTTCTTCCTTTCATACCCACTACTCCCTAAGCTGACCGCTAACGTCTGTGTAAAGGACCCTTATTATTTCACAACTTTTACCGTATCACTTTTCGTCTGGCTAGCGGCTGTTGCTTTAACAGGCATAGGCGATACCACCTCGACCCAATGTCCTGCTTTGCTTGCGTTTATTTCGTTATCGTACATGGCCTCGCAATACACGGTTGGTAGGTAGAATCGCCCAAGGTAAGCTGCATTTAAAATCACCTTATACTTTTTAGTTTTGTTTTTAGCTATATCAAAATAAGTATAAACCCTATCGTCTCTGATATCTTGATAGCGCGATTTATCGCCTGATTTGGTTGTTGTGTTACCTTCCAATCTTAGGTTGCGAATTTCCCATCCTGAAGGGAATATTTGAGTCAAGGCCATTTCTTTATAATCCACCTTAATACCCGGATGCGATATGCTCACTTCGGCTACAAAATCGGTTCCTTGTACCAAACGACTTGGATCTAGTTTCTTGCCATCAAGCGTATAATAGTTCACCTTCATGTTTAAATGATGCGACGAAGATGTAGAGTCGCCAAGCAAAGGAATACCTTCTAACTGCAACTTCGCAAATAGAATTTGATCGCTTGTGTTTGTCACCTTTATCTGATGTGAGTTAATAGCATCTATACTTAATTCTTTTTGTGAAATAGGCGATCTTGTATTGATTGATTTAGCGTTCTTGTTATCG
This sequence comes from Ancylomarina sp. YFZ004, assembly GCF_054254355.1. Lineage (NCBI taxonomy): Bacteria > Pseudomonadati > Bacteroidota > Bacteroidia > Marinilabiliales > Marinifilaceae > Ancylomarina > Ancylomarina sp. YFZ004. Next base: position 11,701 of record NZ_JBTCHQ010000009.1, read on the forward strand.
ACTATGAATTCATATTTTAAATCAACTTTATCGGTACCTACACCAACAAATTTAGAAATTGCCAAAAGAGAATAGGCTGTTGTTTGGGTACTCATCCACTTATCTGAAGATAACTTATCAGCCAAATCGTCAAGAACAGTCTTCGCTTTTAATTTGTCGTTCATTAATACAAGGGTCTCTAAAATCATGGCCTGATCGCGCTCCGAACTTCCATAAGAATACGACATCTCTTTGTAATCCCTTACGCTGATATCTAGATTTGAGATAATCGCTTTAGCCACACTTTCGCGTCCGGCTAACTGATAGGCTGCTGCCAATCTCCATCGCGATACGGTCGATAAATTATTCATTTCTCGCATTCTATTCATGGCTCCAAGTGCAGGTTTCCCAGCTAAAGCTAAAGTGTATAGTCGGTAAGCTTGTATTAATTGGTCGCTACGGTAATAGTAATGCTTGCGACTATTCGAAGTCCAGTCGTTGGCTCGTTTAGATTGGAATGAAATCCATTTACCCAAAAATCCTACTGGCAATTGGTAACCTTGCGCTTTGGCTTCTAACATAAAATGCCCCGCATAACTTGTCCCCCAATCACTGGGATGATTATTGTATGAATCTGGCCAATACGTCATACCTCCACCAGTTACTTGGAATTTCTTTAAACGCTTTATGCCTTCGCGGATATTGTCTTCAATCTTTTGCTTATCCTCTTTGCTGATATCCATCAGTTTAGCCAAATGTAATTGAGGAAATACCGATGATGTGGTTTGCTCTATACATCCGTGTGGATATCGAATTAAATATTCAAGTCGTTGTCCCAGATTAATAGCCGGAATACGTGAAAGCTCTAGTATGCTTTTGTTGGTACCTTCAACACCAATGGCTTTAAAATTCTCAGTCCATGTTTTGCCCGGTTCAATGGCATATTCAATCACTTTGTGGATGGAAGGATTAGGCAAGCGAACATCTAATTCGACCGCATATTCAGCACGTTCGTTACCGCTTGTTGCAATAATTTTCACTTTCCCGATACCGATGTTTTCACTCAATTGTAAATCGAAGTACAACATTTGTTCGCCTTGCTTTTCGAAGGTCAAATTCTGCGATTTATTACCTTTTACTTTAAACAAGTCATTTGTTTCTAGGCTAACTTTTACATTTTTGATATCATCCTTCATTGTAAAAATGGTAACCGGTAACCTCAAGCTTTCGGCAGGGCCAACAACACGAGGCAGTGTACCCAATACCATTAATGGCTTTTTCACAGGACAAACCTTCTGAGTTTTTCCATAGGCTCCATTATCTCCAGCAACCAACATCACTTTTACCGAGCCAATATAATTAGGCATCGTAAACTCATGCGTGTTCGATCCTGACTCCAATTCTATAGGGCCAATAAATTTTACAACGGGCTTAAAGCGGTTTGCTTTTTTTCCTCCTTTATTTACTAGATCTTCATCTCCACCTAGAGCTAATAATCCAGACATCTCGCCAGAGTAGGCTCCCAATACATACTTGTACATATCCCAAGTCTTAACACCAAGAGCTTCTTTGGTATAAAAGTGTGACCAAGCATTAGGTGTGTTAAATCGAGTTAAGTCCAATAAACCTTCATCAACAATCGCTAAAGTGTAGGTCATCTTTTTCCCTGCGGCTTCTTTCACTGTCACTTTAAATTTTTCTTCGGGACGCAACTCATCTGCCATTTCAATTATTGGATTCAGATGCGTTTGAGGATCTTCAACACTGATCAATTCTACGCCATACAATCGAATTGGTAAATCATTATCAACCTGTTTGTAGGGCTGTATATAGGATACATGAATATACACGTTAGGCGACATGGCTTCGGTAGCTTCAAAAGTAAAGCTGTTGTTTTCTTCAGATGTTTCTACCCAGAATAGCTTCTCAACCTTATCTCCCGATTCAATACTCACCAAAACTTTCCCTTTCGATTTGGTCGGTAATTGCACCTTAACCTGATCGCCAACCTTATATTTCTTTTTATCGGTACTAAAACTTAGCATTTCAGCGCCACCAGGTGTATTGCTAGAAGATTGATTCCACCAGCCTTTATAACTTGTATAAAAAGCTTTTCCAGAAGAATGACCACTTTCTACATCGGTAATGCGAATGAATTTACGTCCCCAAGATTCAGTTCCTATATTCATTTCGTACATGGCCTCTCCATTCTTAGTGCTGATATGCCCTGTGTGAATCAAATTACTGCTTTGATTTCTCACATAGCGCGACAGTTCATCATTAGCACTATTATCCCACCACCATCTCCATTTAATTTCGAAAACTTCAATTTTGATATCTTTTTTACTAACAGAAACTCCGAATTCATCAACTGTTACGATAGGAATCAGGTTGCTTTCATTAGAATATAGAGCATTGTTCCACCCTTTTCCTTTTGGGATTTTAAAACCAACATAACTCGCGAAAGGGGAGTAAGGCATGCTATAAATATCTGTACTAAAATCACCACCTTTTTCAAACGCACGGGTTTTGAATTTTGCTTTTAGCATACCTGGCGCATTCCGCTTGATATTAACTTTAAACTTTAATTTCGTATTCCCATCAGCGTTAACATTCCCATCAAAAATTGTTTGTTCGTGAGAGTTAAATTTCTTTGAAGCATCATCAAAAGTATAGCCTTGATAAGCTTTGAATTGTGTTTTCTGAGCCTCTAAGCTCAAATTAACATCAACTTTCAAGTTGTTTGCCACAGCACCATGTAGCCAGTTAACCTGTAAATCACCAGCATTTGATTTTTTAGCTCGTAAAATTTTATCAGAAAATTCAAGCTTAATTTTCAGACGATTAGGTTTAACTGTTTCTATCTTAATTGTTTTGGTGAAACTAGCACCTCCTACTTTAACTTTAGCCAACCAATTTCCTGTTGGAGAATCGGAATCAGTAGCCGTTCTAAAATCGTAAAACCCATTTACTGAGCTTGTTTTTACCTTGCGCTGGAAAAGTTGATTATCTGGTGAATATAAATCGAATACAACAGGATGATCTTTTGGTAAGAATTGATTTTTATCTTCCAATACAAAAGACACAAATAAAGAATCTCCCGGACGCCAAACACCTCGTTCTCCATAAATGAAACCTTTAACCCCATTAGGTGTTTTACCACCCGAAACATTAAACATGCTTAAGGATAAGGCCGAACCATCATCGAGTCTCAAATAGCCAAGCTGATTGTCTTTACGCGCAATTAATAAGAAAGGTTTTTTATCTGAGTTAACTTCGTATAAACCTTCGGCATTTGTTTTGCCTTTGGTAATGAGTTGATTTTGGTAATTGTAAATTTCGATATCAACATCACATAGCTTATCTGTTGACACGATATCTGTAACAGCAACCCAAAGTTTTCCACCATCGCCACCTTTTGCTATGATACCCAAATTCGAAGCCAAGACATTTCGCACAACAGCATGTCTGTTTCTTAGGTAATATGATTCTTTACAAGGGTTATCTCGATCTGAATATTTATAGCCGTCACGATAGTCGTAATAATCATTATAATATCCTGCTGGACTATCATATGATTTTAGCTCAGGATCTTCTGCAAATAGATCTTTATCCTCTTTATTTTTTTCAGAATCAGAACATGGATAAAGAGATTGAGACATATCAAAACTGATATGAACGCGATAAATGGCTCCAGGTTCAGTCGCTATCATCTCTGATAAATCTAAAGAAAAAGTATTCCATTTAGAGTAATCGATATTCTTTTCGGACACTAGGGGCACAGCTTTTTTGTATACAATTCTACCCCAACGTTTCATTTCTCTGTCACCAGAAAATTGATTTTTTTGAAGAAAATAAGGAATATTATTTTCGAATATTTTTACGATTTTAACATTCACACCGCTTAAATTCACAGCCTTAAATGGAAAGATTAAACCATTAGAATTTGGAATGATTACGCCATCGCCAATAAGCTCGACATTAGGTTTAATACTTGTAAAATTGACCTCCGTGCGATATTCCTTTTCCAATTGATAACCACTGGAATTTCTTACACCTGTTTCTACGATTACTTCGCTTTTACCAATTAATCGCTTTCGCGGATATATTGTAACGGTATTCTTATCAACTTCTAATCGAATACTTTTACCCGATTTTAATCGTATCAAACCTTCTAAATCTTGATCTGTATCTAAAGGATCTGAGAAGAATAATAGAACACTTTGTTTGGGTGTTTGGTAGACATGACTTGAGCTCACTTTAAAATTTCCTAGTGGTGGAATTTCAATTGTTTTCTCACCCTTATCTTTCACTCCAAGACTTGAACCATTCCATTGACAAACGACTTCTGATCTTTTTTCACCTCTTTTCAAGCTATCTATCGTAAATCGATGCACTGTTCCTTTTGCATCATGCTCCCAAACAATTTTAAGTTTAGATCCATTTTGTGTAGCTGATAAGACTGATTCCACTTCAGATTCCTTAGCTATATCAGCTGTTAGTATTTTCCCTTCCTGCTTTTGAACTTCCAGATTTGAGTTTCCGTAGGCACTCATGCCATCGAAACTTACTGTTATGCTTTGGTTTTTTATTTTAAAAGTTGATTTGAAAACCTGAAGTTTTTCGGAAACAGTCAGAAGCCTACCAAGTTTAAATTTGAATTTATAATCTTGCCCTGATTTTAAATGTTTTGATGGTCTGAATTCAATTGTTTTTCGGTCGAGCCACCATGCTTCTCCCTTTATAGATGGCGAAAATGAAAACAAATCTCCTTCAACTTTAGTATCCTCAACATCCTCGGTCATTGCATCTCTTAGAATTATTCGAATACTGATGTCTTTCTCAACGATACCATTCGTATATCCAACTATATGAGCCGAAAATGCAGGATCAACTTTAGCGGGCTTTGAAGGTTTCTTATCATTGCATTGTGTAAATACAATCAGGCTTAATAATAGAAGAAGAAATGAGTGAAATCGTTTCATAAAGGAGTAAGTTATAATTAAGGCGTAATTATTCTTAAACTGAGTGTAATGGATTAATTCAGCTTTACACTCGATTCATGACAAATATAAAAATAATCTTGTATGTAAAATAAGAACTCACATCAATTATGATAGTAAAGAATTAACGCAAGTATAAAGCAAAATAAACACATACTTAATCTATTTAACTACTTTTGTACTAACACTCTTAAATCATGGTGGTTTAAGTATATTTACAATTATGGTAGGAAAAAGAAAAAAAGCAGAATCTCGATATAATAAGCAAAGTTTGATGGAGCAGGTGATGGAAGTTTTTGCAAAATCTCCATCTAAGACATTAAATTATAAACAAATTGCTTCTGCTCTTGAAATTAAAGACATGGGCATTAAACGACTAATCGTATCGATTTTATACGATTTGGTGGCTTTAGATCAGCTTAGCGAAATATCGACAGGAAAGTACAAATTGAAAGCTAAAATGGGCACTATTGAGGGCGTTGTTGATATGACTTCGCGTGGAGCTGCCTATATTGTTTCTGAGGAAATAACTGAAGATATTTTTGTTAGCCCAGCTAACGTAAATAGAGCCTTGCATGGCGATCAGGTTAAAGTATTTTTGTTTGCTCGTAAAAAAAGCAAGCAGCCAGAGGGCGAAATTGTTGAGATTATAAAAAGAAAGAAGACCAGCTTTGTTGGTGTTATTCAGATCTCAAAAAACTTCGCATTCTTAGTTCCTATGGGAAGAAATATGCCCCACGATATCTTTATTCCATTAGCACAACTGAATGGTGCTAAAGGTGGAGACAAGGCTATCGCACAAATTACAGAGTGGCCTAAGAAAGCGAAAAATCCGATTGGAAGAATTACAGATGTACTTGGGAAATCGGGTGATAACGATACCGAGATGCATGCAATTCTTGCAGAGTTCGATTTGCCATTTAAATTTCCAGAACATGTGAATGAAGCTGCCGAGGAAATCTCGGAAGAAATCACAAAAGAGGAAATTGCAAAACGACGTGACTTTAGAGATGTTCCAACATTTACGATTGACCCAGCTGATGCGAAAGATTTTGACGATGCTTTATCGCTTCGAAAACTTGAGAATGGGAATTGGGAAGTTGGTGTTCATATTGCCGATGTGACACACTATGTGCGCCCAGGTAGTATTATTGAGAAAGAAGCCTGCGAACGTGCAACATCAGTTTACTTGGTCGATCGCGTTGTACCTATGTTACCTGAGCGTTTATCAAATGGACTATGTTCATTGCGTCCTAACGAGGAGAAATTGACTTATTCAGCCGTTTTCGAGATTGATGAAAGTGCCGATATTCATAACACATGGATTGGTAGAACTATTATTAATTCTGATCGTAGATTTTCTTATGAGGAAGCTCAAGAAGTAATTGAAACCGAAGAGGGAGATTACAAGGAAGAGATTCTATGTCTAGATAAATTAGCGAAGAAATTTAGAGCGATGCGTTTTAAGCAGGGAGCTATTGATTTTGATCGATATGAAGTGAAATTCGATATCGATGAAAATGGAAAACCACTTAGCGTGTTCTTTAAAGAATCGAAAGATTCGAATAAGCTAATTGAGGAATTCATGCTTTTGGCAAATAAAAAGGTTGCAGAATCTGTTGGTCGAGTATCAAAAGGTAAAACAGCTAAAACTTTTGTTTACAGAACGCACGATCAGCCTAACACACAAAAGCTAGAAACTTTTAACAACTTTATTCATAAGTTTGGTTTTGGTATTAAGACAGCCTCTCCATCAGCTATTTCAAAATCGATGAATGAACTTTTACAGAGTGTAAAAGGGAATGCAATCCAGAATTTGGTTGAGACATTGGCTATTCGATCGATGGCAAAAGCTGCGTATACAACAAATAATGTTGGTCATTACGGTTTGCATTTTGATCATTATTCGCACTTTACTTCACCTATTCGTCGTTATCCGGATATGATGGTTCATCGTTTGTTAAATCAATACGAGAATCATGGAAAATCTGCCAATCAAGATGCGATTGAATCGCAGTGTAAGCATTGTAGCGATATGGAATTACGTGCTTCACAGGCTGAGCGATCTTCAATCAAATACAAGCAAGTCGAATTTATGATCGATAATGTGGGTTCTGAATTTGAAGGAACCATTTCTGGTGTGACCGAATGGGGATTCTATGTTGAGCTAAACGATAATAAATGTGAGGGAATGGTTTCTATTCGTGAGCTGGAAGACGATTATTATGAGTTTGACGATGAGAATTACTGCATTGTTGGACGTAATCACCGAAAGATTTATCAATTAGGTGACGAAGTGAATATAATTGTAACTAAAGCTAATTTGGCTGCTAAACAATTGGATTTTGTTTTAGCCTAGTTCATAAAAACGTGTACTTATATTTTATTCTTCAAAAGATAAAATTCACAGAATGACATAATTCGCATAATTGACATATTTACTTTGGGAAAAGCACTTAAATGAGTCTTTATAAATTCAAAATCTTTAAAACTTCATTTCTGATAATCCTGAAAATTGTGTAATTATGTGAATAATCAAACAAAAAAAGGCTCCAAGCGATATTGCTTGGAGCCTTTTCTATGAATAAGTTATTGTTTAAAAAGGGTTTGGAATACTTGCCCTACTTTACTTACAAAGTGGATTTTGATTTTAAACTTAGAAGTATCCAGACCTTTTGAATTATTTTTCGGAATAAAGATATGCTTGAACCCTAGCTTTTCTGCCTCAGAAATTCGTTGATCAATTCGATTGACCGATCGTATCTCACTCGAGAGTCCGATTTCACCAGCAAAGCAAACCTCCTTTGGAAGTGAAATATCCATACTCGAAGAAAGGACAGCAATAATCACAGCCAAATCGATAGCAGGATCGCTAACTTTGATTCCACCTGCAATATTTAAGAAAACATCCTTGGTTCCAATACGGAATCCAGCGCGTTTTTCAAGAACAGCAAGCAACATGTTTAAGCGTCGTAAATCGAAACCCGTTGAAGATCGCTGTGGTGTCCCATAAGCTGCCGTACTAACTAAAGCCTGTACTTCTATTAAAAAAGGACGCATGCCTTCCATAGAGGCTGAAATTGCCACGCCACTTAAACTCTCATCATTTGATGAAAGTAATAATTCCGAAGGGTTATCAACTTCTCTCAGCCCATCACTTCGCATTTCATATATCCCCATTTCCGAAGTGGATCCAAATCTATTTTTTGTAGCGCGAAGAATACGGTACATATGGTTTTGGTCGCCTTCGAACTGTAGAACTGTATCAACAATGTGTTCTAGTATTTTAGGACCAGCCAAGTTACCATCCTTTGTAATGTGCCCAATAAGTAGAACTGGAACGGAGGATTCTTTTGCATAACGCAAAAGCTGTGTTGTGCATTCTCTAATCTGAGAAATGGAACCAGGAGCAGAATCAATATTTTGTGTTCCTAAAGTTTGAATGGAATCAATGACCAAAACATCAGGCTTGGTATTTTTGATATGGGAGAAAATATTTTCCATGGAAGTTTCGCTCACAATCAAACATCTATCATTATCCGAATTAAGTCGGTTACCTCTTAATTTAATTTGCTGTGCACTTTCCTCCCCTGATATATAAAGTGTGGTGTGATTTTTAAGATTCAAGGCTATTTGTAAAGCTAAAGTCGACTTTCCAATGCCCGGTTCGCCACCAATTAAAACCATAGAGCCAGGAACAAGACCGCCACCTAAAACACGATTAAGTTCGCCATTTAGAGTGTCGTAGCGATTCACTTCAGAAATTTCTATATCCGAAATCTTCTGAGGTTTATTTGGTGATTGCCCATTAGTCCCAATAGTTTGTTTGTTATTGGTTTTTACAATCACCTCTTCAACGAAGGTATTCCACTCATTACAAGAAGTACATTTACCAACCCATTTAGGTGATTCAACACCACAATTCTGACAGAAAAAAGCAGTTTTCGTTTTTGGAGGCATATCAATTAAGGTTAAAGTATAAAAGCTTTACTCAAATCCTGATTCCTAAATCTAAGATCTTAAATTTATTAGTGGGTGTTGATAATTTTATTGATGATACCAGTTGAAGAAAATCCTTCGATAAAATCTAAAGTGATAATTTCGCCACCTTTTGCTTTTACGATATCATAGCCTACAATATCTTCAGCATTGTAATCGCTTCCTTTTACTAGACAGTCCGGCTGAACAAACTTAATTAAGTCGTAAGGGGTTTCTTCATCGAAAAAGACGACCATATCTATAAAGCCGAGTGAGGCAAGAAGTAGTGCTCGTGAGTATTCATCATTTATTGGTCGGTTAGGCCCTTTTAAACGTTGCACAGAAGCATCTGTATTTAAACCCATCACGAGTTTATGCCCTAAGTTTGATGCTTCGGCTAAATATTCCAGGTGACCACGATGTACAATATCGAAACAGCCATTTGTAAAGACAATCTTTTCTTCTTTAAAGCGCCAAGTTTGAAGTGTAGAAAATGCTGATTCTTTTTCGGAGAATATTTTATTTTTGATGATTTCGAGTTTCGTCATACTTTCATTTATGAGGAATGAACACTAAAGTCCATATTAAATTAAAAAATCCAGGTGGAAGTTAATCATTCTCGATATGGCTACCAAAGAAAAAAGGCTGCTCTAAAAGAACAGCCTTGCGTGTATTTTAAATTGAATTATTAGATCAATTTATTGGTTTCTGTATCGGGGAAAACCAAACTAGGTTCCCAGGTTTTAGCTTCCTCAAATTCCATTGAGGCGTAGGATATGATAATAACCACATCACCTACAGCGCACTTACGAGCAGCAGGTCCATTTAAACAAATAGTACCAGAGCCTCTTTCACCTCTAATTACATAGGTTTCCAGACGTTCGCCATTATTAATGTTAACTATCTGTACTTTCTCGTTTTCAATAAGGTTGGCCGCATCCATTAAATCCTCGTCAATGGTAACCGATCCAACATATTGCAGATTCGCACTGGTTACTGATGCTTTGTGAATCTTCGATTTGCAAACTTCAATATACATGTCGCTTAAAACTAAATATTATAAAGATATATTATCTAAAAGTCTAACTTTTCCAACTCGTACGGTAATGCAAGCAATTCTGTTGTCAGAATCTCCCCATTTTTCAATGGATTGTAAGCTTGTATCATCTACAATTTCAAAATATTCAACTTCAAGATAAGCATTACTATTAATTTTGGTTACCACCCACTCTTTTAATAGGGATACGCCAAAATCGGGGACTAAGTTACAAGCTTTAATTAAAGTTTCAGATATTTTTGCTGCATTTTTTCGTTCAAGCTCAGAAAGAAGCATATTCCTCGAACTCATTGCAAGGCCATCTAACTCTCTAATAATGGGACATGACACTATATTTATGTCTAGCTTAAGATCTTTTGTCATCTGTTTAATAACAGCAACTTGTTGGAAATCTTTTTGGCCAAAATAGGCATTATCCGGACTAATATAGCCGAATAATTTGCTCACAACCTGTGCAACTCCATTGAAATGACCCGGTCGATTTTTACCTTCCATCACTTTTTCAAGATCACCAAAGTCAAATACACGAGTATCGGGTTCTGGATAGACTTCCTCAACTTCAGGAATAAAGATTAAATCGGGTTGATATTCTGATAATAATTCAAGATCCTTATCCAAAATTCGGGGATAGGTTTTTAAATCATTAGGGTTATTAAACTGAGTCGGATTGACAAAAATGCTAACAACTGTAATATCGTTCTCTTTTTTAGATTGTGCCACCAATGACAAATGCCCTTTGTGAAGAGCTCCCATTGTAGGAACAAGTCCAACACGTTTACCATCTGCTTTGTATTTGCTAATGATTGATCGTGTTTCAGCAATTAATTTTACTATTTGCATCATTATATTTTCTTTTGCCTGCTTAAGGGCAATTTTACATGTTATTTATATCTGCTCTATAATGGTGTTAGCAGTTAATAACAAGATGATTATTAGTCTTAGTATTAGAAAGTCACGCAGGTGATAGTATCCTTGTATTGTTTAAAATATGACCTGAATGAAAGTGCAAATAAATAAAATTAATAAATACGAAATTCATTTTTAGGTCATTTAATTGTACACTAGGCGTTTTAGATCAGCTTAAGTAGAAGTATTACAAATTATTTTCTTAATTTTGCACGGATAATCTGTATTACAATATAAGCGATCACATGGAAAAGACTAAAGTACTTTTTGTATCACAAGAAATAATGCCTTACCTTCCTGAATCTGAGATGTCTAAAGTAGGCAGACATTTACCTCAAGGAATTCAAGAGAAAGGAAAAGAAATTAGAACATTCATGCCGAGATATGGCTGTATCAACGAAAGAAGAAATCAGCTACACGAAGTTATTCGTCTTTCAGGGATGAACCTTATTATTGATGATACCGATCACCCATTAATAATCAAAGTAGCTTCAATTCAAGCTGCAAGAATGCAGGTTTACTTTATTGATAACGATGATTATTTTCACCGCAAGAAAGTTTTATTAGAAGATGATGGACAAGCTTTTGCCGATAATGACGAAAGAGCTATCTTCTTTGCACGCGGTGTACTGGAAACAGTTAAGAAATTACGTTGGGCTCCTGATGTCGTTCATTGCCAAGGATGGTTCACTGGACTTTTACCAATATATCTTAAGAAAGCATTTAACGAAGATCCTTTGTTCACTGAGACTAAGATTGTATTTTCTATGTACAATGATGAGTTTTCTACAACCTTTAGCAAAGATTTTGCTGAGAAAGCACTTATCGAAGGGGTTAATTCAGACGATTTGAAGATTCTTGAAAATGCTGATTACTTAGCTATAAATAAATTGGCTATTGATTGGTCGGATGCTCTTATTATGGGAAGCGAATCAATTAATGAAGATTTACTTGCATATGCTAAGGCATCAGGGAAAACGTTCATGGAATATAAAAATGGTGATGAGTACGTTCAAGCATACTCAGACTTATACGATAGCTTGATTGCAGAATAATTAAGCATTTAAAAAATAATAAAAGGTGAGTTTTTAACGTTTGTTAGAGACTCACCTTTTTTTAATGCTTTTTTTTTTTTGTTTGTGTAGAATCCTTCGAGTATATTTGAATAAAATTATGATTATTTACTGAAGTAATGGATTTCTTATTCCTAATTATTTCAGACTAATTGATAACAGAAATTGGGACTTTAGTCCTATAATTGGAACCTTAAAGATATTTTTCTATGTGTGGAATAGTTGGATATATTGGAAAAAGGGATGCTTATCCTATTCTAATAAATGGATTGAAAAGACTCGAATATAGAGGTTACGATTCAGCAGGAATTGCCTTAAGAACTGATGACACTCGTGTTTTCAAATGCAAAGGCAAAGTTCAAGATCTAGAGAATCATGTATCTGGTCTTGATATTTCAGGTCATATCGGAATTGGTCATACCCGTTGGGCAACTCATGGTGAACCTAACGATGTGAATGCTCACCCTCACCGTTCAATGAATAATAAGTTTACGCTTATTCACAATGGTATTATTGAGAATTATTCCCCATTAAAGGAAAAACTAATTCGTAGAGGTTATACATTTTCAAGTGATACTGATACCGAAGTATTAGCTAATCTTGTTGAGTATATCTATCTTAAAGGGAATGTCACTGCTGAAATGGCTGTTCGCCTAGCTCTCTCTAAAGTAGTTGGTGCTTATGGTTTAGTTGTTATTTGCGAAGATGAACCAGATCAATTGGTAGCTGCACGTAAAGGTAGTCCTCTTGTAATTGGTGTTGGAAAAGGGGAGTACTTTTTAGCTTCTGATGCGACTCCAATTATTGAGTATACTCAGAGTGTTATCTACTTAAATGATGATGATGTTGCTATTATAAGTCGTGATGAGTTAACACTAAAAACAATTCATAACGATAAGCTGATTCCACATATTGAAGAGTTGGATTTAGATATTGAGCAGATTGAGAAGAATGGTTACGAACATTTCATGCTAAAGGAAATTTTCGAACAAACTCAATCGATTAAAGACACTTTCCGAGGAAGAGTCATTCCAGCTACAAAAGAGCTTTTCTTGGGAGGTATAAATGAAGTTATTCCTAAGTTGGTTGAAGCTCGCCGTATCCTTATTATTGGATGTGGTACTTCATGGCATGCAGGAATGGTAGGAGAATACCTTTTCGAAGAATTTGCCAGAGTTCCAGTTGAAGTCGAATATGCTTCGGAATTCCGATACAGAAATCCTGTTATCTATAAAGATGATATCGTTTTGGCGATTAGCCAGAGTGGTGAAACGGCTGATACATTAGCTGCTATTAATCTTGCTAAGAAAGCTGGAGCAACGGTACTTGGTATTTGTAATGTTGTAGGTTCAAGTATTCCAAGAAATACGGATGCTGGGGTTTATACCCATGCTGGACCAGAAATTGGTGTTGCATCGACAAAAGCATTTACTGCTCAGGTAACTGTGCTTACAATGATGGCAATGTTGGTGGGTTACAGAAAAGGAACTCTATCTAAGGAAGAATATGTGAAGCATATTGATGAACTTGCTTGTCTACCAGAAAAAATTCAAACTATTTTGGATAAGAGTGAAGAGATTAAGGAGCTTTCAACTAAATATGTTGATTCAACGAATGCTTTATATCTTGGACGAGGTTATCTTTTCCCAGTTGCTTTGGAAGGTGCTCTTAAACTAAAGGAGATTTCTTACATTCACGCTGAGGGATATCCTGCAGCAGAAATGAAGCATGGACCTATTGCACTAATCGACGATCAAATGCCTGTTTTTGTAGCTGCTACTAAGGATAAGTCTTATGAAAAGATCGTAAGTAATATTCAAGAGGTAAAAGCTCGTAAAGGCCATGTTATTGCTATTGTTACCGAAGGTGACACTGTGATTAAAGGATTGGCTGATCATGTGATTGAAATTCCTGAAACACTTGAAGCTTTGGCTCCATTATTAACTGTTATTCCATTCCAGTTGATTTCTTATTATATCGCTGTTTTAAGAGGATGTAATGTCGATCAACCAAGAAACTTGGCAAAATCAGTTACTGTAGAATAAAAAATTCAACACTAATATATTTAAAGCGACACTTAAGAGTGTCGCTTTTTTTATTGATGGACTTTTGAATCACCCATTATATAGCCAAACATTTTCTTTATCTTGGGTTCAATCTCTAAATTAGGTTTGATCATGGGCGATAGGATTAAAATTGTTATTAGCGACTTGGATGGTACTCTTTTACCTGCACAAGGAGAAGTGAGTGATCGTGATATTAAAACTTTAATAAGCCTTAAAGAAGAGAATATTGTTAGAGTTATTGCCACGGGTCGAAATCTTTACTCGGCCCTATCTGTTTTGTCAGATGACTTTCCCATTGATTATTTAATATTTGCATCAGGAGCAGGCATCTTTGATTGGAAGAAGCGGGAGCTCATTTTTTCTCAGCATCTTGATTCAGATGTTGTATTTGAGATTTCTTCCGAGTTAATTAAACTGAAGACTGACTTTATGATTTTGGATCCGATTCCCAATAATCATCAATTTGCCTATTATAGATCTGGGAAATCTAATCCCGATTTTGATAGACGATTAAGTCTATACAAGCCATTTGCTAACCCAATCGGTGATGCTGGGGATACGAAGCGTGAGGCTTGTCAATTATTGGTTATACTTTCCAATTGTGTTAATGGATTCAATGAATTAAAAGCGAAATTTGAGAAAGTAAAGATCATTAGAGCTACCTCTCCATTGGATCACGAGTCGATTTGGATGGAGATATTTCCCATGCATATCTCAAAAGCTTACGGAGCAGAGTGGCTATGTCAACATCTAAATATTGATTCTGAGAGATCTATGGTAATAGGAAACGATTATAACGATCTTGATCTATTGGAGTGGGGAAAATACCCTTTTGTTGTAGCTAATGCACCTAAAGAATTAAAAGATTCCTACGAGAATACCAAGAGTGTTGACGAGAGTGGTTTTTCTATAGCACTAGAGAAAATTCTGAATTCAAATCTGGAAGAAAATTAAGGCATAAAAAAAGAGCTACCGAATGGCAGCTCTTTTAAATATATCTTGTATTTAATTTTTACAAATTGTAAGTGATACCAATCGTAGGGAAAATAGCTGTATTCTTATATTCTCCACCGAAACCTTGAGATTTTGGATTTGTATCATAACCTTCTGTTTTTTCACCAAAGCCATAAAGAATAGCTGCATCAAGGCTGAATTTATTATTCAACTTGTATGATGCACCAGCAGTGATACCAATTTTATTAGCACCAGGCGTCTCAGGAGCATAGTAATTCTCTTGAACTGGAGTTTCATCATAATAGAAACCTGCACGTAAATCTAACTTCTCGTTATATGAATATTGAGCTCCAATTCTATAAGACATAGCGTTATCCCAATCTCTTATGCTTTCAGTATCTGAAATTGCTGGAATTTCTATGAAGGGCACAGAGGTATTTGTTGCTGGATCTGGATTAGGGTAAGCCATCTTTGTTTCATCTTTAAAATCGAAACTTAAAGTTTTATATACATCCCATTTTACAAAATTCACATCAGCAGATACTAACCATTTTTCATCAATTTGGTATGCAAAACCTACATTTAAACTAGCTGGTAATGGTAAAGTTGCCGTAAAACTAGTATTAGCAAAAGAAGGATTCCCAGACAGATCTGTTAATGGTAAAGCCACATTAAATTCAGCTTCCCCTTCGCTATTGTCCAACTCAATATCAACTTGTGAACGGTATGAAATACCAATATTTAACTTTTCAGTTGGTTGTAAGAAAATACCTATGTTGTAACCATATTTAATTGTGTTACCTGAGAGGTTTGCTTTATCGTTTGCTCCAGTAGGTAAAGCTTTACTTAATTCAAATTGACCATAAACAATGTTTAAGCCAGCTCCTACAGACATCCAGTCGTTCACTTTATACGAAACAGTTGGCTGAATGTAAATTGATTTCATTGAAATTTCTTGAATTAGGTATTTACCATCCCAATTATCTCCCCAAATATTAGAACTACCAAAAGGGGTATAAACCGCTAAACCAACTGCTAATTTATCATTCAGTTTAGCTGATCCATATAGATAAAAAGGCGTGTTGATAGGATTGTCAGTGGCATTGTTTTTATAGTCAGGACTTGTAAACTCTGTTTTCGACCAAATTAAACTACCCCCCATTGCAAGAGAGTACTTTGCATCTAGAGTTGCAAGTGCTCCTGGATTAAATTGCATGCTACTAGCATCCCAATTTAAGGCTACACCAACATGTCCCATACCAATTTGTTTGGCTCCTTGTGCATTTACGGCATAGCCTTCTGCTTTTACGCTATAAGTGAAAGCAATAAGAGCTATCGCTAAATAAATTTTTCTTAACATAGATTGAAGTTTTAAAATTCGCCGCTAATATAGAATTAATCTAATTTTCAAGGGAATTATTTCTATGCTTCTGTTATAGATATGTTCTGTATGTCTTGATTTTATGCATCTTACAGTAGATCATAATTTTACGTAATTACTTCTTTATAAAAACATACCTTCTCATCTTATTAAATTATTTGTATTTTTACCTCAATAAGGGGAACTTATTCAATTTTACGAACGATAAGCTTAATATGAGAAGCAAAGGGGATTTTATTAATCAAAGTCATCGAGAAGGCTATAAGAGTACGTCATCATTCTTGATTAATCGTTCATTTGAATGGAAGGATAAGCAGATTAATATTATGCTTGAGTCGTGTATGCACCGGCTTGGTGAGTTGAATGCTCATTGTAAGTATTTCAAAGATATAGATATCCATCTCCCTATGTTTACAGCTATTGAAGTTACTGCTTCAAATATGATGGAGGGTATTCGATCAAATATGACTCAGGCTTTTTTACCTTCTGCTTCAAAAGGCTATCGGAGCCTAATTGCGCATAAGCAAGTCAGAAACTACATTAAATCAATTGATTGGGCGGTAAACGAACTAGGTAGATTCCCATTAACATTGCATATGGTAAAGGAAACACACCGTATGCTTTATGCCGATTTGCCCAAAGAGGAAGAAACTGCAGGTAAACTGCGAATGAAATTTAACGCTAAGGATAACAAGCATCAAGAACCATCAGGTTCTAAATACACACCGCCAAGTAAACACGATTTAAAAATCTTAATTAACGATGCAAAGTGGTTTTGGCGTAATGAGAACTTAGAGCTTCCTTATCTAATAAAAATGGCAATCTCACTTTGTCAGTTTGAGACAATTCTTCCCTTTCTAGATGGGAATGGACGTACTGCTCGTACATTGATTCTTTTGGAACTCTTGAGTCTGAAGTTTATAGAAAAGCCGATATTCTGTCTGTCTGCTTTTTTTGAGAAGAATAGATTGGAATATTATCATCGATTAAATTTAATTCGTTCGAAGAATGATGTTGAACAGTGGATTCGATTTTTCATTACCGGTATGAACGAGACAGCCACATTTTGTATTGAAAGACTTGAAGAATTGCAAGAGTTAAAGGATAATTATCAGGATAGAATAGAAACGAAACTAGGTAAAAAGAGACACCCTTCTGCAAAGCAACTATTGCATATATTCTATTCAAAACCCTATCTTTCTGTCAATGAAATAAAAGAAGAGATGCAATTGAGTTTTCAATCTGCAAATCAATTGGTAAAAGAATTAGAAGAAGTTGGTTTTATAAAAGAGATGGCTGGAGCCAGACGAAATAGAGTTTTCTATTTGTGGGAGTATCTGGCCATTTTTGAAATGTAAAGTAAAAGAATTATGGAAGAAGGTTTTTTATTTAAGGATGTTTTTAATCCGGAGCTTGTTGCAAGCATGGGGCAAAGAATTAAAGCTGTTTCATCTGAATTTGATGAGAAATCTTTCTATAGCAATATTGTTCCCAAACTAACTCCCTTAAGTTTGTATGAACGTTCTTCCTTGATTTGTGAAAACCTTTATACTCATCTACCAAGAGCGTATAATAAAGCAATAAGTATACTTCTCTCCACCTTCGATAAGCCTATTGAAACATTGGAGATGACTGGTTTTGAAGGTTTCTATTTTATGCCGATTGCCAAATATGTTTCTATCTATGGTCTCGAAAAGGAAGATTTTGATGTTTCGATGAATGCCTTAATCGAAATCACAAAACGATTTACTTCGGAAGATGCGATTCGACCTTTCATTCGAAAATACCCAGAACAGACTTTTAAAAAGCTTTATAAATGGTCATCAGATGAGAATGTGCATGTAAGAAGATTGGTTTCAGAAGGAACACGACCACGTTTACCCTGGTCATCTGTACTCAGAGAGTTTATAGGTGATCCAAAACCTATTTTGGACTTATTAGAGGAATTAAAACAAGATACCGAGCTTTATGTCAGACGTTCAGTTGCCAACAACCTGAATGATATAGCAAAAGATCATCCTCAATTGGTTGTTAAAACATTGAAAAGGTGGAAAACCATTAATGACAAAGGAACACAATGGATCATTTCTCATGCTTCACGTACACTTTTGAAGCAAGGTTTGCCTGAAGCCCTAGACTTATTAGGTTATCCAACGGATGTTCAAATATCGGTTGATAATCTGATTTTGAACAAAGAGGAATGCAAAATGGGTGATGAGATAGAGTTTTCTTTTGACCTTAGCTCCCAAGCTTCTAAAGAACAGAACTTGATGATTGATTTTGTTGTGCATTATATGAAAGCCAATGATAAAACTGCTCCCAAGGTTTTTAAGTTATCTAAAAAGAAATTGCAAGCTAATGAACGACTTAGTTTTAAAAAGAAACTTTCCTTTAAAGCCATCTCGACTCGTAAATATTATTTGGGTCTACACGAAATAGAGATTCAGATTAATGGGAAACGCTATGGGAAAATAAATTTTGACTTGACTGAATAGGTTTCAAATTTTTCTTTGAGTTTTATATTCTTAATTGCTTCTTATATCTTCTTCTTTTAAGAAGAGAACAAGAAAATCAATGTTTTTCTGGATTGGAAAAAAATGACGTTTTGGGACTAAAAATCTAAAATAGAGAACTTTATGCAATCGTTTCAGAACGATACATAATGCTGTGTTATGATGTTTGTTTTCAGATGATTAGATTTATATTTCGAGCATTCTTTGTTGCGGAAAAGATAATAGTGTAACTTTGTTTGACAGAAAAAAAACTAAATATAATTATATCATGCAAACTATTGATTCATACAATTTTTCAGATAAGAAGGCTATTATTCGTGTAGACTTTAATGTGCCTTTAAACGAGCAATTCGAAATTACTGATGATACTCGTATTCGTGCAGCATTACCTACTATCAAGAAAGTATTAGATGGTAATGGTTCTTGTATTTTGATGTCTCACCTTGGTCGTCCAAAAGGAAAAGATGAGAAGTTTTCATTGAAGCATATTGTTGCTCACTTGTCAAAATCGATTGGTGTAGAAGTTAAGTTTGCTGATGACTGTATTGGTGAGAGTGCAAGAACAATGGCTGCAGAATTGAAGCCAGGTGAAGTTCTTTTACTTGAAAACCTTCGTTATTACGATGAAGAGAAAAAAGGTGATGAGGCATTTGCTAAGAAATTAGCTGATTTGGCTGACCTTTGGATTAACGACGCATTTGGTACAGCTCACCGTGCACACGCTTCTACTGCAGTTATTGCTAAATTTTTCCCAGAAGCTAAAATGTTCGGATACGTTATGGAAGGTGAACTTTCAAGCGTTGATAAGGTATTGAAAGATACTAAGCGTCCATTAACTGCTATTATGGGTGGTGCTAAAGTTTCTTCTAAAATCGAAATCATCCAGACATTAATGTCACAGGTTGATCACTTGATTATTGGTGGTGGTATGACTTACACTTTCGTGAAAGCGATGGGTGGAACAATTGGAAACTCATTGGTTGAAGACGATAAAATCGAGACTGCAAAAGAGATTCTTCTGAAAGCTAAAGAAAACAATGTGAAACTTCACCTTGCTTCTGACGCTTTAATCGCTGACGATTTTTCTAACGATGCTAACACTCAAGTTTGCGATGTTAACGCAATTCCAGAAGGATGGATGGGATTAGATGTTGCTGATGCAACTATCGAGAGCTTCAAAAAAGTAATCGAAGAATCTAAAACTATTCTTTGGAATGGTCCTGTAGGCGTATTCGAAATGGATAATTTCGCTAAAGGAACCAAAGCTATTGCTGATGCCATTGTAACAGCTACTGAAAAAGGCGCTTTCTCATTAATTGGAGGTGGTGATTCAGTTGCAGCAATCAATAAATATGGTTTAGCTGATAAAGTAAGCTATGTATCAACTGGTGGTGGTGCTCTTTTAGAGTATATCGAAGGTAAAGAATTACCAGGTGTAAAAGCTATTAAAGGATAAGAACATTTTTAATGTTCACAAGAGGGTGTCGATATTTCGACACCCTCTTTTTTATTTTATCGCATTTTGTTTCTATATTAACATCTATTATACCACTAAAAATGAAGCATATGAGAAAATATATATATACTGTTAGACTGGTTTTATTATTCATTCTCTGCTTTATATCAATTCAGACTATTGCTCAGATTGATAGCTTGCATTATATACCTCCTATGTGTTCATTCACTAGCTCGTCAGCAAACGTAGATGATCATCAGATGGTATTGACGACTACTGAAACTGTTGCATTTGATGTGACAATAAAGAATAATGATGATACTTTTATTAGGACAGTAAGTCTTTCTAGTTCTAGTCCACAGAAAATCAGTCTTAATTACTCTGTTTATACAACTTCTGTCCAAACTGCAGGTAGAAGGCTTAATTCACAAGGGGTAATAGGAACTTCACAATTGAATAATATTCTAGATACTGAGGGTTTAATTGTCTCTGGATCTAAGAAATTCTTTGTTAGTATTCAACAAAAATCATCAGCTCAGGGTGATTTATTAACTTCAAAGGGAACAACTGGATTAGGGACAGATTTTTATAGTGGGCACATGTATTCCAGAGTTGGTAGTTATGATAGTCACAATGGTCATTTCGTTTCAGCTATTGCAACTGAAAACAATACTAATATTACATTCAGTAATCCAAATGTTAGGTTTTTTGGTCGAACTTCAAATACTTTCACAGTAAGTTTAAATAAGGGCCAATCTGTAGTAATTGGTGTTAGTGTCAATCAAATTAAAAATCAACAAGGTGCTACTAAGGATTTAAATGTAGTAAATGGAACCCATGTAACATCTAACAAACCCATTGCTGTAAGTTCTGGTTCATGGTGTGCAACAGGGCATCCAAGTAATCTTGGGAACGGACGTGATATAGGTTTTGATCAGTTGGTACCTACTGATGTTGTGGGAAAAGAATATATAATAATTAAAGGTGAAGGATATAGTGGTGGAGCTCAATATAATGAGAAAGCTTTAGTTGTTGCTACCGAGAATAATACGAAAATTTATTTGAAAAATAATTCTACAGCTAGTGCAACTCTAAATAAAGGAGAATATTACTTTACTAATTATTCTGATTTTGGAACCAATAAGAACTTATATGTACATGCAGATAAAAAGATTTTTTGTTATCAAACTCTCTCCGGAGCAAACAAAAGGCAAACAGCTGGTTTCTGTTTTATTCCTCCCTTAAAATGTACAGCTGACAAGGAAGTAACCATTGCATTTGCAAATCGCCTTTCCAGTTTAGCAGTGAATCCAATTTTAAAACTAGTTACACAGTCAGGATCACAGATACAATTAAATGGAGTAAACCTTCAAAATACATCTACATACAGAAAATCTGTGCTGGGAAACACTTATTGGGAAACCTATAACATTCCTAAATCTGAGCTTCAGAAAGGTGTATATGGTAAAGGAACGAACTGGATTTTTAAAGTATCTTCATCTGGAGCATTAAACGCAATGCTTGCTGTTGAAAGTAATAATGTTGGTGGTGGTGGTTTTTTCTCTGGTTTTGGAGATATCCCTCAGATAGATCAAAACCCCGAAATTGTCGAACAAGGATTGTGTGGTGATAATGTTGCTTTAACGGCATCAGGTTTTACTAACTATAATTGGTACAAAAATGGTGTTATTGTATCTGCTAACGACGATTCAACCTATGAACCATCTGAGCCCGGAAGATATAAAGTGACAGGCTTATCACCTTGCGGAGGTTCAACAACAGAATCTTTTCCTTCAAATGAAATAAGAATTCTGCCCTGTCTTTCAGTAACAACAATAAATTTAACAGTAACTGAAGGAACGGATTTAAATGCAGTTTTTCGTGTAGAACTTTCACACCCATGGTCTGTTGCCGATAATGTTAATGTGACTTTTGATTACAAAACCAATGCGGGAACTGCAGCTGGAGGACAAGATTACACACCACAAACAGGAAATGCTACGATCAATTCAGGATCAGCATATGTTGATATTAGTGTTCCTATTGCCAATGATATTCTCAATGAAAATGACGAACAATTTACGTTGACAATAACCGATGTGGTTGAAGCTGTAGAAAGTATTAATTCAGGAACATGCACGATTCAGGATGATAACGATGCTATGCCGGTTATCTCTGTGTCTGATCAGAGCTTTGATGAAAATTCAGGAACTATTTCATTACCCATAAATTTGAATATCCCGAGTGGAAAAATAATAAGTGTAGATTATACAATAACAGATAATTCTGCAACTCAGCCTTCTGATTATTCAGCTGTTTCTTATTCTGGTAGTTTAAATTTTGCCCCAGGGGAAACGATTAAAAATATTCCAGTAACGATTAATGATGATAATATTTTTGAGCCTGGAGGAGATGAGCAATTTATAATCGCTTTAAGTGGTGTAACAAATGTAAGCAGCGGTAATATCAATGCAAATATACCTATAGTCGATAATGAATTGTCTCCTAGTGTAAGCATTGCTGACGCCAGTGCAGAAGAAGGCTTGAATATTATTTATCAAGCTGTATTGAGTCATGCAGCTGATGTTGATGTAAGCTTCGATTATGCCATTTCGCTTACTAATGGACCAGGAAAAGCAAAGCCACAGGATTTTATCAATTATGCTACTTTTTCAACGGGAACTGTAACGATACTTGCAGGAGATTTATCAGTTAATTTCCCTTCTTTTATAACTAAAGATGATAATGCAAATGAGCAAGCAGAGACATTTACAGTAGATTTCTCAGCTATTACCAATGCAACACTTAATAATACTTCTGCCAATGGAACTATTCTGGATAATGAAGGGAATCCAACTTTATCAATTGCAGCTGCATCTGGAACGGAAGGAAACGCGATTAATTTCATAATATCGGTGAGCCCAATAAGTAGTACTGATATCAATTTCGAATATAGAACTGTAAATGGTATTGCGGCTTCTCCAGCAGATTTTACTGGGACGGGATGGAGTAATATCACTCTTTTATCTAATCAGACAAGTGTTAATCTTCCAATAAGTAGTGTGCAAGATACAGATGAGGAAGGGGATGAAACCTTTACTGTTGAGATTAGAGAATCATTACCTAAAGTTGAAATTGCTACGGGCTTAGGTACTGCAACAGGTACAATATTAGATGATGATGATACACCTGATGCAAGAGCTGATAATTACTCTGTAGACGAAGATAATGTGTTGTCAAATAATGTGATGATTAATGATTTAGGTTTGGGTGATCCACCTGTAGTTGTTCATTCAAATACCAATCCAACTAATGGAAATTTGATTATTAATTCTGATGGTAGTTTTACTTATACGCCTACCTTACAATTTAACGGAGCAGATTCTTTTCAATACACAATTCAGGATATTGATGGAGATGAGTCAACAGCAACAGTGAGTATTACTGTAAATCCAATTAATGATTTACCCGTTGCGAATAATGATACTTATACCACTCCTGAAGATACGCAGCTGAATGCTGATGTTACGAGTAATGATCAAAATCTATTTGACTTACCGATAAATGTCACTTTAGTTAGTAATGTAAGTAATGGCGTACTAACATTAAATACGGATGGTACTTTTTCTTATATGCCTAGTTCCGAATATTTTGGTGCTGATAATTTCACCTATCGTTTAACAGATGGAAATGGGGATGTTGTGACAGCTAGTGTTAATCTTACGGTTCAATTCAATAATGATGGGGCACCTGTTGCTGTAAATGATAATACTTCCACTAACGAAGATACAGCAGTAGTAATAGATGTCCTAGATAATGATTCTGATATTGATGGAAACCAGACTATTGACAAAGCAACTGTTTTAATTCAAACAAGTCCAATCAATGGGACTATTACTAATCAGAACTTTGCAACAGGAGAGGTAACATATACACCAAATTCGAATTATACTGGGGCAGATAGCTTTACTTATACAATTAAAGATGATTCAGGTTCAGAATCAAACTTAGCAACAGTTTCAATTAATGTGACTGTTGATAATGATCTACCTGTTGCAATTTGTAAAAGTGGCGTTGTTATTAGTTTGGATGCTTTAGGGAACTACACTCTTGATCCTACTGAAATTGATAATGGCTCGAATGATGATAGCGATGGAGGCACGGTAACACTTTCAGTGTCGCCAAATACTTTTGATTGTTCTGATAAAGGAATAGTAAGTGTCGTATTAACCGTAACTGATACTGATTTAGCAAGTTCTACTTGTTCAACAAATATTACTGTTGTGGATAATAGTTCTCCAACTTTAAAAATTGCGCAAGGTAACATAAGTGTAATTGCCGATGCTGGAGCTTGTGGTGCTCTTGTTAATTATGCTGGTCCAATTTTTACTGATAATTGTGATGGAGACCAAAATGGAACCTTAATTGCTGGTTCTTCAAGTGGTTCAAACTTTTCAGTTGGTACCACTACGGTTACGTATGAATATACCGATGCTTCTGGAAATGGTCCTGTTCAATCAAGTTTTACAGTTACTGTTGCAGATAATCAGGAGCCAGTATTTAATAATACAGCGAATCGTAATCTTAGTCCAAATAATTCGGGTTGTGGATATTTGGTAAGTGGAACGAGTTATGATCTTACAGTTACTGATAATTGTGGAATTCAATCCTTTTCGCATGACTATGATGGAGGAGGAACAAGTCTTAATGGTAAAATATTCGGATTAGGTACAACAAACGTAACTTGGACTGCAGAAGATATTCATGGAAACACTCTTTCTAAGATTGTACAAATTACCGTAAACTCAGATCTGGCTGTTTCAATAAGTGGACCTGCTGGAAATTCAAGTTGTGATTCTGATGATGCCATTTTTACAGCAAGCGCTTCTGGCGGGATTTCTGCCTACCAATACAAATTCTTTGTGAATGATGTGGATGTAACAGCAGGCGTTTCGGGAAATACATTTACAATATCAAATCTTGTTAATGGAAATAAAGTAAAAGTAAGAGCTGTTGATAGTAATGATTGTTCTGTTGATAGCTCAGAAATAAGCATGACTATTCATCCAAAACCTTCTCCATTATTATTTTTTGATTAGAATATTTAACTGAGCAGATTTGTAATAAGTGAATTTGAGAGCTTTTTCTATTTCCTTGGAATTTCAATTGCTTTTCTAGAGGAACTAAGGATATTGCTGATGCAATAGTTAGAAAGATTGAAAAAGGTGCTGTCTCAATAATTAAAGGTGATGAGGCTATATTTACTGCTAATGCATCGGGAGTGAACTCTTTTTATACTTATGAATTCTTTGTAAATGGTTTAGAAGTTACTGCTGGAGTTTCTGGAAATACATTTACGATTTCCGATCTTAATACAGGCGATCCTGTTAAGGTTAGATTGACTGATAGTAATGGTTGTCAGGTTGAAAGTAGTGAGATTATTATGACTGTTCATGCAAAACCCTCTCCTCGACTTTATTTCGAATAGAATTTCAGCTAACTTTGTCCAGTTAGAATCCGAAAAAAGAGACGCAATAGAATGATACAGATGGTTTGGAAGGAAGATCTATTTAATATTAAGACAGATGAAGAGTTTATACAAATAGCTCTTAAGGTATTTCGTTTTCAAGCGACTAATAATCCAGTTTATGCTCGATTCATTGAATTGCTGAATATTGATGTGAACTCTGTCGATCATCTTGATAAAATTCCTTTTTTGCCAATAGAATTTTTCAAATCACATAAAGTGGTTTCTACTAATGAAGAGGCGAAAGCAGTTTTTACTAGCAGCGGAACAAGTGGGAATCTAACTTCTCGACATTTTGTGCCAGATCTTGGAATTTATGAAGATAGTTTTACTAAGGGTTTTGAGGCTTTTTACGGCTCTGTAAATGATTATTGTATTCTAGCTCTTTTGCCGTCTTATCTTGAGCGTGAGGGCTCTTCCCTGATCTATATGATGGAGAAATTGATTAAAGAAAGTGGACATCCACAATCAGGATTCTATTTGAATAATCATGAGGAATTAATTGCTAATCTCGCAGAATTAAAAGCACAAAATCAAAAGGTATTATTACTGGGTGTCAGTTTTGCCTTGCTTGAACTTGCAGAAAACCATCAGCTCGATTTAGGTGATGTTATTGTGATGGAAACAGGTGGTATGAAAGGTCGTCGTAAGGAATTGACTCGTGAAGAATTACATTCAATCTTTACGTCACGTCTGGGGGTTGATAAAATCCATTCAGAATATGGCATGACAGAGCTTTTATCTCAAGGCTATAGCAAGGGAGATAGCTTGTTCGAAACACCTGCTTGGATGAAAATACTAATTCGTGATGCCTATGATCCATTCTCTTTTGAAAAAACAGGCCGAAGTGGTGGTGTGAATGTCATCGATTTGGCTAATCTTTATTCTTGTTCTTTTATCGAAACTCAAGATTTAGGTAAGATTCATGCTGATGGTAAATTTGAAATACTTGGACGATTTGACAACTCTGATATAAGAGGATGTAATTTGTTAGTGAGTGAGTAAAGAAATGCCCAATTCCAATTGTTTCGCCTCAACTGTGAAAAACAACTAAAAGATAAGGCCCATGGAATTCCCCTACCGAGGATCCATCTTTTTTTTCTCTTTTCAATTTAGATCATTGTAAAAAATAAGGTGCCTCATTACAATAATGAGACACCTTACAACTACATACTAAATTATTGAACTACTACTAAAAAGCAATTGCTGTAATAGAGTTCACAGGATTCTCTACGGACACAAATCTAAATTGAGTGGATCCAAACATGAATGGACTCTGGTATACCAGGAATCCTGATTCTTTACTCAGCTCATTCAGGAAGTTCTTCAAGCCTTCACTATTCTGAACACTTTCAACCAATGCATTCATTTCCTCTTCCCGTTCATTTACTTCCGTATCAGGATCATCCTCAACAGAATCATACAGATAAACATGAGTTGTACTTAATTTGAACTGAACGATTCCAGATCCTTTATTGATCATCTCATATTTAATCATAATCTGGCCAGTTTCCATTGTAATATTCAAACCGGGACCTTCCACAACACTACCCTTATAATTATTCATCAGGAATGCTCTGCTTAAACCTTTGATTTCCTCCTCCATGGCAGAAAAGTATGAGCCAAAAACTCCGTTCTTAAAGAAAATTCGACCATAATCCTTGGTCTCAAATTCCTCAATTACGCCAGGCGTATAGAAAACGGGAACAGGTACATTTACTAGTTTTAATTCAATATTAGAATCTTTAAAAATGAAATCGCCTGCCGTTTTAACATTGTATTCTTTATCACCACTATCAGGAGCAACTTCTACTTTTTCAATTTCTCCAGTGTAGGATAAAGAACTTACTTCTTTTCCGTTAAGAATGAATGGTTCATTAAAAATTAAACCTTCAGTCGTGAAAATAACAGCTCTTTCTTCTTTAAATAATTGTTCATCTGCATTATAACTGATACTTACGTTATTATTAGATGCATTGAATTCGAAACCATATTTATTTTTAGACTCTCCTTCAATTTGAAAGGCCATAAAACCATTTGCTTTTAAAGCTAATAATTGATCTTTTATGGCTTGAAAATTCCAGAATGGTAATTCAGCACTAATTGCTTTCTTTAGGATAAGTTTTCCTTTATTTACTTTTCCCTCCAATATAATTTCATCCTCAGTTGAGCTTATAAAAACAAATTCTATTTCACCACCCATGCCTTCAGGATTGTATCTGTCAGGAGTGGTTAACCAAGTTAGATTTTTATTATAGGTAGAAAATTTTATTTGAGTAGAAGCTTCTTGATGAATTGTATACTCAGATGTTTCATTGACTTTAGTATGATCACCAAGTATGCTTACCATTCCATCAGGAATGAACTTCATAATCATTGTTGAGCCTTGCATAGAACTGCTGCCGACTGCAAAATAGTTTGTTTCCCATCCATACTCAGAGGAGGTTAGGAGATCTTTATACTTCTTATTAGCTTCTGCAATTCTTTCTTCTGGTGATTTCTCAAATACACTTTCGAAATCATTATCATCGCAGGAAGTGAATGCCAATACTGCGATTATTAAAAATAATATCTTTCTCATAGTTATTTATTTTTTACGATTAATGCTTCAGTTGCCGTATCAATTCGCTTTTGTAAGCTGAAAAGATCTACTCCCCAAACCGTTTTAAAATAATTGGTTACGATCTGAAGTTTACGATTTAATTTATCAAGTCCTTCAGGTGAACCAGCAACTTGTGAATACTTAAGGTCAGCAGTACTCTTATATGTAATACCTAACATATATAATCGATGCTCCCAAGCAGTCATAGTCATTGTTGTCGTTTTAATATATTCCTTTTTGGTCCATAAGCTCACTGCTTTTATAATAAGCCCTTCTGAATCTTTTACAGGAACTGTATATTCTATTGGCGTATTACTATTATCAACAGTTGTTAAAATGGCAGCTACAAGTTCCACAAAATCTTCATTTTCGTTTAGCATCGAGTAAGATGTGATATAACCTTTCAAATTAGCATCTGATACGTTTACATCTTTCCAGTTTCCTGTATAGTCCCCTTTAGTGATACTTTTGAAATCAAGCGAATAAAATGTTGTTTGATGAAGAACATGAGCAAATTCATGGTGCATCGTATGAAACGCTTTGATTACAGATGATCTGTCGGTGTTATCAAATTTATCGATATCAAAAACGGTTACTTTTCTTCCACCTTCAGCTAAACCAAGTGTAATAGTCCCATCTTTATTGTATTGTGGTGTACCAACTAATACGATAATTTTAGGAATAAAAGTCTCAAGGAAAGGATTCCCCTTCGTCTCTTCCTTATAAGGTTTAATCCATATTTCTAACATAGCTTCAAGAAATTCTTGTGCCTGTTTTTTTTGTGGAGGAGTTACCCAAAAATCACTAGAGACCTCGTTATCATCCCATCTCCATTTAACTTCAATATTATATGGAGTTGTATAATTGTCCATGATCCATTTATCAAGATCATCTTGATGACTCTCTTCTACTGATAGTACTGAAACATCAGAAAGATCAGCTTCTTCATCACAGGAAGAAAAACAGAGAACTATAAGACTGATTGTCAGTAAATAATATATTTTTTTCATGTTTTGTTTTTTTTAAACTATCGTGGATTTGCCATAATACCATAAGATTGAGCAGATTCAGGTATTTGAAGTTGTTTTCTTGGATCTTTATCCGATAGAATTGTCGGAGTTCCCCTAACAATTTTGTGTTCTACAGGAATGTTAAATCGTCTAATATCAAACCACCTGTGTCCTTCATAATAGAATTCTTTTCGCTTCAAATCGATAATACAGTTTAGTATATCACGAGACTCTATTGTTGTGTTATAGAAAGGATTTAATTTGTATTCTACCTTTGCTTCTTTATAATTGTCTTGAATATTCTCTGTAGTAGCTAAATGTGTTGTAGAATTATAATCTTTTATTCTTTTGCTAAGAATGTAATTAATATCAGTGATAGCATCTGCTTTTTGATTAAGCATAGCATAAGCTTCAGCTCGATTAAATAGAACTTCTTCAGAAGAAAGAAGAGGTGTCATAGTATAATACCAACCTGTATTTGCATTTAAGCTTGCACGTTTGAAGAAGTATCCCCATTTAAGCATTAGTTTATGTTCTGAACCATATGCTGCTGCTGATAAAGCCCAAGTTCCACCAACAAAAACATTATTAAATAATGCATTTTGAATATCATAGGTCATCGAATATCTCGCTTTAGCAAAATAATAGTTAAACCATCGAGAAACAGTACTTGCAAGAAGTAATACAGAAGGCTCCTCCGCTTTATTGTATTGAGCTTCTTGTTCGTTTAGGCCTAGCTTAGAATATGCACCATTTAAATCTCTGAATTTAGTTGTTGGATCAACTCCTAATACGAGGTCACTATGTTTAATAACTTTAGCCCATTCACCTTTCATTAAATAAAAGCGAGACGCAAAAGCATGAGAGGCATCATAGTTTAAATGATATTTAGGTACTTCGTAAGCGTTATCTTTAATATATGGTAAACCCTCTAGAAGATCTTTCTCAATCTGTGCATATACTCCAGCAACAGTTCCTCTATCATATTGGACTAGAACAGTTTTTTCTGGAGTAGTTACATAAGGAATCCCCATATCATTTTTGGCTGTTGATGGATCATAAGTTTTTGACCATAAATTAACAAGCATAAAATGTGCGTAAGCTCTTGCAACAAGTGCTTCACCATAGTAAGGCGCAAAAGAAGGTTCGAATATTTTTTTACCATCTTCTTCTCCAGTAACTTTCGTTTTAAGATACTCTAATGCTTCATTAGCATGTGAAATAGCTTTATAACAAGCATCCCAATATCCAGTTGGGCTATCTTGAGAAACATCAGTGAACTTATCCCATGCATAGGCATCAGAATTAGTTTGAAGTATAGTTCCAGATCCTTTATCTTCGGCATTGTCACTCATTGAGAAGCAAAACATGCCATAGGAATTGTCAGGATAAGCATTAACTAGTAATTCGCTGACTTTCTCAGGAGAATCTAAACTAGTTCTATCATCAGGAGTTGTATCCAAATAATTATCACACGCCACAAAACTTAGGGCTGCAATGAGTAGATATAAATATTTAAATTTCATAAGAGTCTGTTTTAAAATCCTAACTTTAAGGTCATTGTATATTGCTTAGCAACTGGCATTGCTACACCACCAGCACCAAAAAATTCAGGATCCTGTCCATTTAGTTTTGAATCAGAATACAATAGGAATAAATTTGTTCCTTGTGCTTTTATTTGAGCAGAGTTTAAACCTATTTTTTGAAGAACAGATTTAGGAAGATTATAGCTTAACGAAACTTCTTTCATGCGGACAAAATCCCCTTTAGCAACTCTCTGATCTGAGTAGTTGTAGGCATTATAAGTCGATTCAATATCAGATCCGTATTTATCGTACATTCTTTTAGATACAATTGTAGGAATAGTCGTTAGATTTTCATCACCTTTCATAATCCATCTATCGTTCATATCACGAGTAATGGCATCCATGTCACTATAGTTAGCATGAAAAGAAGGATAAAGTCGAATTACATTTCCTAACTGATAGGTCATGAAGACATTTAAGTTCCAATTCTTATATTTGAATTGATTAGAAAAACCACCTGTAATCTTTGGGTCTATCGATCCTTCATACTTCAGATAATCTGTTTCTTTATCTTGGAAATAAACATCAGTTGTAGTTTCGCCATTAGCATCTTTAAAAGTGGGTACACCATCTTCATTAAGGCCAGCAAATGGAATCGAATACAAACCTCTTACAGGACCTCCAAGAATAGCTCCACCTTCAGACTTAACCAATTCAAAAATATTTGGCTTTGATTCTAACTTAGTGATTTCATTTTCGTTATAAGCAAATGTAAGATTGGTAGTCCACGAAAAGTCTTTTGTTTTGATGTTTTTGGTATTCAAAGTAAATTCGATACCCTTGGATTCCATATCAGCATAATTTGCATATTTCCATGCTTCGCCACCAATACCAGAGGTTCTAATGGCTGCTATTAAATCAAATCCATTACGTTTATACACATCAGTTTGAATACTGATTCTGTTATTGAATAATCCAATATCTAATCCAATATTTGTTTCGTATTGCTTCTCCCAAGTCAATTCTGAGTTTTCAAGAGCACTAATCAACATCCCATTTTGTCTTTCGGATTCATATGGTGTAGTTGTTAACTCATTTCTTAGAATAATTTGTGAATTTGTTGAACGACCCATACTTGCTGTCAAACCATAAGTTCCCCTTAACTGTAGATAAGAAATTGCATCAACATCAGCTAAGAAAGATTCTGATTTCACATCCCATTTTCCCGAAATATTCCAAGTAGGAAGATACCTCGCGCTTCTAGCTTCACCAAGTTTATTGGAACCATCAATACGAGCTGTTCCGTTGAATGTATATTTACCTTTATAAGAATATCCTATATTTGTAAAAGCTGCAACAGAACGATCACGAAGAGGAGTCATTCCAAAATATGAATATCCTGATTGTACAGTAGATTTAATAATGTTGGGATCAGTGTAAACAACACCACCTTTATCATATTGATAGCCGTACCCATTAAAATATGTTCTTTGTCTATCAACATATTTCAGTTCTTGTCCAGCTAAAACATTTACAATATGAGTTTCATCAAATGTTTTATTCCAGTTTATAATATTTCTGAAATAGTAATTTTTTAATGAGTTATCTTCTCTGTTATAGAAACCTCCATGAGGTAAAACAACAACAGGGTTTGCATTAGGATTTTCAGGATCAGTGTAAAGATAACGATTGGCTTGCGCTACAGTTGCATCATCATTAGCACGATATGCACGAGCGACATTAGATCCTTCCATGATTTTATGCTCATTGGTTGATTTCACATAACGAACAGAACCAATGAATTTATAATTCAAATTTTTATTGAATTTATAGCTTAAA
Source organism: Ancylomarina sp. YFZ004 (assembly GCF_054254355.1). Classification (NCBI taxonomy): domain Bacteria; kingdom Pseudomonadati; phylum Bacteroidota; class Bacteroidia; order Marinilabiliales; family Marinifilaceae; genus Ancylomarina; species Ancylomarina sp. YFZ004. The sequence goes on from NZ_JBTCHQ010000009.1 coordinate 44,571, forward strand.
TCTGCTTGAATATTCAAATCAAGCACATCCAATTCATTTTTATTATTCTGATACTCATTTATAATATTAAATGGAGCATGATTCATTCTGAAGTATTCAAGATTACCATTTTCATCAAAAGGAGTAATGGTTCTACTTGTATTCATTGCATAAGAAAAAGGATTAATATCAAATTCTCTTTTGTAGTTACCATTAACAACATCATTTGTTCTATCAAATGAGCCTGGAGTTTCTTGTTCTCTGATAGATCCTTTAGTTTGAACTCCTATTGATAATTTGTCTGATAGTTCAAAATCACCTCTCATATTGATTGTGTAACGATCAACTTGATCAGCAATTGTCCAGCCTTCATCATGCAATAAACTGGTAGATACATAAAATTTAGATTTGTCTGATCCTCCAGAAATAGAAATAGAATGGTTTTGTTGTAATGAATTTCTAAATAAGATATCAAACCAATCAGTATTGGCATATTCATATCTTTTTAAGAAATTAGTTCTGGCCTCGGGAGTATTCTCTAATGCAAATTTTCCTGTTTGGTCATTATAGGTATTGATTGCATTATACATTTTAAAATAAATACCGCCATCTTGAGATCTCGCCATATTAGCATGGGTTAACCATCCTTTTCGTTCCATATCAGTAAACATTGACATTTGCTCCTGAGAGTTCATTATGTCATATTGGCCATAGTTTGGCTTTTGTTTAACTGTCATTTCAGAAGTGATATTTACTGTTGTTTTACCAGCTTTACCTTTCTTCGTTGTAATTACAATAACACCATTCATAGCACGGGCACCATAAAGGGCTGTTGCTGATGCATCTTTCAGAATTGAAAATGAAGCGATATCATCTGAGTTAATTCCAGCTACAGAAGAACTAATTAAGGTTGCCACATCTCCCGATGATAATTCATCAGGTGAGATATCAACTACATCTTCAAGAACAACACCATCTACCACCCATAATGGCTTTGTATCACCATATATTGATGAAGCACCACGAACCCTAATTTTTGGAGCAGCTCCAAAAGTTCCTGATACATTCTGAACTGATACTCCGGCAACTTTACCTTCTAGCATACGTCCCACATCTACAATACCATCAACTTTTGCTTTGGCAGCATCAATTTTGGTCGCAGCACCTGTAAATAATCTTCTATCAATTTTTTGATATCCATTACTCACAACAACTGTAATTTCGTTGAGTTGTTCAGATGAAGTTTTTAGAGTAATGTTTAATTCAGTTTGATCTGTAATTAAAATCTCTTGAGAGATCATTCCTATAAAAGAGAATAAAAGAGTTGTTCCTTTGGTGGGAACTTCAATCGAATATTTACCATCAAAATCTGTTGAAACTCCAGTACTTGTTCCTTTTATAACGACTGAAACTCCAGGTAGAGTTAGATTATTATCATCTTTTATTACACCAGTAATTTTCTTTTTATTTTGTATTTGCCCTGACTTAATAGTCGACTCTAGCTTTTTATTTGATGAGGGCTTGATGATGATAACCTTATCTTTAATCTTATATTCTAGATTCGTATCTTTTAAACTTTCATCCAAGACTGTTCTGATATCAGCATCTTTTGTTGAAATTGAGACATTATCAATATTTTCAACATCTTCATTACTATAAAGAAATGTAAAGTCAGATTGGCTTTTTATTGAATTAAAAATCTCTACTAGAGAGCAATTGTTCAAATTTAATTCATAAGTCGATGGTTGAGGTGATGCCCAAGCATTCACTTGAATTATGCTCACCATTAAAAGCATGAGTAGTAGTCGTTTTCCCCTGAGAATATTCTCATAAAAATAGGAAGACTTTTCTCGTTTTTTTTCCATAATTTTATAGTTGATTTGGTTAGTATTACATTTCTGCTTCAACAGAAATGATTTATTGACTCTATACGGAGATTGTTACAAGCTTTCTCCGTATTTTTTTTAATTTACTTTTTTGACTATGACACTTCTAGACTTAATTGAAAATCTAACTTTATTAGTGAATTCTATCATTTCGAGGACACTGTTGAAATCTTCATAACGAGCGAGGTCGCCTGAGAATTTTATATTCTTACACTCATTATTCATAAAAAAGACTTCTACATTATACCAGCGTGATAATCGAATCATAATTTCTTCAAGTCTTTCATTTTGAAATACTAGCCTGCCATTCTTCCATGCCGTATAGATTTGAGTATCTACTTGAGTCTTTTTGAAGTTACCATTGTGTTTATTAATAATAAACTGATCGTTAGGCGTAAGTATTTCCTTTTGGTTCCTGACTAAACCATTAACTTCCACTTTACCTTCAACAAGGGTAGTTATAATCTCATTTTCATCTCCGTAGGCATTCACATTGAACGATGTACCAAGAACTTTAATTTGAATATCATTCATTTTTACAACAAAAGGGAAGTCCTTATTCTTGCTTACATCAAAATAAGCTTCACCTTCCAATTCAACTAGACGTTCTTTGCCTGTAAATTTTGTAGGATATCTTAATTTTGAATTGGAGTTAAGCCAAATTTTAGTTCCATCACTAAGAGTTAGACTATATTCTCCTCCTTTAGGAATAATTATGGAATTGTATGAGATTTTTTTCTTAGACAGGTTTTTGTTGTCATTTTTATAAACCAGATGTCCCTCAGTGTTATTAATCTCTAAACCATCTTCCTTAAGCTTTACGAATTCATCTAAAACTATTGTTTCGCCTTTTTCGCGCATCAAAAGAGCTTTGTTTTTACCAGGAGAAATAATCGCAATTTTATTTGTCTGTTTTTCTGGAATAGAATTGATTAAAAAGAAAGTGCTAAGACCAATTACGACAAGACTTGCTGCATATTTAAGAAATTCGAACTTGATTTTTTTTGTTTTCTTCTGTTGAATGTTGGAGTTGATTTTATTCCAAATGTCATCTTTTTTAGAATCCTCAAGCAGGTCTTCATTTTTAAAATAGTTACTCTCAGGGTTTTTCGAGAGTTTGTGATAGAGAGCTAAATTCTCTTCATTCTCATATTTCCATTCATCTAAAATACGACCTTCTTCCTGAGATAGTTTCCCCTCTAATCTCTTTGAAATAAGGTCTGCAATTTTAAATGAGGAGTTTAATTTATTCATTCTCTTAATAGCATTAGTAGTTTGTATCTGCTTAAACAGGCAAAGTCGAAAAAGGGGTGACAAAAATTTCTTTTTATCACCCCTTTTTTTTCAGTTATAGGTTATTTGTCTAGTTATTTGGAATTTAACTAATTTTCTTTTTTTAGTTTTTCTTTTAGAAATCGACTAGCACGCAATTTTTGAGTTTTGACTGTATTGATTGATATTCTCAAATCTTCAGCAATTTCTTTGTTTTTAACCCCATTTAAACTAAGGAGATATATGATTCGAGCTGATTCTGGAATTTCTTTAACCGCTGCAGAAATTTGTCGATTAACTTCTTCTTCAATAATATTTCTGTAGAAAATATTCTCATCGTAAGAATTTTGATCTTGTCTGTTTTCAAATTTCTTTTTGACAGTTTGATGTTGAATATGATTGAGACATGAATTTTTAACAGATTTATAAAGGAATGCTTTTAGCGCTAACTCATGGAAAAAGTAAGAACGTTTTTCCCAGGCCTTAATAAAGACTTCTTGTATAATATCCTCCATAACATCTTGAGAGGAGATATATTTCATTCCAAAAAGATAAAGAGCATCAAAATAACGTTCATAAATCTTTTTAAAAGCGAAATTATCTCCATTTCTAAATTGCTTTAGATGGGAGTTACTTAGGGATTTCATAACAAATTGGGTTAGTCATTGTTAATTTTGGGTTAACAATTATATGCATTTTTTCTTACATGTATTACAACACAGATGCTGCTTTATAATTCATAATTAACTAGTGTCTATCCATAATTTAATATTATAGTTAAATATTTGCATTGGTATGGAATCTTTTTGGTAATTATTGAGCGGTTAATGCAATCTGTTGGTTATTAATATTTAATGATGTTGTTTCGTTGTCTAAATAGTACGATTATTAGCTTGGGTTATTAATGAGTTTAAGTTTTTCTTAAAAAAAAATGTTTTTACTGTAAAATAATTTATAATGGATGTGAAATGGATAAAGTAAAAAAAAGGTTCGAAGTAAAAACCTCGAACCTTAAATTATTTCTTGTCTCCAATAATAATTAGAATTTTCTATAATCCCAACTTCGCTTTCAATTCAGCAGGAATGGCATCTTTATGAACCATGATAGCAACAGTCTTAAGACGTACATAAGACTCACTCATGTTTAAGTAGCCACCCATTTTGTTTGAGTTCTTAGCCCAAGAGTTTTTAGTCTTGTAATAACGAGTACCATTCTGATCTTTCTCGATACCAGTTAAATGCATCAAGTGATCGTCTGTAGTTTCGAAGCTGTCGTAAGTCTTTTGTCTTAAAGCCTGATCAACATCTTGTTCTGTTCCTGGCTTATCAAATTTATATAATGAAGCCTTCTTCTCTTTTGCTGACATGGCAGTCCATTTCTCAATATCAGAGTTAGACATGTCTTTTGTATTAGCAACTGGAAGAATTGCAACACCATTACGATGAGAGAAACCTTTTTCACTTACATCACCATCCCAACAAACAGAATAGCCATTTGTTAAAGCATTATCCATAACAGACATCAATTCATCAATTGGTAGATTGTAATACAAATCATCTGACCAGTTATCAGGAATCTCAAGATTCATTTCCTTATAATAAGGGTGATGTGAGTATGACGTTAATTCGATATAATCACTAGGTTTGAATCCTGTATTGTTCATGTATTCAACTGGAGATATAGTTTTTCCATTTGATTCGAATTTCTCTGGAGCAGCACCCATATATGTGTTTAAAACACCATTTACTGATTGGTTCCAAACTGGGGTGATTTTTCTATTGGGGTTTTTCACGATCTCATCCAACATGGCCTTGGTTGACTTCACCATCTCTTTATGAATGTGAAATTCACCCTGATATTCGTTTCCAGAATAAGCTGTCTCAGGCACAAAACCGAATTCTCTTACTACGTTTAATACATCGTGAGCCTGACCACCTTCGCTATAGTTACCTTTTCCGTGAAGACGGAAATAACGTAGCGCTTTTTGAGAATAGGCATGACGAACCGTAAACATCTCTGATAAGTCGATATTTCCAGCGCCTAAACGAATCAATTCTGTTTCGATAAATGAAGTCGTTGCAAAAGCCCAGCAAGTTCCAGTACTTTCCTGATTACGAACCTCAGTAGTTGATACATTTGAAATTGGGGAAAAATTGAATCCTTCTCCTGTAGTTTTTCCTTTCTTTTTTGCGAATGCTTGTCCTTGACTACATAAAGTCAGGGAAAGAGCGATTACGCTTAATTGTTTAAAATTCATGCTTGTTGTTTTATGGTTGTGTTTTATAATTCGACCGGAAAGATATTAAGATTACTGAATTAATCACATGCTTAATAGCTCATTTTGCAGCTTTTTAGTCAAACTGGCTACGATTAATTCATAAGAATGATCGATCCAGTTTTTGAGTTGATTATCCGAAATTGCACCATCAATGGCAACCATATTCCAATGTTTTTTATTCATATGCCATCCAGGTAATATTTGTTGGAATTGTTCACGTAATTCCACTGCGAGCTCTGGATCACATTTTACACTCATACTTAAATCCTTGTTGATATTAGTGAGTAAAAACATTTTATTCATCACCTTAAAAACAAGAACTTCCTGATCGAATGGGAAGCTTTCGGTAACTCCTTTTTTTGAAAGGCAGTAGTCTCTTAATTCTTCAATATTCATAGTATTCAATTCGTAATTTACAATGTCTGATTATAAATCGACAATTATTTATTAGCCAATAGGTGCAATAAAGGCATCCTCAATGTGTTCAATGTCAAATTTCCCATTTCTTTTTATCACCGAAATCACATCAAAACGAACTTCCATTTCTATCTCTTTGAGATCAACATAGGCTTGTGTAGCACGACAAAGAAATCTGATTTTAGGCAGAGTAATGGCATCAGACGGATGTTCAAAGAAGTCTGTCGATCTTGATTTTACTTCAACAACGACTAAATAATCACCATCAGTTGCAACAATGTCCAATTCCTTCTTTATATAAATCCAGTTGCGATCAAGAATCTTATAGCCTAAGCTTAGCATGTGCTTAGCGGCTAAATCTTCGCCTAACTTACCTAAATCGTTATGTTCTGCCATGGTTTTAAAAGTTTCAAATTTTCACGTAAAGTGTGCTAAGGATTATGTGACTCGTATTAACGTTAAGACAGCAAAGAGATTCTGAAAAATTATATAAATTAATCTTTGCGAATTCTGCGATTAAAAACCTCTGAGGTTTTTGCGGGAATTTAGTTTTTCCAACCTAACTTAACTGCACTTTCATTTACATCGATTGTAACTTTTTTTCCTAATGGCAAAGGCCAATTTTCATCAATGTGACCTGCCGGAAAATTGAAAACAACTGGATAATCGTAGTCCTTTGTTGCTTCTTGGATAATTTCATACGCCGATTTTCCAAAAGGCGTTTTTCCATCTTTCATATCGCTCATCCCACCAACAATAAGACCTTCGAGATGTGCTAATTTACCACTCAGTTTGAGACTTAGTATCAATCGATCCAAATGATAAAGTTCTTCGTTTAGATCTTCGATAAATAAAATCTTACCATGTGTATTGAGTTCATTATGAGTAGCATTCAAGCTGCAAATAATAGAAAGATTCCCGCCTACGAGTTGAGCTTCTCCAAAGCCATTACGGTTTAGTTCATGGGATTTTAACTGATAACTTGAAAGTTCCCCAGCCAGATATTCCATCAGCTTTTGTACGGAGGTCGAATCAGCTATGTTTTCTGTGAAATTGATAGGCATTGTGGCGTGCAAGCTTCCAAAATGGAGGTGATTTAAGCGGGCATGTAAAATCGTAATATCACTAAATCCAATTAATAGTTTTGGGTGTCTCTCAAAACCATCAAAACGAAGCTTATCAATAATACGAATACACCCATATCCACCTCGAGCGCAGATGATCGCCTTTATTTCTTCATGATCGATCATGATTTGCAAGTCAGCAGCTCGATCTTCATCTGTCCCTGCAAATATGTGGTGTTCATCAAAAACATGTTCGCCTAATATAACCTCGTAACCATACGATTCGAGTACAGTTTTAGCAGTGATTATCTTTTGACGGTCAATTTTACCAGCGGGAGCAACTAAGCCAATTTTGTCTCCTTTATTTAATAAGGCAGGTTGAAACATATGATGTGATATTTTATATTCAAATTTTTGATCCTGTGATTCTTACAATTAAAGAATTATCACTTTTTAATAAACACCAAATTAGCAATAAAATACTGAATTGTAATATGAGGAATCCCGAATCATTTCAAAACTAAATGCTTGAAATTGTGAATTCTATTTTATCTTTGCGCTTTCGAGACCGATTCATTAATCGGCTACTCGCAAATAGTTTCATTATTAATACTTAAGGTCTTTACAAAGTTCCAAGAGACAAATTGATCTCTCTTGTTGAATGAAGGTCTTTTAAAACCTCTATTTTCAGATGACAAAATTTAACAGAACACTTGTTACAGCTGCTCTTCCTTATGCGAATGGGCCAGTTCATATTGGGCATTTAGCGGGCGTATACGTTCCTGCTGATATTTATGTGCGTTATATGCGTATGAAAGGTGAGGATGTGTTATTAATTGGTGGTTCGGACGAACATGGTGTACCCATTACCATTAAAGCAAAAAAAGAAGGTATTACACCACAGGATGTGGTTGATAAATATCATAATATTATAAAAGATTCTTTCGAGAAATTCGGAATTTCATTCGATGTTTATTCTAGAACAAGTTCGGAGACTCATCACGAAACAGCAACTGAATTTTTCAAAACCCTTTACGATAAGGGGGAGTTTGTTGAGAAAACTTCTGCGCAATTTTACGATGCTGATGCCAATCAGTTTTTAGCTGACCGTTACATTACCGGAACATGTCCGCATTGTAAAAATGAGAAAGCTTATGGCGATCAGTGTGAAAGTTGCGGTACTTCACTAAACGCAACTGATTTGATCGATGCCCGTTCAGCTATTACAGGAAATAAACCAGAATTAAAAGAAACCAAGCACTGGTACTTACCTCTTGATAAATACGAGCCATACCTAAAAGAGTGGATTCTTGAGGAACACAAGGAATGGAAGCCAAATGTTTATGGACAATGTAAATCGTGGTTGGACAATGGCTTGCATCCAAGAGCTGTAACCCGTGACTTGAACTGGGGTGTACCCGTTCCTATTGAAGGAGCTGATGGTAAAGTGCTTTATGTTTGGTTCGATGCACCTATCGGATATATTTCGGCAACCAAGGAGCATACGCCTGATTGGGAAAAGTATTGGAAAGCTGAAGATTCAAGAATGGTTCACTTTATTGGTAAGGATAATATTGTATTCCACTGTATTATTTTCCCTGCTATGCTTAAAGCTGAAGGTTCTTACATTTTACCTGATAACGTACCATCTAACGAATTCTTAAACCTGGAAGGTGATAAGATTTCTACTTCTCGTAACTGGGCAGTATGGTTACACGAATATTTGGAGGAATTTCCTGAGAAGCAAGATGTATTGCGTTATGTATTAACTGCAAATGCACCTGAAACTAAGGATAACGATTTCACATGGAAAGATTTCCAGGCTCGTAATAACAATGAGTTGGTTGCAATCTTTGGAAACTTTGTTAACCGTGCTTTAGTTCTAACTCACAAATATTTTGGAGGTTTAGTTCCTGAAGCGGGAGAGCTTACTGATTTTGATAAAGAAACATTGGCTCAGATTCCTGTAATTAAAGCTGATATCGAAAAGAATTTGGAGACTTTCCACTTTCGTGAGGCACTTAAAGTAGCTATGACACTTGCTCGTTTGGGTAATAAATATTTAGCTGATACTGAGCCTTGGAAGGTGATTAAAACCGATGAGGCACGTGTTAAGACTATTTTGAATATCTCTTTACAAATTTCAGCCAATTTAAGTACTTTGATGGAGCCATTCTTGCCATTCACGGCTGAGAAACTTCGTGGTTTCCTTAATATGGACCGTATTGAGTGGGCAGATGTAACTGCCGATGCACTTCCTGCTGGTCATCAGATCAATAAGCCTGAATTATTGTTTGAGAAAATTGAGGACGAGACCATTCAAGCGCAAGTTGATAAGTTAGAAGCAACTAAAGTGGCTAACGAACTTGAAAACAGAGTAGCGACTCCAGTTAAAGAGAATATCAATTTCGACGATTTCATGAAAATGGATATTAGAATTGGAACCATTACTGAAGCTGAAAAAGTTGCTAAAACGAAGAAACTTTTAAAGATTACTGTTGATACAGGAGTAGATACAAGAACAGTTGTTTCGGGTATTGCTGAGCACTACAAGCCAGAAGAAATTATTGGTAAACAAGTAAGTGTTTTGATGAATCTTGAGCCAAGAAAACTAAAAGGAATTGAATCGGAAGGTATGATTCTAATGGCTGAAGATGCTGATGGTAAATTAGCATTTGTATCTCCAGAGCAAGCTGTTGCAGCTGGTTCTGAAGTTCGATAAGCAATCAGTTTAAAAGATATAGCCCCAATCGTTCTAAAACGATTGGGGCTTTTCTTTCCAAATATCTCGGTATATGAAAAAAGCACCTCCGAAATGGAAGGTGCTTTTCTATATGTACTTGTATCCTTTAGACGTTCAGACCATTGGACTGTTCGACTTTTTTACCGCCATAATTATCTTGTCATCTCAACTTTAGCAGTTGGATTAAGATTCTTGTTTCTGTTTTCAACAGAAGTCATCAGTTTGCTTGCCAAATCGGCGAAAGCCATACCTGTTACTGAATCTTCGTTTAAGGCTGCAGGTGCACCATTGTCACCACCCTCGCGAATGCTCTGAACAATTGGAATCTGTCCCAATAGATCGATGCCTTTTTCTTCAGCTAGTTTCTTACAACCATCCTTACCAAAAATGTAGTATTTATTATTTGGCAATTCGGCAGGTGTAAACCAAGCCATATTTTCTATCAAACCTATAATTGGTACATTAACACCAGCACCTTCGAACATATTGATACCTTTCACAGCATCCGCCAAAGCAACATCCTGAGGTGTACTTACTACAATAGCACCAGTTACTGGAACAGTTTGTACCAAGGTTAAGTGAATATCTGATGTTCCAGGAGGAAGGTCGATTAATACGAAATCAAGTTCTCCCCAGTTGCCTTCTTCAATCATTTGCTTAAGTGCATTCGAAGCCATAGGACCTCTCCATACAGTTGCCTGAGCAGGATCAACAAAGAAACCAATAGATAGCATCTTCACACCATAACGCTCGTGTGGTTCGATTCTATCCTTGCCATCAATATTCGTTAACTTTGGACTTGCATCCTCTGAACCAAACATTTTAGGTACCGAAGGACCATAGATATCAGCATCGATAAGACCGACCTTTTTACCAGCCTTAGCTAAAGCAACAGCGAGGTTAGATGCGATAGTTGATTTCCCAACACCACCTTTACCAGAAGCGACTGCAATAATATTGGTTACATTAGGTAATACCGAAGGCGCTTCAACAACGTGAACAGCTTTTACCTTAATGTTTCCTTTAATCTCAGCATCTTTATCTACAAAACGTAAAATGTTTGCAACACAGGCCTTTTTTAAAGGAATGATATTGGGATCGTCAGATTTTTGGAAAACTAAATCGAATGCAATCTTTTTGCCTTCAATTTTCATATTACGAACCATATCGAGGCTAATAATATCTTGATCGCTACCTGGAAACTTTACGAGTTTTAAAGCATCGGTAACTTGCTTGTTTGTATATGACATATTTTGTGAATTAATATATTTAGTGAGTTTGAGATCTAATAGAATGTTAACCTATTACGATTCATTCAAAGAAATAAAGAGTGACAAACTCACAGTCATGCAAATATATACATTTAGATTGATTTTAAATAAAATCTTCGGGGAGTTCCTTCATGGGATCCCAAAAATGTTTTTCAAAATCCTGAACTTGATCATCTATAATAACAACACCTTCGTTTTCGAGTAGCTGCTGCATAAGATCCTCACCTGGGAAATGATGTTTGCCAGAAAGCATACCAATACGATTTACAACCCGATGTGCAGGCACATACTCTTCGCTAACATGTGATTTATTCATAGCCCATCCAACCAATCGGGAGCCACGAGGCGAACCTACAAAACGTGCAATAGTGCCGTAGTTGCTTACACGTCCAGCAGGTATTTCCTGTACAACTTTGAATATGCGTGAATAAATATCGGACATTCTAATAAGGGCTTCTAGTTCTCTTTTTTTACTTTATGCTTCTCTTCAGTTGGCTGCTTGCGTCTATCTCGACCAAAACTGCGATACTCGTCCAATTCAATTTCTACATCGGGTTCAACAAATTCAGTTTTACCTTCTAAAAGGAATTGAATATACTTGATAGGAATTCCTTTGCTAAGGAACTGAGCTTCGTAATATGTTTTAATACCTAGAATATCATTGGCATGTTCGGAATTGTATAAATCGTCGGTATCAGTTAATACTTTCAGATTGTTTTCCTTAATCATATAACGCGTGTATTCGTACAAGAACTGGCTATCAGATTTGAGATGAATCATACCATTATCATTCATCAAATCGCTGTAAAGTTTCATATAGCGAGTTCCAGTCAATCGTTTGGTGACCTTTTTCATCTGAGGATCGGCAAAAGTAATCCAAACCTCAGAAATCTCGCCATTGGCAAAAACAGAACGTAGAAGTTCAACTTTTGTACGAACAAAGGCAACATTCTTTAGGCCTTCTTCATTGGCTATTGTAGCACCTTGCCATAAGCGAGCACCTTTTATATCGATGCCAATAAAATTCTTGTCAGGAAAACGCTGAGCCAAACCTACTGTGTATTCGCCTTTACCACATCCAACTTCTAGAACAATTGGGTTATCATTTTTGAAATACTCCTTGTTCCATTTGCTTTTAAGTCTGAATTCCTTGTCCCAAACATCTTCGTGTGAGGGTTGGAGAACATTCTCAAAAGTCTCTATCTCTGCAAAACGCTTTAATTTATTTTTTGCCACTTTTTGTATAATGTATTAGTAGACTAGCCATTAGCTGGCTGGTTAATTATCTTAATTTGAGTATTTAATTACTTGTTTTATCAATTTTGATACCGATATTTACGATACCTGGTAAATTTTCGTCTCTCATCCCGTGAACCATTTCAAAGGTGTAAAGTCCTGGTCTTGTGAATAGAATAGCTGGTTTGTAAAGCATTTGCAAATCAAATATATTGCCAAAACCACTACCATACCATTCACCCGTATCACTGGCAAGATGGCACTCGAATTTCTCTTCGCTTATTTTACCATCAGGGTCAATTTGCTTAATAAACAGCCATAGATTACTATAGGGGTATTTGCCCGTATTTCTGATGTTAACAGAAATGTTGTGTAGTTGAATTGAATCTGTTATTTCGACCTCAAAACGAGCAATATTCTCTTTACTCCATTCGTGATTTGGGATGTCGATATAATTCTCAAAGACAGGACTATCCTGGCAGGCACTTGTTATAAATATGAGTGCTAAACTAAGAAGTAAAAGGTATTTGGATTTAAACATCATTGATCTTGAATCTATCAGGTCTTAATTCTTATAAGCAAATAAAGTATTGAGTTGAGAATAAGTCTGTCTCAGTTCTCAATACTTTATATATTTTCACACGTGAAAATCTACTCGTTTGATTTATTGATCTTACGAGGTTTTCTACGGAATTTACGTTTAGGTCGAGGCTTCTTAGGTGTCTCTGATTTATCGAAACGATTTAGACTATCTTGTCCTACTACATTTTCGTAATCAAGAGCTTTTATTTTTACTTCTTCTTTCTTGACCAAAAGCTCGTTTACCTTTGTACCTTTTTTATTTAAACTGATGATCTCTTTTACCCTATCGATAGGAATCTGTACCATATTCACAGCGTAATTCTTATCGAAGCTGTACCACATTATACGTTTGAAAATATCAGTTTTCTGATGGTAAGCAGTACCGTCATTACATTCCAAAGGAACGTTTGTTGCTGGAAAATCCTTACGTGCATCGATGTAAACATCCATTTCGTAATTCAAGCAACACTTTAGTTTCCCGCATTGGCCAGCTAGCTTTTGAGGGTTTAAAGATATTTCTTGATAACGAGCTGCATTGGTTGTAACTGAGACAAAATTGGTAATCCAGGTAGCACAACACAATTCTCTTCCACAAGGGCCAATTCCACCAATACGCCCAGCTTCCTGACGTGCACCAATCTGGCGCATTTCAATTCGAATTCTAAATTCTTCGGCTAAAACTTTAATAAGTTGACGGAAATCAACTCGTTCATCGGCAATATAATAGAAAATGGCTTTGGTCTTATCACCCTGATATTCAACATCACCAATTTTCATATTCAACTGTAGTTCAGCTGAGATTTGGCGAGCCTTAATCATGGTTCTATGCTCAAGAGCGATGGCTTCATGCCACTTTTCTATATCAACAGGTTTGGCTATACGGTAAACTTTTTTTGCTTCGTAAGTTTTAGGATCGAGCTTTTGTCTTTTCATTTGCTCCACCACTAAATCACCAGTTAGTGAAACAATACCAATATCATGTCCGGGAGATGCTTCAACAGCAATTATATCGCCACGCTTCAGTCTTATTTTATTATTGTTTGAATAAAATCCTTTACGTGTATTCTTAAATTTAACTTCTATAATATCGGGACATAAAGCGCTTTCAGGAACATCACCTAACCAGTCGTAAACATCAAGTTTACCTGCCAAAAGGCGGTTGTCTGTTTTACCTTTCGAGCAACCTCCACATTTCCCTTTTGGTTCCTTTTCTTCTATCATATGTGTATATATTGAGTGCAGAAACTCATTAAAGCACGGTGTTATGTACTCAAATGGCTTGCTTCATCTTTGTATAGGGTTCGAATAATTGTCGAACTGAAAATTCTACAATCGTGTCTGCAAAATTAGCTAATAAAATGGGACATCTGTCAGATATACTGAGAGTCTATACCAAAAATAACTCCTAAAGTTAATTAATTTTTTAAAGGACTGTAGAATCAGGAAGAATATATGGAAAATGAACTTCTTATTATGATGATTATCTGATTAAAAGAACCTTGGGTGACTTTAGGATATGTACTATTTTATTAGATCGCCTTTTTATTATTTTAATGATGTTAGGGGCGTAATAATTTAACCCAGCGTAAACTTAAATCCAGGAAAATGATTTTTGCATTACCATTTCGTTCAATATCATTATAAGCTTTGGTTAGTTCATCAGCAATTGGCCAAACATTATCTTCGTTGATGAAGGGTGAGAAGCGTTGAGAAAAATTCATTTCCTCCCCATTTAGGAAAACCATTTCCTCTTGCTTCAGGTTTAGAATGAAGTTTTCACGAATCATCTTCAGACAGTACTGAAGAAAACTCTTTTGTCTTTCACGACCAATTGCACTAATTTCTTCAGCCCAAGTCATCAGGTCAAGCACATTTCGTGCATAACAAATACGCATAATGCTTACAAAACGATCGAAGTTAAAGGCATTTTCATCGGAATTCTTAATTAGGATTCGTGCCTTTCGGTAACTTCCTTCTGCTAATCGAACCAGGTTATTCAATTCGGTGTCCGATAAATTGTACTCCGTTTTGATAGCTAGGCTAAGTGCGTCCTTTTCTATCCTAGGAATTTTCATCATTTGAGCTCTTGAACGAATGGTCTGAAGGATTCGGTTAGGTTCTTCTGAAACCAGAAAGAATATGGTTTTAGTCGGCGGCTCTTCAATCAGCTTTAGAAGTTTATTGGCACAAGAGATATGCATTTTCTCTGGTAACCAGATAATCATAATTTTGTAATCCGATTCATAGGTCTTAAGATTCAGTTTTTTAAGAATCTCACTACTCTCATTCGAGTAGATCATACCCTGAGCATTTTCTACACCAAGGTTAGCATACCAATCATTAAGATCGAAATAAGGATTGCTTAGAACCTGTTTCCTCCAGTTTTGTATATATGTATCACTAACTGGATTACTGGCGCCTTTACCTTTTACAACAGGAAAAACAAAGTGTAAATCTGGATGAACGAGTTTTTGATATTTCTTGCAAGATGCACATTGCCCACATGAATCATTGGCTTGTTTGTTTTGGCACGAAACATATTGAGCAAAAGCAATAGCCATTGCTAATTTGCCTACACCTTTTTCACCAACAATAAGTTGCGCATGACTCACTCTATTAGCGTTTACCGTTTGAATAAAGCGAGACTTCGTAGCCTCTTGTCCAATAATATCTTTAAACTGCATGTATTTTAGTTTGAATCGTTAAGCCAGTGATCGTGACATTTTCAAATAGATATCAAAGGTAAAAAAAATAGAGCTTGTTCGGATATGTTTTTTCAGTGATAAATAAGCATTAGATGATTCATTGTTTGCTTAGGAAATGAAAAAATAAAAGGCCGAACAAAATGCTCGACCTTTTTTTCAATATATGAGGGGTTAGGGTTATTTCATACTGGAAGTAAATACAAGTTCAATCATTTATTTTACAGTTAATATGATACTATCATAACTTACTACGGTAACAATTTGTCCCTTTGAAATTGCTTTTCCATCAAAAGAGACCGCTTTCCAGTTGTCACCATCAACTTCTACACGACCGGTTATTTTAGTTGAATCAACAGTTTCAACAACTCTTGCTTTCTTACCTAGTAAAGCATCAGCATTTGTTGAGACATAATCTTTAGCTTTAAAAATGAACTTCTTTGCGAAAGGTCGAATGAAAATGAGGTTTAGTAAAGTAAATCCAGCAAAAAGTAAAAGTTGCTGAGTGACATTTAAGCCGAAATACGCGCCTACTCCTGTTACTAAAGCTCCAACTCCAATACAAACAGCAATAAAGCTTGTCATGAATATTTCAATCATAAAAAGGAGTACTGCCGCTAGTAACCAAATATGCCAAATCTCAAATTCCATAGTGAATATCTTTAATTATATGTAAATTTAGATTATACAGTTAATAAAAACTACTGTCAAATCTGTCAAGTTTATCTGAATTGCTGTGTGTCCCATTTTTACTGACATTTCAGCTTTAGTACGAATTGAATTTGAAGGTGTAATAATTCCTTTTTTGTTTTTTTTATTTTCGATTTACTGTTAATAAATCGAATTGTCCATTGAGGATGTTTAATAGAATTAAGTTTCAAGAATATTGATTTAAGCCTATTCGATGGAATGAGGCTATAGATTTAAGTCAAATGTTCAAAGTTTAGTTCCTTCCCAATAGAGCTTATTTTTATCAAAATTAATTCTAAATAATTTTTAGAGATAGAGGATTTTATATAGGTTTGCTAATTAAAAGACCTTCGAGTCTGTTATTGAATAAAAAGAGCAAAACAATTTATGAATCCTTACACAAACAAAGAACACGAAGAACTTAGATTTAGAGTTAGAGGATTTGCTGAAACGGAAGTGAAAGTTTTGGCTGCAGAATTAGATGAAAAAGAAGAATTCAGTTCGCATTTGACCCAAAGAATGGGAGATTTGGGACTTTTTGGAATTTATCTTCCACAGGAATATGGTGGACAAGGAAAGGATTATTTATCACTACTAATTGCAGTTGAAGAACTGGCTCGTGTTGATGCTTCACAAGCTTCAACTCTTGCAGCACATAATTCTTTAGGCATTGGGCCTATTTTTTATTTTGGGTCAGAAGAGCAGAAATATAAATATTTGCCTCAATTATGTACCGGTAAACATGTTTGGGCTTTCGGTTTAACTGAAGCCAATGCCGGTTCTGACTCAAGAGGAACACAGAGTAAGGCTGAATTAATCAATGAAAATTGGATTATAAATGGATCTAAGAAATTTATTTCTAACGGTTCTTCAGAATCTTCACTAGGCGTTACGCTTCAGGTAATCACAGATAAGGAAGATGGTAAAAAGGAATTATCTGTTATCTTAGTTGATCGGAATACACTCGGATTTAAGACTCATCCTATGAAAGGGAAAATGATGTGGCGAGCTTCTGATACGGCTGATTTGACCTTTGAAGATAGCCAAGTGCCTAAAGAAAATCTATTAGGTGAGCTGGGACAGGGAGCTAAAATTATGCTTAAGACTCTTGATTCAGGTCGTTTGACCATTGCAGCAATGGCACTAGGCTTAGCGCAAGGAGCATACGAAGAATCTCTAAAATACGCTGAGCAACGTGAACAGTTTGGTAAGCCTATTGTGAAATTTCAGGCCATCGCTTTTAAGTTGGCTGATATGGCAACAAAAATTGAAGCGGCAAGAGCTTTATTGTATCAGGCCTGCTGGTTGAAAGATAATGGGCATGAGTTTGGAAAACAATCGGCAATGGCAAAGCTTTACTGTTCGGAAATAGCAAGAGAGGTAGCCAACGAAGCGGTTCAAATTCATGGAGCACACGGTCTTTTGAAATCTTCGATTGTAGAAAGGTTCTATAGAGACCAGCGTATTCTGGAAATTGGAGAAGGAACCTCTGAGATACTTCGATTAGTTATCTCGAGACATATAACGAGTGAAAAGGACAATAAAATAAAATCTAAGGAGTCTGACGATAAAGCTAAACTGGCTTTTTGTGAAACTTCATAACTGAATACAAATAAACGAATGACTGACAGAAAACGAGACCATATTGATTTGGCTTTCCGTTCGCATATGGAAAATGCTTTGGCTGATAAGCGGTTTTATTACGAACCTCTTTTAAGTGCTCATCCTGACAAGGAGCTAAAACCTTTTGAGTTCTTGGGCAAGCAATTGCGAACACCAATTTGGGTTTCGAGCATGACTGGCGGAACAGAAAAAGCTGCTAAGATCAATTTGAATTTGGCTCGTGCTTGTTCTCAATTCGGAATGGGAATGGGTTTGGGCTCATGTCGTTCTTTACTCGACAGTAAGTCTCATTTTGCAGATTTCGATATGCGTGCTGTCATTGGCGATGATTTACCTCTGTATGCCAATCTCGGTATTTGTCAAATTGAGACATTGATAAAAGATAAGGCTCTTGATAAAGTTGAGGCTATGCTCCTTAATTTACGAGCTGATGGTTTAATCGTTCATATCAACCCGATGCAGGAGAGTATGCAGCCGGAGGGAGACTTATTGCAACGTTCTCCTATAGAAACGATACAGGAGTTGATGGAGGAGATTAAAGTGCCTCTTATCGTAAAAGAGGTCGGTCAGGGAATGGGACCCAGAAGTATAGAGGCTCTTATGAAACTACCTATTCAAGCTTTGGAATTTGGAGCTTTTGGTGGAACTAATTTTGCAAAGATAGAGTTGATGCGTCATCCTGAAAAGGCAGGACAGGTGTTGGACGCTTTGAGTGAAATTGGACATAATGCTGAAGAGATGCTCGAATGGGCAAACGATATTTATGAGAATAGTAAAAAGATTCAGTGTAAAGAATTGATCATTTCAGGAGGTATTACCTCTTGTTTGGATGGCTATTACCTAATGAAGAAAAGTAAGATGCCTGCGATTTATGGTCAGGCTTCGGCTTTACTAAAATATGCTCAAGCTGAGTATGTCGAACTCGAATCTTATATCGAGAGCCAGATAAAAGGTCTTCAACTAGCTGAGGCTTATTTGGATCTTAGATAGTGAGAGATGATTGAGAATTTAGTGTATTAAATTAATATCCTTATGGACAATAAGATAATAAAAGGTTTTTCGAAGCTTTCACGTCTTGAGAAGTTGAAATACTTGGGTGAGATTAGTGGGAAAGGTGAGCAGATTGAAGCTGATTTGGATTATTTCAGATTGAATGATCTCGAGCAACAGAATTTGTTGGATGAGATTAGTGAGAATACCTTATCAAATTTCTTTTTACCCTTTGGAATCGCACCTAATTTTGTGATCAATAATAAGGTGTATCATTTACCGATGGTAACTGAAGAGAGCTCTGTGATTGCAGCAGCTTCACGCTCGGCAAAGTTTTGGGCAGAGCGTGGTGGTTTTCATGCCAAGATTGTTTCTGTTGAAAAAACGGGTCAGGTTCACTTCATGTGGAATGGTAAAAGCGATCGTTTAAAGCAAGCTTTTTCTGAGTTGAAGAAAGAGTTGATGTGCGCAACACACGCTCTTACAACCAATATGCGACGTCGTGGCGGAGGAATTCTCGACTTGTCTTTAATTGATATGAGTCACGAACTGGAGAACTATCACCAATTGCATGTGAGTTTTGATACGCTTGATGCTATGGGGGCTAATTTCATCAACTCATGTTTGGAGATGATGGCCAGAACACTGGAAACTTTCATTCAGAGCCAAGACGATTGGACTAAGGAAGAACGTGAGTGTGAGATTGTGATGTCCATTTTATCTAACTACACGCCTGACTGCCTTGTGGAATGTTGGATTGAGTGTGATATAAATGAATTAGATGGTGTTTTTGAAGGAATGACTGGTGAAGTTTTTGCCAACAAATTTTTAAAGGCAACTCAAATTGCTGAACTCGATGTTTACCGAGCATGTACACACAATAAAGGGATTATGAATGGTGTTGATGCGGTGGTATTGGCAACAGGAAATGACTTTAGAGCCGTTGAAGCGAATGCTCATGTTTGGGCATCGCAAACAGGAAAATATAAGAGCTTGACCAAGGCTGATATTAATAATGGACGATTTAGATATGAACTGAAATTACCGCTTGCTTTAGGTACGGTTGGTGGTTTAACGAAACTTCATCCTCTAGCGAAACTAGGATTAGAACTTCTGGGCGATCCTTCAGCCAAAGAGTTAATGATGATGACAGCTGCTTCAGGTTTAGCAAATAATTTTGGAGCCATCCGCTCACTGGTAACAACAGGAATCCAACATGGGCATATGAAAATGCATTTGTCAAACTTGCTGAATACTTTTAATGCGAATAAGGCTGAAAAGTTGATGGCTAAAACCAAATTTGCTGAAACAACCGTGAGTTATAGCGAAGTTGAGAATTTTTTAAATACCATTAGAAACACAAAATAAATAGGATTTGGAACAAGCACAGTTTTTTTATTCGAATGGGAAACTCCTGATAACAGCTGAGTATTTGGTGCTTAAAGGTGCCTTGTCTTTGGCAGTTCCAACGCAGTATGGTCAATCGCTAGCTGTTTATCCCAAAACAGATAAGGGGATGACCTGGCAAGCTTTTGAGAATGATAAGAAATGGTTGAATTTTCAACTTTCATTGGATGAAATAACAAATCCGATACAAGAATTACCATCTGAAAAAACCTTTATTGCTGAGCTTTTGAATCAGGCTTTAATTCTAAATCCTAATTTAATAAATGGTTCAGCTTTTCGATTTGAAACCCATCTGAATTTTAATCGAAATTGGGGTTTGGGTTCTAGTTCTACCTTGATAAACAATGTGGCACAATGGGCTCAAATAGATGCTTTTGATCTGCTCAATAGAGTTTCAAAAGGATCGGGATACGATGTGGCCTGTGCACAGAATGACACACCCATACTTTTTCAAAGACTAAAGAAAAAGATTTGGACTGAAGCCTGTATTTTTTCACCTGAATTTAAAGATCAGATTTACTTTCTGTATCTGGGAAAAAAACAAAAGACAGAGAATGAAGTCAGGCGATTTTTAACTCAAAAGAAGGATTACGCTCAAGAGGTTCAAGAAATATCAAGCTTATCATTACATCTATTAGATGCTGAAATAGCAATTGACTTCGATAAGATAATTGAGGAACACGAAGCGATTACCTCAAATATATTAGGAATTCCAAGCATAAAGAAACTCGCTTTTTCTGATTTTGAAGGATCCATAAAATCCTTAGGTGCTTGGGGTGGTGATTTTGCAATGGTCCGTAGCGATTGGGATATAAAAACATTAACAAACTATTTTCGATTGAAAGGCCTAAATACACTTATCCCATGGGATAATATGGTGCTCGAAGATGAAGGTGATTTGTAAATAAGAAATTGAGAAGAATGGAAAATACGATCATATGGGAAAGTCCATCTAATATAGCTTTGGTTAAATATTGGGGGAAAATGGGTGTGCAATTACCTTGCAATCCTTCTTTAAGCATGAGTTTAAACGCATCAGTTTCTCGTTTCGAACTCACTTATTCTCCGAAGAAAGCGGGTGAGAAAGATCTCATCTATCTTTTCGAAGGGAAAGAGAATAAAACTTTTGAAGAGAAATTGAGTAAATTCATTGATTCAGTTTCAAATGATTTACCATGTTTGACTAAATACCAACTTGAGATTTCGAGTTCTAATACCTTTCCACATTCAGCTGGTATTGCAAGTTCAGCCTCTGCAATGAGTGCTTTGGCTTTGTGCCTTTGTAGCATGCAAGAGGCCATTGATGAGATGGAGACGCCTCGTGATTTCTTCCTTCAAAAAGCTAGTCGAATTGCTCGTTTAGGTTCAGGAAGTGCATCTCGATCAGTGTTTGGTCAGTATGCCATTTGGGGTGATATGGAAGGCTATACAGAGAGCTCTAATTATTTTGCCATCCCTTTTAAAGGAACGATTCATCCAACTTTTCAGGATTTGCAGGATACGATTCTGATGATTGATTCATCTGCCAAAAATGTTTCGAGTACGGCAGGTCATGCACTGATGAAAGATCATCCATATTCTGATGCTCGTTTTCAGCAAGCACGTTTGAACATTTCAGAATTAATACAAGTCCTGGAGCAAGGCGATTTCAATAAGTTTACTGGTATTGTAGAAAATGAGGCGCTTAGTTTACATGGGTTGATGATGAGTTCAAATCCATCGTATACTTTATTAAAACCTAATACTCTAATCGCTATAGAGCGTATTAAAAATTTTAGGGAACAAACTCAAATTCCACTTTGCTTTACATTGGATGCTGGGCCTAATATTCATCTCTTGTATCCAAAGGCTAACGAAAATATCATTCAGAACTTTATTAAGCAAGAATTGATTGAGCTTTTGGAAGATGGAAAATATATACAGGATGGTATGGGGAACGGACCTAAGAGAATTAAATAAGACATTGTAATGAATCATAGACCCGAACAATATTACGCTAAAATTTTACTCTTTGGGGAGTACGCCGTTCTATTTAATTCCATGGGATTGAGTATTCCGTATACCCATTTCAAGGGAGAGTTGAGTTTTATCGATGAGAATAAATATACCGATAGACTTTTTGCTCGCCGATCGAATCTTGAGCTTCAAAAATTCTGTGCATATATTGAAGAGAAAGAGCTTGATAGTTTTATTCAGATAGAAGCCTTAAATAAAGATGTTGCAAAAGGTTTATATTTTGAATCGAGTATTCCTGAGAGTTATGGATTAGGGAGCTCAGGTGCCTTATGTGCGGCTATTTATAAAAAATATGCAATTCAGGCTATTCCCAATAATCGAATTATTAGAACTGAGCAGATTACCGAATTGAAAACTTTATTTTCTCAATTGGAATCGGGGTTTCACGGGCAAAGTTCGGGTTTAGATCCTTTGAATTCTTATCTAAAACTGCCGCTTCTGATTCACAATTCTAAGAAAATTGAATTAGTGACACTGCCAGGTCGTAAGTTTGGTCAGGATAGTGCTATTTTCTTGGTTGATACCGATAAACAAGGGAATACAGCACCATTGGTTAAGGCTTTTCTTAAATCTTGCGAAGAGGAAGAATATTCAGAACAGATCAAACAGGAATTTATTCCACTTAATAACAATTGTATTCAAGAACTAATAAAAGGCGAGTCTACGCCTTTCTTTAATAATGTTGCTAAGCTATCTAGCTTTCAGTTACAACATTTCAGATCGATGATTCCAGATGAATTCCTTTCCGTTTGGGAGCTTGGTCTCGAAAATAAGATGTTCTCGCTTAAACTTTGTGGTTCTGGAGGCGGAGGTTTTCTATTGGGATTCACACAAAATTATAGCCAAACACAAGAGCTTCTTAAGAGTAAAGGACACAAAATTGTTACGGTTTATCAGAACAATTAGAGTATCTGTTATTCTAAAAAAAACAAATCCCGATCTGCTAATGCAAATCGGGATTTGTTTTGTGAAGTTATTTCCTGAATTATTTCAAGTTTGCCTTTCTTCTACGTTGTGCTTTGAAATAAAGAAATTGAGCTCGCAAACTGTATATTCCTCCTGCAATTACGAAAAGGAAAATGATTTGTTTGCGTCCCAGGCTAAATTCAGTAGCAAAGCCTTTTGATAGCATGAAAACTGACATGCCTACAAGAAGAAGTGTTAAAACACCTGCTAAGTGACCAATTACTGAATTCTCATTTTTAATACCATTAGTAAAAGAGAACAGAATTAGTCCAAATACAGCTGGGATTAGAGCTGTGAACTGCATGTCTCCTAGTTCTACATACCTCATTATAAAGCCAAATGATCCGAGTAAGATAAGTAGTAGAGCGTAAAATTTATTGATATTATGTGCTTTGTTCATAATTGAATGCTTTTATTTATTTAGAATAAATAAAAATACTAAATAATTCAATTAATACAACAACGGATCTCGTATTTGTGAATTGAGATTACCAAAGGCTTAAAAATAAGAAAGGCTGTTCGTAATGAACAGCCTTTCTTGGACAACCTTAAAACTCAACCATGAATTGATTATCGAGCCTTAACTACTAGGAATTTTGAAGACTTCCAAAATTCGTCAGCATTAGTAATGGTAATACCTTTACCTTCTTCAAACTTATAAGAGCTTGCAGAGTGAACAGTAACCATAGTAATCTTCTTTCCTTCAACAGGAATCAAAGTAGTCTCAGTGATATCAATTTTCTTAAATTCTTTTGTATCTGCATTCTCGTTTAAAACAGTAGCAGCACCGATTCCGATAAAACCAGCTTTCTTAGCGATAACATTCTTAGCTTTTAGCTCAGAAGTAGAACCTACTACATAATAAGCAGTGTTCATTGAATTTGTTCTTTCGCTAATAGTTTTAGCTTGATCAGCATTTTCTGTAGTCAACTCGTTAACTGCAGTATCTAATTTAGTAACGTCAGCGTTTAATCCTTCAACTTTAACGTTAAGGTTAGCAATTTGCTCTTTCATAGCTGCGATATCAACTTCTTTCTGAGCAACATCAGCTTTCAAACGATTAGTTAATTTTCTCAATTTAGAGTTTTGGTACCAGCTGCTCTTAAGTTTCTTGTCTAACTCAGCAATTTTAGCTTTGTTCTGCTCAAGTAAGTTGTTGATAGCAGTGATGTTTTTTGAGATTTTTTGTTTTTGAGATTTTGTAGGAGTCTCAGAAGCAACAGCTACAATATTTTCTTTTTCTTTAATGATCTCAAGATTCTCTTCAATAGAGTTTAAAGTAGAGACGAACTCATTAATAGAAACTTCTTTCTGCTTAAGAGTTTCAGTAAGTTGTACTTTATCAGCTTTTAGTTGTTCAAGTTCCTTTTGGTTACAAGAAGCAAAAAAAGTTAAGATCAATAATGCAATAATAATACGTTTCATAGTCATGTTCTAATTATACAATATTCAAAATAAATTCAAGTTTGTATAGTATAAATACTGTGCCAGAAATAAATTTTGAAAAATTATGTTTTAAAATTTACGATAAAAGCCACTGCTTGTAGGCTTTGTGTGGTGTATGTTGTTTTTGTTGGAATAACCAAGGTTCTACTTGTTTAATAAAACTGTGGAATATTTCCCCACTGGTGTGGTGTGATTACTCAATTATGTAACACATTTGCTTTACTAAACGAAGAATATATGTTAGGAGAGATGAAAGACCATCTTATGGAATGGCCTTTCTTTAATACACTTTTCAGTAGGGTTTGATTATCGAACTTTAACAACCAGGTATTTTGAGCTTTTCCAAAATTGTTCAGCATCAATAATTGCTAATCCTTTTCCCACTTCAAATTTAAATGAGTTTAGTGGATGAGTTGTAACAAGTTCAACTTTTTCACCTGTAATAGGGATTAATGCTGTTTCTCTAATATCAATTTGTTTGAACTCTTTTGAATCAAAATTTTCGTTTAAAACAGTAGCTGAGCCAATGCCAATAATACCACCTCTTTTAGTAATGATTTGTTTCAATTTTAACTCTGAACTAGAACCAATGACGTAATAAGCGGTGTTCAAATTATTTGTTTTTTCTTCAATCGTTTTTGCACTCTCAGCATTCTGAGCACTCAAATCAGTAACTGATGTATTCAAATTTTCAACTTCAGTCGTTAAACCATCAACTTTAATATCCAAATCAGCAATCTGCTCTTTTAGAATAATAATATCAGCTTCCTTTTTTGCGATATCAGTTTTCAAACGAGTTGTTAACTTTCTAAGCTTCGAATTTTGATACCAACTGTTTTTAAGTTTTTTATCTAATTCAGCAACTTTTAAACGATTTTGCTCAAGAATATTATTGATAGAATTAAGTGTACTTGAAATTTTTTGTTTTTGAGATTTGTCAGGATTTTCAGAATTTACAAGAACAATTTTTTCTTTCTCTTTAATAATATCAAGGTTTTCTTCTATCGAATTTAGAGTTGCTACAAAATCATTAATGGCAACCTCTTTCTGATTGGCTACGTTTGTAAGTTGTAGATTATCTTCTTTAAGTTGTTTGATCTCTTTTTGGTTACAAGCAACAAAAAATGGAAGGATTAATAGGGCAAAAATAATACGTTTCATATTTTTCTATTCTTTAGTTATGTGATTCTAGTTTAATTCTTGATACCTGTATTGTAAATACTGTGCCAAAAGAAATTTGCTTATCTTATTTTGCACCATCAATACTGTAAATTGCTTAAAATGTGGCAGATGAGATTTTAATGAAGTGATTTAACTTCCACTTTGAGTCTTGAACTTAGATTTGAATTGGGGAATTATTAGCCAGAACTGAGTGAGAAATCCTCAATTGTAGAATTTTAACATCGGTTTATATATAAAATCCTCTAAATTTGTATTTTACAAACATTTCGAACCTCATATGGTAAAAAATAAAGATCAACACATCAAAGTAAAAGTGATTGCAGGTTATCTTGTATTACTAGTAACGATAGTTAGTGCTGGGTTTATTGGTCACTCAAGCTATAAAAGGTTGATGAATTCAGTTTCTCAACTCTCCAAGCCTGATGCTGAAATTTCTCGTATGAACCACCTTCTTACGGATCTTTCTGAAGCTGAAAATCATATTCGAATTTATTCTTTGACTAAGAAAGATCAGTATTTGAATTTGTTTGTAAAAAAGGTTGAGTCTATTAAATATGATCTGGATTCTTTGCGTTCAAGTAATATTAAGAATGCACATTCAATCCAAATGATTGATTCGATGATCTTTTTGATTGATGTTCGTTCCAAAAAATTAAATGCTTTTGCTCGAATAAAAAAGGTTAAGGAGAGTATAAATTATACCGAACAAGCTTTAAAAGAATTGAGTGATGCCTCAAATTATTCTCGAGCAGAGCTTGAGAACTCTATAACCAAGCGGACTATTGTTGATACAATAATGAAAACCAAGAAAAAGGTAGAAGAACCTAAAAGTTTCCTTGGAATTAAATTTGGAAAGAAAAAAGAATCCGAGTACGAGGTTGTTGATCGTGTGATTGAGCGTCAAGAGGTGGGTATTGATAGTAGTTTTATCTTAAAGCAAGATAGCCTTTTCAATAGTTTTAAGGAAGAATTAGAGTCATCTCGTAGGAAAGAGCAAAAGGCTCGTGAAAGATTAATGCATGAGGAACTCAAATTAGTTGATGAAAACTCTATCATATTACAGAAGATAAAAAAGCTACTAACTGAGCTTGAACAGCAACAAATCAGAGATATTACACAAAAGGTTACCCAAACCGAGCAGTTAGCTAAAGACTCCATTATACTCATTACCATCGTTATTATTGTTGGGTTTATTTTTGGTGTATTATTCATCCTTTTTACCCTGCTCGATCTTTCAAAATCAGATTATCTAAAAAAACAACTTATCCTTGCCAAAGGCAAAGCTGAGGAATTAGCTAAGGTGAAAGAAGAATTTTTAGCATCGATGAGTCATGAGATTAGAACACCATTAAATGCTTTGATTGGTTTTTCCCGCCAGCTTGAAAAAACCGAAATGAATACTGAGCAAACAAAGTATGTTGAGGTGATAGAGAACTCTTCAAATCATCTTTTAGGTTTGGTTAATGATATTTTAGATTTAGCGAAAATTGAAGCTGGTAAACTAGTGATCGAAAAGCAGAGTTTTGAACCAAAGAAATTGATTCATGAGGTTTTCAATCTGCTAAGCGAAACGGCTAATAAGAAGAACTTAGAATTTTCATGGACTTACGAAGGTGAAGATCAATATTATTTTGAAAGTGATCCTTTTCGTTTAAAACAGATTCTACTGAATCTTGGTTCCAATGCCATTAAGTTTACAGAAAAAGGTGCTGTAAGTATAAAGGCTGTTATGGAAACAAATGCAGATAAAAACATTCTTAAAGTAAGCTTAATGGATACTGGGATTGGTATCTCTTCAGATAAATTAGAACATGTGTTTGAAGATTTCAGTCAGGCAGAATCGTTCTCTGCAAGAAAATATGGTGGAACTGGATTGGGCTTATCAATTAGTCGTCGATTAGCTAGAATGTTAGGTGGCGATTTAAGTGTCAGCAGTGAATTGGATAAAGGATCTGAGTTTTGTTTAAATCTTCCAATTGTAAAAGGAAATGTAATAGGTGAAGAGTCTGTATTGAAGGTGATAAATGTAGTGCCCGACGCATTGAAGCAAAAAAGAATATTGGTGGCTGAAGATGATGAATACAGTTCTCTTTTGCTGCAAACAATTTTTAAAGGTTGGAATCTAAATGCAAACTTTGTTGACAATGGTTTGAAGGCTCTTGAAAGCATGAAAGATACCAAGTATGATATCTTATTAACCGATATTCATATGCCTGAAATGGGAGGTGTGGATCTTTGTAAGCATATTCGAACCAAGCTAAAATTAGATATGCCTATTATTGCTCTAACAGCGAATGTCCGTCAAGTAGATTTAAATAAATACATCAAAGAAGGCATGTCAGCTTACTTATTGAAGCCTTTTGAAGAAGATACATTACTTCAAATCCTGTGTGAGCAATTGAATCTCGAAGTTGAAATAAGCCCAATAGAGGAAGTAAAATCAATATATGAAACCAATCATCTATTATTTGAATTATCTGAGATAGAGAAATTCACTGGGGGGGATAAAGGCATAGTTAATCAGGTCTTGACTAGTTTCGTTCGAATAGCTAAAGAAAGTTTGCAGCTCCTAAAGGAAGCAAGTAAAGAAGAAAATCATACTCAGTTAGGCGAAATAGCCCATAGAATGTTGAGCTCTTATCGTCAACTTGGAATAGTTTCAGCAAGCGAGATTTTGATAGAATTAGAAAAAATGATTCATCAAAATCCTGATGAGCTAATGAATCTTGATGAGGTGAACAGTTTTATCGATAAACTAGATGAAATATCAAATCAAGTTTTTGAACAAATTGAAGACTTGCAAAAGAACTCTTGATCAATTTTATAGTTTTCCTCCTAAAAACATTCTGAAATATTTCGTGTGTGAGTAGAATGGAATATAGAAATCCCAACTTGATTTTTTGGTTAGGTAGGTCAAGAACAAACCATCAATTAGAGGTCTGAAGAATAAAAAATAGACTATCATGAATTGACTAATGTCGAATTCGGGTTTGTAGATAAGAATGAATGGAGCACAAACCGTAAGGTAATAAATTGTATAATCTAGGAATTTTCTTGTCATTCTTTGTTAAGATTTTAAAGGTGAAATCAGCCCTCAATACCGTATTGCTTCATTTTAGTATAAAGTGTTTTTCTATCGATATTGAGTAAGCGAGCTGCCTTCGATTTATTGTTGTTGACTTCTCTCAAAATATCTATAATTTTATCTCTTTCTGTTGAAGCCTGAATGAGTTTCAGATCTGTTGTATTATCAGATAGGGTAGTGGTCTCCTGATAGTGGAGGATTTCTGTAGGTAAGGCAGATGTTTCAACACGATCCCCTGTACTTAAAAGTAAGGCTCTTCTGATCACATTTCTAAGTTCTCTTAAATTTCCAGGCCAGCTGTAATCTTTTAACTTTTGAATAAATTCATCAGAAAAATTATTGATGTTCTTATTGAGTTCCTTATTGGATAGGCTTAGAAAATTATCAGCAAATAATTTGATATCTTCTTTTCTATCACGAAGAGCTGGAACCGAAATTTTGAATTCGTTTAACCGGTGATATAAATCTTCTCTGAAATTAGCCTTATTAACCTCTTTAATTAGATCTTCATTAGTGGCAACGAGGATTCTAACATCGGTATCAATATCATTATTACTGCCAAGCTGTCGGATTTTTCTTTCTTGAATAGCTCTTAATAGTTTGATCTGGATTTCGTAGGATAAATTTCCAATTTCATCCAGGAAGAGTGTTCCTCCTTTGGCAAATTCGAACTGACCTTTTTTATCACTAATAGCACCCGTAAATGAGCCTTTATTGTGACCGAAAAGTTCACTGCCGGCTAATTCATTCGACAATGCACCACAATCTACTGCTACGAAATTTTTATTCTTTCGGGCACTGGCCTCATGAATTCTACGTGCAACAATTTCTTTCCCTGTTCCACTTTCACCCTCAATAATTACAGACATATCAGTAGGAGCAACCAGACTTATATACTGATCTATTTGAACTGAATTCGGGCTTTTACCACGGATAAATTCAATTTTCTTCGTTTTATCAACAGTTTTAGATTTTGCTATTGCAGAATTGATAAGTACGAGTATTTCTTCAGGATTGAGAGGTTTTGTTATGTATTCGTAAGCTCCTAGTTTAATAGCATTCACGGCTGTTCGAATTTCAGCATAAGATGTCATGATGATGACGGGCATGTGAGGATTCAAACTCTTTATCTGCTTGAGAAGATCAAGACCATTGATATCTGGTAAGCGGAAATCACTAATAACTAAATTCGGCTTAAAACTGCTAAATTTTTTTAATCCTTCATTGGCAGAAAAGGCGATATCTGATTCGAAACCTTTCTTATTAAGTAGGCCTTGAAGCATGATACAGATCGTAGGATCATCGTCTATAATGAGGATTTTATTCATAATGAGCTTATCGGGATGCTAAACTGTGAAAGTCAATTTAAACAAAATTAATTAAAAAGCTTTGATGGAATACTATGAGTTTGAAAAAAAAACAAAGGATTGTAAGCTTGCTATCGCAATTTTACAATCCTTTTAACAGTTACTTATGAATTTTCACGAGCAATCTATGGCAAAGATCAACTCTGCTTGCGTCAAAAAAGTGAAAGGTTACAGAGACTTTCTGCTTTTCTTACCCGAAAGCTAAACTCATGATTAAGGCAGGTCTTCTGGCTTTTCTCAATTTTGAACACCTTCCCGTTTGATAGAAACAGTGGTCTTTCGTTCAAAATACAGATTCGAAAAATTTCGAATCGAGAATTACAGCTGCGGGGACAGCTCCTGTTTTTAACAGGATTCCCTATTATTCCTTTCGGAACCCAAATCGTTCTGCAAGTTTAATCAAAAATTGATCATTTGCCAATATTACCAGATGACTGATTTTAAAAGAAATCTTCTTCTTCACTTTCGATTAAACCTTTATTCCTGGGATTTGCGGATTGTGTGTTACAATCCAAATCAATATTGAAGCCTTCTGGCTTTTCAAATTTGCCTTTTGATATATTTAAAGATTCATCAGCATATACTTTTTGCATATATAGTGCCCAAATAGGTAAAGCCATATTGGCTCCTTGTCCCAGTCGAATACCTTCGAAGTGGATGGCTCTGTCTTCAGCACCAACCCAAACACCAGAAACAAGGTTGGGTGTAACTCCCATAAACCAACCATCAGAATGGTTTTGAGTGGTTCCGGTTTTCCCCCCAATAGCGTTGCGAAGGTTGTATTTCCATCCCAGTCGCCCACCTGTTCCTTGCTTCACTACACCTTGGAGTAGGTTGGTCATTAAATAAGCTGTTTTAGCACTCATCACCTCATGCTTTTGTGGGATAGAGCGAGCAACTTCGTTTCCTTTACTATCTTCAATTCTTGAAATAAAACGAGGTTTAATGTAAACACCTTTGTTGGCATAAGTTCCATAGGCTCCGACCATTTCTCTAACCGTAATTTCTGATGTGCCTAGGAATATTGATGGTACAGGATCAATTCGACTGATAATACCCATTTTTTTAGCCATATCGACTATGGTTTGAGGTTTGAATTGTTTCAAGACCCAGCCAGAGATATTATTTACAGAATGGGCCAATCCCCATTTAAGTGTCACCATTTCTCCCGTTCGAGCACTGGTTGAATTTCTAGATGTCCATGTTGTTCCGTTACCCAAATCAAAAGTCGGTGCAATATTTGGAACCTTATCGCATGGTGTTAATCCTTCTTGCATGGCAACCGTATATAGGAATGGTTTAATGATAGAACCAACTTGACGTTTACCAACATTTACCATATCGTACATAAAGTGTTTGTAGTTTGGTCCACCCACGTAGGCTCTAACCTCACCTGTTTGTGGAACCATTGACATAAAACCAGCACGAAGAAACCCTTTATAATAAAGCATAGAATCGTTAGGTGATAATAGGGTATCACGTTCTCCCTTCCAAGTGAAAATTCTCATTGGGGTCGGTGTTTCAAAAATACTTTTTATAGAATCAAGAGAAATATCTTTGTCCTTTAAAACACGATATCTTTCACTTCTTTTCATCGATAGGTATAAGTTCTTTTCTACGGCTTCATCGTCCAAATCATTTGAAAATGGAGGGTTTTTGTGATATTTCTTCTCTCTGTCGAAAGCTGACTGTAAATCAAGCCCTAAATGTTCTCTGACGGCTTGCTCTGCATATTTCTGCATACGAGAATCAAGCGTCGTATATATTTTTAGACCATCCCTATAAATATTATAGAATTCACCATCTGCTTTTTTATTTTTATTGCACCATCCAAAAAATGGGTTGTTCTTCCACTGAAGGGAATCTTCAATAAATCGTTGTTTATTCCAGGAAGGATATCTGCTTTCGACAGGTTTTCTTGCTGTAAGGCTTGTTCTTAGATACTCTCTAAAGTAAGTTGCGCTGCCTCTTTTATGGTCAACCTTTTGGTAATCCAGGTTAAGAGGTAAAAGCTTTAGTGAATCGTATTGCTGTTGCTCAAGATAATTGTATTTTACCATTTGACTGAGCACAGTATTTCGTCTATCTCGTGTCAATTCTGGTCGTCGCAGTGGGTTGTAATATGAAGAGTTCTTAGCCATTCCAACTAACATAGCTGATTGTTCAATGCTTAATGAATCTGGAGTTGTATTAAAATAAACACGAGCAGCCGACTTAATTCCTATAGCTTGATTTAAAAAGTCATACTTATTTAAATACATGGTCAGAATTTCCTCTTTGGTATAGCTGCGTTCAAGTTTAACGCTGATAACCCATTCGCGAAATTTTCGAAACACCATATCAAATTTGCTACTGAAGCGCTCTCTTGGAAAAAGCATTTTAGCCAATTGTTGCGAAAGTGTACTTCCTCCTCCAGCATTTTTGTTGGCGGTAACCAATCCTTTAGCAACACGAGCAAGACCAATTAAATCAATCCCTGAGTGGTCGTAGTATCTAACATCTTCGGTTGCCACTAAAGCATGAACCATATCAGGAGATAAATCCCCGTATTTTACGAAACTTCTGTTTTGGAAATAGAATTTTCCAAGAAGAACCTTATCTGCAGAATAAATTTCGGTAGCCAAACTATTTTTTGGGTTTTCAAGCTCCTCGAAACTAGGCATAAATCCAAAGTTTCCATTTGATATACCCATAAATAAAAAGATTACACCTAAAACTACTAGAGAAAACATAGTCCAGAATGCAATGATATATTTTTTAAAATTTTTAGATCCT
This sequence comes from Ancylomarina sp. YFZ004, assembly GCF_054254355.1. Taxonomy (NCBI): domain Bacteria; kingdom Pseudomonadati; phylum Bacteroidota; class Bacteroidia; order Marinilabiliales; family Marinifilaceae; genus Ancylomarina; species Ancylomarina sp. YFZ004. The sequence goes on from NZ_JBTCHQ010000009.1 coordinate 77,549, forward strand.
TTAATTTTGTTGTCTGTATTGTTAAGATCTGACTCAGTCATATTATCTAAAATTAATTGTTGTTCGGCTTTGTTTGTATGCAATTGGTTCGTAAAAATAGTAAATAAAACAACAAATCTTATGAGTTAGTTTTACTTCAAAATAAGACACCTAAAATGAATTGTTTTGAAAATTAGTATCATAAAATTTGGAACTTAGGGTTCATATGTTTTTACTTTGCACAAAATTTTAGAGCACGATTTTCCATAAATATTGATGCGATGGTAGAGAATTTAGTTATTGTTGAGTCCCCTGCAAAGGCAAAAACAATTGAGAAGTTTTTAGGTGATAGTTTTCTTGTGAAGTCCAGTTTTGGGCATATCCGAGATCTTGACAAGAAAGATTTTGGTATTGATATTAAGAATAACTTTACGCCTAAATATGTTGTTTCGACGGACAAAAAGAAAGTTGTAACAGAACTAAAGAAGTTGGCGAAGGAAGCAAAAACGGTTTGGATAGCTTCCGATGAGGACCGCGAGGGAGAAGCAATTGCTTGGCATTTGTTTGAGGAACTTAAATTAAAGAAAGAAAATACAAAACGTATTGTTTTTCATGAAATTACAAAAGATGCGATTCTGAATGCCGTGGAGAATCCACGTCAAATAGATGAGAATTTGGTAAATGCTCAACAGGCTCGTCGAATTCTTGATAGACTAGTTGGTTTTGAGATTTCACCTGTCTTGTGGAAAAAGGTAAAACCTTCTTTATCAGCTGGACGTGTACAGTCAGTGGCTGTTCGTTTGACTGTTGAAAGAGAACGTGAGATCATTGCTTTTGAATCGAAATCATTCTATAAAGTTGTGGCTCATTTCTTGGTCGTAGACAAAGATGGTTCAAATAAAATATTGAAATCTGAGCTGCCAAAACGTTTCGATACAAAGGAAGAAACACTCCTGTTTTTGAAGTCATGTAAAAATGCAGAATATCATATCAATGATGTTGTGAAGAAGCCATCTGTAAGAAAGCCGGCTGCACCTTTTACAACTTCAACTCTGCAGCAGGAAGCAAGTAGAAAACTAGGGTTTTCAGTTTCTCAAACGATGACAGTTGCTCAGCGTTTGTACGAGGCTGGACATATTACCTATATGAGAACAGACTCGGTAAACTTGTCTGAGACAGCTTTAAAGACAGCTAAAGAAGAAATTACTCGTTCGCATGGTGCAGACTATGTGAAGATTAGAAAATATAGTACAAAGAGTAAAGGTGCTCAAGAGGCTCACGAGGCCATTCGTCCAACATATCTTAATAAGGATCGTGTAGAAGGTGAATCAAATGAGAAGCGTCTTTACGATTTGATTTGGAAACGTACTATTGCTTCTCAAATGAGCGATGCTTTGCTCGAGAAGACAAATATCAAAATCAGTATTTCAACAAATGAACAAAAATTTGTTGCGACTGGCGAGATGATTAAATTCGAAGGTTTCCTTAAGGTTTATCTGGAATCGACTGACGATGAGGAGCAAAAACAGGAACAATCCCTTCTTCCACAAGTTAATGTTGGTGATAAGTTAGAAAGTGATTTCATTAAAGCGATTCAGAATTTCACTCATCGTCCTCCACGATTTACCGAGGCAAGCTTGGTTAAGAAGCTTGAAGAACTGGGAATTGGTAGACCATCTACATATGCGCCTACAATTACTACAGTTCAGAATAGAGGATATGTAATTAAAGAATCACGTGATGGTGTTCAACGTCAGTACGAGGTTTTAAATTTGATCGACAACTCGATTGAAGAAGAGGTGAAAAGCCAAATGACTGGAGCAGAGAACAAGAAATTGTTCCCTTCGGATATTGGAATGGTTGTTACCGATTTTCTGGTTAAACATTTCTCAAATATCATGAACTACAACTTTACAGCTGATGTAGAGAAGGAATTTGATGAAATTGCTTTAGGTAACTCAATCTGGTATGAAATGCTTGGGAAGTTTTATTTCCCTTTCCATGAAAATGTTGAGAAAACACTTGAAACATCTGAACGTTCTACAGGAGAAAGGATTCTTGGAGAAGATCCAAAAACAGGCAAAGTTATTCTTGTTCGTATCGGGCGTTATGGGCCAATGGCTCAGCTTGGTGAAAGTGCTGAGGGAGATGAAGAAAAACCAAAATTTGCTAGTTTAAGAACAGGACAGCATCTGGAAACAATTACCATAGAAGAAGCTATTGATTTATTTAAGTTGCCTAGAGATTTAGGGCTTTATGAAGATAAAAAAGTTATTGTCGCAATTGGGCGTTTTGGACCCTATGTTCGTCACGATAGTAAATTCTCATCACTAGAGAAGGATGTTGATGATCCAATGACTATAGATTTGGAGAGAGCAATTGTCTTAATTGAAGAAAAACGTGAGAAGGATCGTTTGAAGCACATTAAGTCTTTCGAAGAAGATGTTGAACTTCAGATTTTGAACGGCCGTTGGGGACCATATATAGCTTATCAAAAAGAAAATTACAGATTGGCTAAGGATACTGATCCAACATCTCTTTCTTATAAAGATTGTTTAAAAATAATTAAGGATACGCCTCAGAAGAAGAAAAAAACAACTGCGGCAAATAAAACAACTGCAGTAAAGAAGAAAGCTCCAGCTAAGAAAAAAGCGACTGCTAAAAAAACGACCGCAACTAAGAAGAAAACTGTTGCCAAGAAGAAAGAATAAATTTTTATTCAAATATTGAATAGCTTAAGAATTCAACGATATATTTCGTTGGATTCTTTTTTTTTGTATTATATTGACAAGCAAATACGAAGAATTTAAAGAAAATTGTATTTTTATATTTAGCTTGTTTGCATGTAAAATATGTGTTTTGTTTGACTAATGCAGTCTCTACTTTGATGAAGCTTGTTTTAGATGGATATTATTACTTACTTTACAACAACCAGATTATCATTAGTACAAAATCTGTTTTTATTTTTATGAGAAAAATATTTTTCATCATATTGGCTGTCGGGATAAGCTTTATGTCTAAAGCTCAGCAAGATCCTCAGTTCAGTCAAAACATGTATAACTTACTCACTTTTAATCCTGCATTTGCAGGAGTTGGTGATGGAATGACAGGATCTATTATCAACCGCCAGCAATGGATAGGCTTTGATGATGCGCCTGTGTCTACGGCTTTTAACGGAAACATTCCATTAAAAATCGGGAATAAAATGCATGGTTTGGGTTTAACAGTAATGAGCGATAAGTTAGGTGTTGAGAACAAAACCAATATAAAATTTCAATATGCTTATCAATTTAAAATATTTAATGGTATTTTGAATGCAGGTTTAAGTGTTGGATTACAGAATAATGCTTTGAAAGGACAGTGGATAGCGTTGGATGATGGAGATGATCTTTTAACTGGAGGAAGCATTGATGCAAGTAAAATGGTTTTTGATGCAGGTTTAGGCTTTTATTATAGAAGTAAAACATTATATTTAGGTGTATCAACAACTCATATCAATAAGCCAAACGTGGCTTACAATGAAAGTATTGAGACCTATTTATATAGACATTATTACTTTATGGGGGGATATAAGCATGCTTTAACCCACCAGATTGATATTATACCGTCGTTTTTTGTTAAAACAGATGCGATAAGTACACAATATGATATCAATACGAATGTTGTGTACAATAAAAAATACCGTGGTGGCGTTTCCTATAGAGTAGACGACGCTTTTGTTTTTTTAGTCGGAATATTATTAAAGAATGGTTTAGATATTGGTGTCGCTTATGATGTTTCAGTATCAGATATTAAGAAGCCTTCTTTAGAATTTATGTTGGCTTATCATTTTACACCAAGTCTAATTAAGCGAAAGCAGAAATATAAGAGTATTCGCTTTTTGTAGAAGAAAATGTATTAAAAATCAGTGTATAGCACGAATCATAGAGTTATGAATAAATTTGTTGTTTTTATCGGAGTTGTTTTTCTATTAGCATTGTCTAGTTGCAGTCGTAGAAACGAAGGTGGCGAATTGGTAGGAGCTTCTCAAAGAGGGAAATATATGGAACCTATTCCTCATGGTATGGTTCTTATTCCTAGTGGAAGTTTTACACAAGGAATTAATGATCAGGATGCAACCTGGGCATTAAATTCACAATCGAAGCGTGTCTCTATCGGGGCTTTCTGGATGGATGAAACTGAGATTACAAATAATGAGTATCGTCAGTTTGTTGAGTGGGTACGTGACTCAATAGCTAGAACCAAATTAGGTGAACAATTTGAAGAATACTTGAATACTGAAGATGAGAATGGAAATCTTATTGAACCTCCAACACTGAATTGGAATAAAGAAATTGAGTGGGATAATGAGGAATATTCTGAACTTCTTGAAGAAATGTATGTCCCTGAACACGAAAGATTCTCTAGCAGAAAAGAAATTGATGCTAGAAAACTAAACTTTTCTTTTCAATGGGTAGATTTTAAACAAGCTGCTCGTTTATCAAACCGTTATAACAACGAAACAGGTGAATACGAAGGACTAGTTGATGATTATCAGGGTGGACGAAAGAGCATTGAAGATAGATCATCTTTCATTATTAAAGAGAGATTGAATATTTACCCAGATACTTTAAGCTGGATTCACGATTTCACATATTCTTACAATGAGCCCTTGGCAGAGCAATATTTCTGGCATCCATCATTCGATGATTATCCTGTTGTAGGTGTGAGTTGGAAACAAGCTCGTGCATTTTGTCGTTGGAGAACAGAATTCCACAATTCTGCACTAAGAAAATATGGAAAATATTCCGTACCAGAATACCGTTTACCAACAGAGACAGAGTGGGAGTACGCTGCTCGAGGGGGTATTTCTCTAAACCTATACCCATGGGGAGGTGATTATACACGTAATGATAAGGGATGCTTTCTGGCTAATTTTAAGCCATTAAGAGGAAGCTATGCTGATGATGGTGGCCATGTTACTTTACCTGTTGGAACCTATGAGGCGAATGGTTATGGCCTTTACGATATGGCTGGTAATGTTGCTGAGTGGACATCTGCTGTTTATGCAGAGTCAGCATATAGCTTTACGCACGATATGAATCCAAACTATCAGTATAATGCACTACCAAGTGATCCTCCAGCTTTAAAAAGAAAAGTTGTAAGAGGTGGTTCATGGAAAGATGTTGGCTACTTCCTTCAATGTGGAGTTTCTAGTTACGAATATCAAGATACGGCTAAATCATTTATTGGATTTAGATGTGTTCGAACTCGTCATATCAAATAATTGAAACTAATAATATCCTAAATAAGTTATTATGAATATTACCGAATTAGTCGAATCTCCTAGGTGGAAAAGATTTATGGGTTATGTGTACGGTTGGGGTGCATCTGTTGTACTCTTGGGTGCACTTTTCAAAATCCAACACTGGGCACATGCAGGTACCTTACTAACTGTGGGTATGCTTACCGAGGTGATCATCTTTTTCTTTTCAGCTTTTGAACCACCACATGAAGAGCCAGATTGGAGTTTGGTTTATCCTGAATTGATTGGTTTGGATCCTAGAGAACGAGCAGGTGGTCTTCAGGTTGAAGGTTTAGACGAATTACAATCATTCCTAGAGAATGTGAGTATTGATTCAAATAAATTAACAAATTTAAGTCAAGGTTTAGGTAAGCTTTCTGATGCTGCAGAGCGTATTTCAGATATGTCAGAAGCTGCTGTAGCCACTGAGGGATATATTGAAACATTAAGAAATGCGAGTGAATCTGTAAGCGTTCTTTCCGAATCGTATAATTCGTCTTCTCAAAATATATCTGAATCGGCGACACAATTGAGTCAATCATACAGCCAATTGGCATCTAATGTTTCAAGTAACGGTCAAGAATTCTCTGATAAAGTTCAAGAATCAGGTGATAAGTTATTGAACACCTACGATGAATTTAAGTCTAGTTTAAACGGCAACTTCACACATATCTCTGAGAGTGGTCAGAATTATGCAGCGTCTATGTCGAGTTTGAATGAAAAACTTTCTTCTCTAAATTCTGTGTTTGAATTGCAATTGAAGCATTCTAATGATCAAATAGATGAAGGACGAAGAGTTCAAGAAAATTTCAATGAAATTGTTGAGAACCTTAATGTGACTCTTGATAACACAAAGGTATATCGTCAAGAAACTGAGGCATTGAATGAACGTTTATCTGCATTGAATTCAGTGTACGGTAATATGTTGAGTGCTTTGGATATTAGTAAGAATAAAAATTAATACTGACTAAGTTTTCTATTTTAAGCTAATATGGGAGCATCGAATTGTAAAGAAACACCAAGGCAGAAAATGATCGGAATGATGTATTTATTCCTGACTGCAATGTTGGCTATAAATGTATCTAACGAAGTATTAGATGCTTTTACTATAATTGATAATGGTTTAGCACAAACTGTTCGAACTTTTGAAGAAAAGAATCAAATTATATACAATGATTTCGAACAAGCATTAAGTGCTAATACCAATAAAGTACAGAAGTCATATGACAAGGCGATTGGAATTCGATCTATGTCAGATGAATTGTGTGATGAGTTACAGAATTATAAGGTAAAGCTCGTTAAAATAGCAGATGGCCCAGAAGGTCGTATCGATTCTATTCAAAAGAAGGATAATATTGATGTTGCTGCTCAGGTAATGATTGTGGGTGGTGAAGGAAAGGAGCTGAAGAAGCGAATCTCAGATTATAGAGAGCATATTCTAGGATTTATCCCTGTAAAGGATAGTACATTTTCTCATGCAATTGCTGAGACCTTAAATACTGATGATCCACCAAAGAAAAAAGCTGATGATCCTGATTATTCTTGGGAGTCTTTACAGTTTGCTCATATCCCTTTGGTTGGTGCAGTCACTCTTTTATCAAAGCTTCAAACGGATATTAGATCAGTTGAATCGGATGCTGTGAAATATTTGTTTAACCAGATTGAGGCAGAATCTTTTCCTTTTAATAAGTTGAAGGCAGAAGTTATTTCTAAATCGAATTTTGTATTTAAAGGTGATACTTACGAGGCTCAGGTTTTTTTGGCTGCAATTGATACCACTCAGAATCCTAGGATTACTTTAAATAGTGGTGGTGAAATCAAAAAATTTGATGCGAATTCTGGGCGAGGTATTTATACCCGAAAAGAAACTGAATTAGGACAGAAATCATGGGGTGGTGTTGTTTATTATACGACACCATCAGGAGAGACTAAAGATTTTCCATTCGAAGCTGAATATATTGTTAGTGAGCCTCAGGTTGTTGTTTCACCAACTAAAATGAATGTATTCTATGCTGGTGTTGATAATCCTGTTAGAGTATCAGCTCCTGGTTTTACAATGGATAATATAAGAGCTACTGTAGATAATGGTAAGCTTATTAAAAAAGGAAAAGGTTATATTGCTCTTCCTAAAGTGGTAGGAAAACTAGCAAATGTGTTGGTTGAAGGGAGAATGGATGGAAAGTGGCGTACACTTAAATCAGTTGAGTTTAGAGTAAAGCCAATTCCAGATCCTGTTGCGATGGTAGCAGGTAAAAATGGAGGTTTAATCAATAAGAATCTATTGGCGATGCAGACTGGTGTTGATGCCGTTATGGATAATTTTGATTTTGACTTAAAATTCAAGATTAAGAGTTTTACGGTTTCAACACAGGTTAAAGGATTTACAAGAGATGAAAAATCAAAATCTGATTATTTTACGCCAGCTCAGACTAAGTTGCTGAAAGGTTTAAGAAAGAATAGGAAAGTTTATATAGAGGATATTAAGGCTGTTGGACCGGATGGTTCAATTCGTAATCTTCCTGCAATATCGTTTAGAATTAAGTAATTCTTAACGTGAGATTTTAAGTATTATCGGTTTATTCAAAATGTCTAAACTGAGTTAATGTAGAATTAGATAGCTTACTCGCATTATAATGAGTAGCAATCGGCCCCAGACATAAAATTATTTACGGATGAAAAAGATTATATTTTTATTAGTCGGTTTAATCATAATGGGAAGCTTTTCTCAATCAAAAGCACAGACAACTCCTACTAGTATCTATTCTAAGGATCATACTAAGAATGAGAGACCCATTCCATATGCTCACATACGTGAGTCGGATGTTATTTTCTCTAAATTAGTTTGGCGTGTTATTAATCTGCGCGAAAAGATGAATCAGCCTATGTATTATCCTACTGTACCGATGGATGATCGATACAGTTTGATTGACCTTTTTATGTTTGGTATTGAAAATGAAGGTTTGACAGCTTATGATACTGAAGATGACGAATTTACAACGCCACTTACTATTGAGGATATTCGAGATAAATTTGGAGCAGGCGTAGATACCGTTAGACAACAGAACAGAGAAACAGGTTTGATGGAAACTAAGATTGTTCCTAAAACAATGTCTACTAATGAGGTAACCAAATACTTGGTAAAGGAACAGTGGTTATTCGATAAGCAGAGTTCAACTTTACAAGTCCGAATTATTGGTTTATGCCCTATTCGTGAGTACGTAAAAGATGGTGATTCTGAACTTGATGGTTTACGTAAAAAGAAAATGTTCTGGATTTTCTTCCCAGAGGCTAGACAATTGTTAGCAACTCACGAGGTATTTAATCCATTTAACGATGCACGAAGATTCTCTTACGATGACTTGTTTATGAAGAGACGTTTCTCTAGTTATATTACACAAGTTTCGAATGTTCATGATAACCGTCCAATTGAATCTTATACCGTAGGTCTTCAAACCATGTTGGAATCAGAAAAGATTAAGAACGATCTCTTAAATATGGAACATGATTTTTGGGAGTATTAAGATATTTTAAAACAAAAAAAAGGAGCCTTTAGGCTCCTTTTTTTTTTAGATGAATTTTTTATTTTTTGAAATTTTAATGTCACCGACAAATGTTTTAATGTCCTGTTCATTTTCCTTTTTGCAAATGAGTAGTGTGTCTTTACTATCAACAATGATGTAATCATTCATTCCCTGAACGACTACAAGTTTTCCTTTGGGAACATTAATTAAGCAGTTTTCAGAATCGTAAATCATGACATGATCACCTTGTACTGCATTTCCAGATTCATCTTTGTTTGATCTATCGTAAAGTGATCTCCATGTTCCCAGGTCAGACCAACCGAAGTCAGCACAGAATACATAGACCTTATCCGATTTTTCTAGTATGCCATAATCAATTGATATGTTTGGGCATTCTGGATATATTTTATCGATAAACCTCTTTTCTGAAGCTTTATCTGTCATGTTCTCTCCTTGAGCAAAAAGGCTATCTACATCAGGTAGGAAAGTTTTAAAAGCGTCATTTATTGCAGAAAGTGACCAAATAAAAATTCCTGAGTTCCAGAAAAAATCTCCAGATTTCATAAAGATTTTAGCCAGATCTAAATTTGGTTTTTCGGTAAAGGTTTTAACCTTTGAAATGCCAAGATCTTCGGTGTTATTTTCTACTTGTATATAGCCATAACCGGTTTCTGGTCGATTGGGCTTTAAACCAAGTGTCAGTAGCTTATTTGTATCCTTCACGTAGTCTAATCCTTCAGTTATCACATTAATAAATTCGATTTCGTTAGTGATGATATGATCTGCAGGTGAAATAATAATACGAGCATTCTCATCTCGTTGTTTTATTTTATAATTGGCATAGGCAATGCAAGGAGCCGTATTTCGCATGATAGGCTCTAGAAGAACTTGCTCAGGTTTTAGCTTCGGAAGCTGTTCCAGAACGATATCTTTGTATTGTTCGTTGGTAACGATATAGTAGTTTTCAGCAGGACAAACAGAACTGAATCGCTCAAAAGCCATTTGAATAAGTGTTTTTCCAGTCCCTAAGATGTCAAGAAATTGTTTCGGACTTTTTTGTTTACTTAGTGGCCAAAATCGGGAACCGATACCACCTGCCATTATGACGCAGTAAATATTTGAATTCATCGTTGAGTGTGTTAAATAACTAAGTTGTGATTAATAAACACAATTGCTTTCTCTAAAATTACGCATTCAATTATTGATATCAAAAATAGATTTGAATGTTTTCTGGTGTTTGGCTTTTTATCATTCTAGGTGGTAATTAAGGGATAATTGTTACTTTTATCATAAAATGTAAACCTTATGAGTTTTATTGAAAGTATAGGGCAATATATTCTTTTTCTGAATAGAGTTTTCTCTAAACCAGAAAGAGGGCGCGTGTTTTTTGCTCAAATTATCAAAGAGATATATAAACTTGGTGTTAATTCTGTTGGCATTGTGGTTATTATTTCTGTGTTTATGGGAGCTGTAATCAGCCTCCAAACGGCCTATAATTTGGTGAACCCTTTATTACCAGACTATCTGGTCGGTTACACAACTCGTGAATCGATGATACTTGAATTTTCGTCCACAATAGTAGGTCTGATATTAGCAGGAAAGGTTGGTTCTAATATTGCTTCTGAAATTGGATCTATGCGAGTTACCGAACAGGTTGATGCTTTAGAAATAATGGGTGTGAATTCGGCAAGTTATCTGGTTCTACCTAAAATTATAGCAGCCGTATTTATTAACCCATTTCTATATGTATTAAGTGTTTTTGTTGGAATTATGGGAGGTTTGTTAGCCAGTTATATGGCCGATACAGTTAGTGTTCCCGATTTTATATATGGTGTTCAGTTTGGGCTTATCCCTTACTATTTAACTTATTCATTGATTAAAACTTTAGTCTTTGCATTTATCATCACCTCAGTACCATCTTTCTATGGTTATTATGTATCAGGAGGAGCTTTAGAGGTTGGTAGAGCGAGTACTAAGGCCGTTGTAAATAGCAGCATCCTTATTTTGTTAGCAAACTTGATTCTTACTCAAATTTTATTGAAATGATAGAACTGAAGAACGTCAATAAATCCTTTGGTGACTTAGATGTATTGAAGGATATATCGATTCAATTTGAGGCTGGTAAAACGAATTTAATTATTGGACAAAGTGGTTCAGGAAAAACTGTTTTATTGAAATCAATCATTGGCTTGCATGAAATCGATAATGGCCATATTTTTTATAACAATCGCGACTTTACGAATATGAACTTCAATGAAAAGAAGCTTATTCGGAAAGAAATGGGAATGGTTTTTCAAGGAGGAGCGCTTTTCGATTCTTTATCTGTTGAGGATAATGTTCGATTTCCACTTGATATGTTCTCTGATATGAACGAAGATGATAAAAGAGAACGAGTGAGTTTTTGTCTAGATCGAGTAGATATAAAGAAGGCTCATAAACTATACCCAGCTGAGATTAGTGGAGGGATGCAAAAGCGGGTTGCCATTGCCAGAGCCATTGCTCTTAATCCAAGTTATTTGTTTTGTGATGAGCCTAATTCGGGTCTCGATCCAGTTACAGCTATTGTGATTGATAAGTTAATTCAAGAGATCACCAAGGAATTCGAGATGACAACGATTATCAATACGCATGATATGAATTCTGTGATGGAGATAGGCGAGAAGATTCTTTTTATAAATAAAGGCGTGAAAGCCTGGGAGGGTTCAAGCGATGAAATTTTCGATACAGAGAACCAATCTTTAAATAATTTTGTATTTGCATCTAATCTTTTTAAAAAGATAAAGAAGGAGCTTTAGTTAATAACTTATATCTGGCAGAATTGCTTCGATTTAAATATTTTAAACAAGTTTCTATGAACTGATTTTTTATCTTTGTCCAAGATAAATTCTGTACTGCATATTATGAATAAACAATCAATAATTCTGCTTCTTGCAACGCTACTTTTATTCTCTTGTTCTAAAGAAGAGGAGAAAACGTATTTGTCAAAGGATGATTTTACTCGAATTCTATTTGACATTCACTTAACTGATGGTGTACTAACCTCAAAGAATATTGTCTCTCGAGGTAAAGAGTATCGCCCGAGTTTTTATTATAATTCGATCTACAAAAAATACAATATCTCGCCAGCTCAGTTTGATTCTTGTGTGAGTTTTTATGCTCAGAATTCTGATTTATATGATAAGATTTATGAGAGGGTAATTGATTCTCTAAATCGTATGGAAACGCAGTTTCGTATAGCTTTGAAAGATTCTTTAGTTGTTCGCGATACCGTGAATTTATGGAAAGGAAGAAGACATTTGTTTTTAGCTCGTGGTCGTCTTGAGGATCTTAGTTTTTCAATTCCTGTTACAGAAACAGGAATTTATACAATTCGAGCCACAGTGAAACGATTCAAGGATGATCAAAGTGAGAAACCATTCTTAAAGGCATATTTCTTGAAAGAAGATTCTCTGAAACAAAGCGAACGACTTCATTTTGATTCTATTCCTATAGATCGATCAGAGGACTTTGTTAAATACGAAACTCAATTGGAGTACTCTGATTCTACTTTTAAAGAGTTAAGAGGCAGTATAATTGCTTGGAGTAATTTGGATAGTAATTTCACTCAGCATATTGAACTGAAAGATATCATGATCTTTAATCCTCAAATAAAGCGTGATTCTATAGGGCTGGATTCAATCGTAAGAATGCAACGATTTGGAAGAAAAGAGTTCGATAGGTATGAAGAATTGGAAGCACCTAGGAAGTTACAAAAAAGGGATATGCCAAGGGAAATTCTAGATAAAGAAGATTTGAAGAAGTAATGAGAAAAATTTCAGCCACTTATATCATCAGTAACGCAGGAACTCCATTGAAGAATGGAATCTTAGTTTTGAATGACGATGATTCTGTTTCTGAACTAATTGATAGAAAAGGGTCAGTTAAAGAAATACAAGATTTAGAATACTATAGTGGTGTTCTTGTGCCTGGTTTTGTTGATGTTTTCACTTTTTTGTCATGGCCTGATATGCATACGGATTTGATCAATTCTAGTGACCTTTCTGAATTATCATTGGGAGAACCTGCCGATGCTCAGATAATACAGAAGGCTATTAACCATTTGGAAGCTTATGGAACCAAAGGAGCAGCCGATTTTTTCCCGACTATGAAAAGTCATGATCTTAAATTGAATTCGAAACTGAGTATTAGGGATATATCTGAAATGAATATAAGTAAGATGTTTCCAGAATTCCCAACTTCAGTTTTGGGTCGATTGTTCTGTAACAATATTTCCTCAGAGAAAGCGTTCTGTATAGGGACAGGTAGTTTAAAAAGTCATCTTAAATTATCAGTTTTTGAAGAGCTTAAGTATTTACAAACGACTATAGGTGATTTAAGTTTAGAGCAACAAATCAAATGGGCATGTTTAAATGGTGCTACTGCTTTAGGTCTCGATCATTTAGGCAGTTTTAAAGTAGGTAAAAAACCTGGCGTTAATTTGATTACAAATCTTGATTACGATCATTTCTGTTTAAAACCAGATAGTAAACTTAAGGTGATTATATAGAGGAGCTCATTGTTTCGTAATCTTTAATATTGGAGACTCTCATAAGATATAAACCTGCTTAATGAATTCTGATATACTTAAGGCTATATAAAAATTAGTTTATAAGGCTGATAGCTAACTAATCTATTTGTATATTGTTTCGTATTTTAAAACAGATTATTGAGGTCTCTGAACCTTTAGTATTTCCCACAAAAATAGAATTGCTTTGAATAAAAGAAAGTTAAATATTGCAATTTTGAGTCTAGCGATTGTACTCTTTTCAATTGCTTGCTCCAACCAAAAAAACACCTTTGTGAGTCGTAAGTTCCACGCTCTTACTACACATTATAATGTATTCTTTAACGGAAAGGAAAGCCTAAAGGCTGGAAAAAAGAAGATTGAGAATGGTATTGAATACAATTATACCAAGATCCTACCCGTTTTTGATTATCAGGATATTAACGCACGAGCTATAGCTGCTGGTGATATAGATAATGCCATTGATAAAGCTACCAAGGCTATAAAATTGCATTCGATTACTAGAAAACCTAAACGTAAAAAAGTAAAACAATCTGATAAGTATAAGGAATTTCGTAAGAAAAAAGAATTTAATAGTTGGATAGAGGATTGTTACTTACTACTTGGTAGAGGTCAGTTTTATAAAGCAGATTATAGAACAGCCGAAAAAGTTCTGGAACAAGGCTTGAAAGATTTCCCAAAATCGAAAATAAAGCATTTGTTTCAGATTGAATTAGCCAGATGTCAAATCGATCAGGAGAATTATTCAGGAGCGATTGCTTTGCTTGAAGAGGTGAGTGCTTTACCTAAATTATCTAAAAAAAACAGATTGGAAATTGCAGCACTTTTTGCTGATATCAGTATTCGAGAGAAAGATTACCTGGCTGCGATCTCGAACCTACGCTCTGCAATTCAGTTGCAAAGTACGAAACATGTTAAAGCGAAGTACTATTATATTTTAGGTCAGTTGTACCTTAAATTAGATCAATCTGACAATGCTTCCGATGCTTTTCTACGCTTAATAAAATTGCATTCTACTTATGAGATGGCTTTTAATGCTAAAATATCGCAGGCGCTAACATACTCAGGTTCTGGTAATGGCCCTGAAATTCGTAGGCAGCTAAATAAGATGCTTAAGGATCAGAAGAATGCTGATTACAGAGATCAGATTTATTATGCTTTAGCAGAAATGGATATGATTGATGGAGATAAAAATACAGCTATCGAGAATTATTGGAATTCGACTAAAGAAAGTGTCGCCAACGATAATCAAAAGGCAATATCATTCATCAAGTTAGCCGATAATTACTTTGCAGATCTGAATTATCAAAAAGCTCAGATCTGTTATGATAGTTCAATGGTTTACCTGGATCAGAATTATCCGAATTATATGAACATATCACTTAGAGTGGGTAATTTGACCAATCTGGTAAACAATCTAAATATTATCGAAAGAGAAGATAGTTTACAGAGAGTGGCAGGTATGAGTGAGAAAGAAAGAGATTTCTTGATAGGTGGCTTAATAGAAAAAGAACTAGAAAAAGAAGAAGCTAAAAGGCTAGCTGAAGCTGAGAATAGAGCTGATAAAACGTTCTTTACTCAGAATAATATGGTTGGAAATTTTAACTCCAATAATTCAACTCAGACACAAGGGAATTGGTATTTCTATAACCCTACAACAGTTGGGCTAGGTAAATCTGAATTTCAACGTAAATGGGGAAGAAGAAAACTCTCGGATAACTGGAGGCGAAAGAACAAATCAATTGCTACAGGTGATAATTTAGATGTTGATATTATTGATGAAGATGGAGATACAAAAGTTATTGTCGATAAAGGGGATCGTAAGAATAAATCGTACTATTTAGTTGATTTACCATTGACAGATGAATTATTAGAGAAATCGAATCAAGAAATAATGGAGGCCTTACACGAGGCATCATTTGTATACTCAGAACGATTGGCTGATAGAGCTAAAGCCATTGAAATTATGGAAGTTTTGCTAAAACGCTTCCCTAATAATCCTTATTTGTTATCTGCTTATTACCAATGCTACTCCTTGTATAAGCAAGGAAATGAATTTACTAAATCAGAATATTATAAAAATAAAATTCTTACCGAATTTGCTGATACAGATTATGCAAAAGCAATAAATGATCCGAATTATTGGGCAAAAATTGAAGCTCAAAATAGGGAGGCTGAATCTTTGTATCTAACTGCCTATGACTCTTTTCAGAATTTCTATTATGAGCAGGTTGTTCGTATTTGCGAACAAGGTTTAAAGAAATATCCTGATTCGAAATTAGAATCAAATTACTTATTCTTAAGAGCATTGTCTATAGGACGAACACAAAGTGTAGAAGATTTTAAAACAGTTCTTCAAGAGCTTCTTGATTCAAAACCAAGCCCTGAAATTGAAGAAGTATCTCGTGGTATTTTGAGTACTCTAAATGCAGGATCTGTTCCTGTACAGTATTCTCAGGAAGATATGAATAGGGCGCGACAAAATCGTTTGTTGATTAACTGGAGAATTGAAGATCAGTTGGCACTTGATATGAAAAATGGGGATAAATATGGATCAGATATAGAAAAAGAATATTTCAAATTCATACCTGACGAAGAGCACTACTTTGTTCTGTTATTCAAGAGAAGAGCAGTCGATCCTAATAAAACGATGTTCAATATTGATCGTTATAACAGAGCTGAGAATAAAAGAAGCTTAAGAACTGATCGCTTATCATTGAATAAAAATGAGGTTATTATTTTGGTTAAAGGGCTTAAGAATAAAGACGAAGCTTTTAATTATTTTAATCAAATTATTGCATCAGATAAAGCTTATAGAGGTTTGGAAAATGTGCCTTATAAAAACTTCTTAATATCGGTATCAAACTTTGAAACAATGAAAAAGGAAGAACTCATAGATGAATATTTGAGTTTTTATAAGAAGCATTATTATCAGAAGAAAGCGGCATTGATAAAGCAAGAGGGGGAATTGATTGATGCAGAAACAAGTGATCAGAATTTTGAAATTGACTCAAAGGATAATCACCGCTTCATTCTATTAGTGCCTTCACGTAAGGTAAATGTGATAGACTTAAAGAATGATGTTTTTAATCATGATAAGGATTTTCGTGCTATAAAAGAACAATACGATGAAACTCATCATATGGTGATTGTCAATAATCTAGGTTCACAGGATTCAGCAATGGATTATTTTAATCAAATTACAAAAGATAAAAAGGTGTTTGATCAGCTAGCTCAAATCGATTACGAGAGCTTTGTGATTGGTGAGAAGAACTTTATGAAGTTTTTTGTGAATAGAAGTTTGAATAAATATCTATCTTTTTTTAGTGAGAACTACATTCAAAAGGCAATCAAAAAGCAAGAGGATAAACCGAAAGTCGTCGAAACTGATAATGGACCTTACCAATATAATGCTAACCTAGCTCACGATTTTGTTCTAATCTTTAAAAAAGAAGGTGTTAATGGCAAAGCTGTTGAAAATGGGATTAAGAAATACAATACAAAAACTTTAAAAACAGAACTTTTATCACTTGATGAAGAGCGTAATATGATTGTTGTTTCTAATATGAGAAATAAGAAACAAGCGATGATGTATTTCCGAGCTATCATATCCAATAGAAATTTGTTTGATAAGATTGAAAAATCAGGATATCGAAATTTTATTATATCGAAGGATAATTTTGAAATGTTCAAAAATTTGACTGATACTGATGAGTATTTGAAGTTTTTTAGCAAACGCTATTTAAATTAAGCTTTCTTAATGCTTTTGTTGAAATATATTGTGGGGTAGGAACGTTACTAATGAAGTAGGACAGGTTGGGGAATTGAAAGCATAAAGAATCTTGTTACTACGATGAATATTAAAGGTAATATTACAATTACCAATTGTAGAACATTAAAAAGATTTGTACGTGAAAGCAATTAAGATACTTTGGGTCGACGATGAGATAGATTTATTAAAACCACATATTATTTTCCTTGAGGGAAAAGATTATATCGTAGAAACCTGCAACAATGCCCCAGAGGCAATAGATATGGTTCGCAATACCCATTATGACTTGGTTTTGTTGGATGAAAATATGCCTGGTATGTCAGGCTTGGAAGCCTTGTCTGAAATAAAGGCGATTGATCTGACCCTTCCCATTGTCATGATAACAAAGAGTGAGGAAGAAGATATTATGGACGAGGCAATTGGAGGTCATATTAGTGACTATCTGATAAAACCCGTAAATCCGAAGCAAATTCTTCTTAGCATCAAGAAAAATACAGATAAAAGGCGATTAGTATCTGAAAAAACCACCTCTGCTTATCAGTCCAGATTCTCACAATTGGGAATGGAAATAAATGATTGCAGAAGTTTTGACGATTGGAAACAAGTCTACAAAAAACTGGTTTTCTGGGAACTTGAATTGGCTGGAATTGAAGATTCTGGTATGGATGAGGTACTCAAGATGCAGAAATCCGAAGCCAACAATTTATTCGCTCGCTATATAAAGAAAAACTATCTGGATTGGATGAATTCCGATACCATAGATAAGCCTTTATTTTCGCACAATGTTTTTAAGAAAAAGGTTTTTCCGCTCTTAGATAAAGGGGATAAGGTTGTTTTTATTTTGATCGATAATTTACGTGTGGATCAGTGGCAAATCTTGTATCCAATTATTAGTGAGTATTTTGTAATGAAGGATGATGATATGTATTGTTCTATCTTACCTACTGCTACGCAATATGCGCGGAATGCAATGTTTTCAGGCTTGATGCCATTAGATATTCAAAAGCAATACCCTGCACTGTGGATTAATGATGATGAAGATAGCAGTAAAAATTTACATGAAGAGGAACTCATAGGATTGCATTTAAAGCGAAAGTTTAAAGATGTTAAATTTAATTATGAGAAGGTTAGTTCTAAAAAATCAGGAGCCAAAATTCTCGATAATTTAAGCACACTTTTGAATTCTCAGTTGAATGTCTTTGTTTATAATTTTGTGGATATGCTATCTCATGCACGTACCGAAAGTGAGATGATTCGTGAATTGGCAAATGATGAGGCAGCCTATCGTTCGTTGACCGCTTCCTGGTTTGAACATTCTCAATTACTAGAACTAATTAAGAAATTATCGGAGCAAAATATTAAGCTTGTTATCTCAACAGATCATGGTGCTATTCGAGTACAGAATTCTGTAAAAGTGATTGGTGATAGACAGACGAATACCAATTTAAGATATAAGCAAGGTAAAAATTTGAATTACAACCCCAAACACGTTTTTGAAGTTACCAAACCCTCAGAGGCTCATTTACCACAGATGAATATGAGTTCTTCTTACATCTTCGCCACAGGAGAGGATTTCTTGGCTTATCCGAACAATTATAATTACTACAGTTCATATTATAAAAATACATTTCAGCATGGAGGCATTTCGATAGAAGAAATGTTAATTCCTTTAATAACTTTAAGCCCTAGGAAAAAGTAAATGCTTTTTCTACAATTGTATTACGATTTGTATAAGTGAAAATGAATGAATTAAGAATAAAAAGGATTGAAGATATCAATTCTGTAGCGAAGCAGTTTATCGAATTGGTGGGAGAACGCCGTGTATTTGCTATGTATGGGGCTATGGGAGTTGGTAAAACGACCTTTGTAAAAGCTGTTTGTGAAGAGCTAGGTGTTGAGGACACAATTACGAGCCCAACTTTTGCTATTGTAAACGAATACCATACGCCGAAAGATAAGATTGTTTATCATTTCGATTTTTATAGAATAGAAGATGTTCAAGAGGCTTATGATTTTGGCTACGAAGACTATTTTTATAGTAAAGCGATGTGTTTTATAGAATGGCCAGAGCGTATAGAATCTATCTTACCTTCAGATGTTATCAATTTAAATTTCACTGAAAAAGAAGACGGAACTCGAACAATTCAAATTGAAATGAATTAGTATTCCGTCATTTTAATTCATTCTTATTTCTATAAATTATCAAAATCTCTTAGGCTCTGAAAAAAAACTGTAACTTGTATTTTTAAAGAAGACACTAATGGTATAAATGACGATTATGGCAAATTTGAGTGATACCCCTAAAAATTTCCCTATTGGTTATGAATTTTATCATCCAAAGGAGAGACTTTTAGAAATAGAGAAGAGTAGGAAGAGGTTGGTCATTGGTCTTCCTCGTGAGGATTATAGAGGTGAAAATCGAATTTGTTTGACACCACTAACCGTTGAGATGTTAGTTAATAACGGACACGAAATTCTAATTGAAGAAGGAGCTGGACTTGCTTCGAATTATACTGATAGGGAATATAGTGAGAATGGAGCTTTAATTGTTAAAACAAAAGAAGAGATATACCAATGTGATGTTGTTTTACAGATTTCGCCTCTATCATCTGACGAGATAGATATGCTTAAGGGAAATCAAATTATCATGTCGGCACTTCAAGTACATTGCCAATGTGCTGAAGATATCAGGAAATTAATGCAGAAAAAAGTCACTGCAATTGCTTTTGAGTATTTGAAAGATAGAGATAACCATTTTCCTGTTGTTCGTTCCATGAGTGAAATTGCTGGGATATCAGCCGTTATGATTGCTGGTGAATATTTGAGCAAAGGTAAAGGTGGCAAAGGAGTCCTTTTAGGTGGTGTAACGGGAGTTTCTCCAACCGAGGTTATTATACTTGGAGCAGGTACAGTAGCAGAATATGCAGGAAGAGCTGCTATGGGGCTTGGAGCAAGTATTAAAGTCTTTGATAACTCTATGTATCGCTTACGACGTTTGGAAGACCATTTAGGACAGCGCGTACACACATCAACTTTCCACCCTTATGTTTTAACAAAAGCTCTAAAATCTGCCGATGTTGTTATTGGGGCACTTCGTTACGAAGGTAATCAGCCAGGAACACTTGTTACCGAGGATATGGTTAAAGAAATGAAAGAAGGCTCTGTTATCATTGACCTGAGTATTGATCAAGGTGGGTGCTTTGAGACTTCGGAGATGACAACTCATGAAAATCCCGTTTTCCGAAAGCATGGTGTAATTCATTATTGTGTACCTAACCTAGCCTCTCATGTTAGTAGAACGGCATCCTTGGCCATGAGTAATATTTGTGCTCCTTTATTATTACATATTGCTAATAATGGAGGCTTACATCAATTCTTAAAAACGGATATGGGATTACGAAATGGAACTTATATCTATAGAGGTATATTAACCAATCAGCGTTTAGGAGATTGTGTTGGCATCTTGGCTAAAGATATTAACCTATTTTTTGCATCTATGTAATTTGGATTCAAATAAGATTTCATCTTTAATATGTAAATAAAGGTGAGCTACAAGTCTGTTTGTCTGGAACATATAATTGTTAAATGTATTTATTATTTAAGGCTTACTTTTACAGAGTAAGCCTTTTGTGTTTTGAAAATTAGATATTTCGGGCTAGACTTGTTTGAAATATAAGTGAATTCTAATTGAATCTTAAGTTTTGTTTCTCAAGAGTTTTACCTTATTTTGTCCTTATAAATAAGCCTGTAATATGACAAAAACTCTACTCACCCTATTTCTCATATTTAATTCTTTCATATTGGTTTTGAATGCTCAAAACCAGAAAGATGAATCAGATATTAACATACATGAACAAATTATCTCTAATCTAATTGAATCTTCAATTAGTAATAGAGCTACGGATAAGAATTTAAGTGTAGAAATCTGTGAGAAGGCAATTAAGTTAGCAGAAAAAGAACAAACTGATTCTCTATTGGCTTTAGCCTATAAAACTCAGGGGATTAACTACTATATTTTGAGTGAGGATGACTCCAGTAGTCTTTATTATGAAAAAGCTTTAGTCAAATTTAAAGAAATTGGAAACTTGATTCAAGCAGGTAAAGTTTTGGGGAATATAGGTCTTATTTACAATAGAAGAAGTGAATATACTAAGGCTAAAGAGTACTATTTAAAAGAAATTGAGCTTTTTTCGAAAATCAATCACACAGAAGGCCTTACATCCATCTATATAAATATGGGTAATATATCTGTTAAATTGGATGATTTTCCCAGAGCTGAACAATATTTTTCTTCTGGTTTAAAACTTGCATTGCAAACCAATAATTTAGGAGACCAAACTAATGCGCTTAATAACTTAGGAGTTATTTATGAAAGTCAGAATAAGTTTCAGGAAGCTTTGGACGCTTATGAAAAATCTTTGAAAATTGTTCTTAACTCAGGGAATAGTAAAATGGAGAGTACGCTCTATTTAAATATAGGTTTGATTTACCGAAAAGTTAAAGATTACGAGCAAGCGGAATCATATTTAAAGAAGAGTTTTGATATACGTAAGCTAAGAGGAAACTATGAGGAACTTCTATACGTTTATTACGAGATGTTTGAACTTGCTCTTGCTAAAAAGGAATTTGGAAAAGCAAAGCAGTATGCAGGAACCATGCAGGATTTTGCAGAGATGAATGACGATTCGGTATGGATGAGTGAAATTTTTCGTGCTTATTACAATCTATACAAAGAGACTCGTGATTATAAGTTAGCCTTAGAATCTTTTGAGAATCATAGACAATTAGGAGATTCAATTCAAGAAGTTCTTAATGCTGAGAAATACAATGGGTTGATGGTTAAGTATGATATGGATCATACTAGACAGAGGATGGAGTTGATGACTCAAAAATCACAAATTCAGAGCTTGGAAATAGGAAAGAAGAATGCCTGGTTGGTTGCAATGCTCGTAATCATGCTACTGGGTGTTATTGCAATCGTGGTTTCATTCAGAATTAATAAACTGAAAGCTGAGCATAAGTTAATGAATCTAGATCAGAAGGTTTTGCTTTCACAAATGAATCCTCATTTCTTATTTAATGCTTTAACGGCGGTTCAGTGTTTAGTATTGGATAATGAGAAAGATAAGGCTAATCTTTATTTGTCTGAGCTAGGGAGTCTGGTTCGCAGTGTCTTAGAGGATTCTAGAAAAGAAAATATTAGCTTGAGGAAAGAACTCGATACACTTGAAATGTATATTGATCTGCAAAAATTACGTTTTGATTTTAATATCGATTTTCGTTTTGAGATTGATGAAAAAATCGACCTTGAGGAGCTGAATATTCCTCCAATGTTAACTCAGCCTTTTATCGAAAATGCTCTTGTTCATGCAAATCTACAGCAAGTTAAGAATCCCGAAATTCTCATAAAATTAGAGCTTATAGATGATGCTTTTGTAATATTCAGTATACAGGATAATGGTATTGGAATTGAAGAAGGGAAGAAGCAGTCTTTAATGAAAGATAAGAAGTCTTTGGCTATGCAAATTGCTCGAGATCGTATTCAAATCTATAATTATAACTCGAAATTTCAGATGAAGCTTGATGTTATTGATTTGAAATATGTGGATGAAAATAAACAAGGAACACTAGCGCGTTTTACTATTCCAACTCAGGCCTAACGAATCTCCATCATGAGGAAATTTATATTATTAAGTATTGCATGCCTTGCTATAAGCTTCAATCTTATGGGAAGTATTTTTTCTAGAGATAGTTTAAATACAAAGCCAGAGAATTATAATCAGCTTCTCGATTCTATAAAGAGAATGAAGACTTTAAGGGATTCATCTTATATAGTAAGTGCTGATTATGGAAAAAAGATCATTAATTTAGTAAAGAAAACTGAATATCCAAATTTAATTGGACAGGTTGAGAAGCAGCAAGGAACTACATTCATGTATCAAGGTCTACTTGATTCAGCATTATTTCATTACAATAAAGCGCTGGTCGAGTTTAAACAATCAAATCAAAATATTGATGTCGGTAAGGTGCTTAATAATATTGCGATAGTTTATAGAAGGCAGAACAAACAAGATCTAGCTCTGGAAAATTATCTGGCAGCAATTGATATTTATAAACCAGAGAATTATTTAGAAGGGATTGCTGGTATTTATTTTAATGTTGGAAGTGTGTATCATAGTTTGAATAATTACGATCAAACACTCCGATATTATACATTGGCTTTATCAATGTTTTTAAAACAAGAACCTAGTTTTCGTCTTGCTAGGGTTTATGGAAACTTGGGTGACTTATATTTAGACTTGAAACAATACAACAAAAGTATAGAATATCTTAATAAAGCTCTTGAATTAAATGAGAAGTATGATTCACCGAATGAACGAGCAATTATCCTGCTGAATTTTGGTCAAGTTGCATTCTATAAGAAAGAGTTTGCAAAGGCTCTCGTTTATTATGAAGAATGTGAGCAAGTCCGAATTAATTCGAATGAACGTTGGGGATTACCAAAAAATTATAGATATACAGCGCAATGCTTGGCTGAAATTGATAGGTTTGATGAGGCTTTTGTTAAGCTTAAGGAGGCTGAGAAAGTCTGTGAAGAATATGGCCTTTATGAAGATCTTATACAAAATTACGCTTTAGAATCGAGTATTTATGAAGATATAAATGAGACAGGATTAGCATTTGAATATTATAAGAAAATGACAGCTTTGTCAGATTCTTTAAACATTGACGTTGGTATAGGTAAATACAATGAACTTAAAGTTGCACACAATCTAAATTTAAAAGAAAAAGAGCTTGCCATCAAAGACCTCGACCTGAGTCGAAAGAATATACTTCTTCTATCGCTTATCGGGTTTATTATACTTGCTACGGCTTTTGTTCTTTTTTATCTGAGATCGAGATCTTATCGGAATAAACTTAAGACCCTTTCTTTAGAACAGAAAGTGCGTTTGAGTCAGATGAATCCACATTTTCTTTTTAACTCACTTTCGGTAATTCAAGATTTCATATTAGGTAATGAAAATGATAAGGCATTTAAGTATATGTCGAAACTTTCAGGTTTGGTTCGTGGTGTTTTGGAGAATTCAACTCACGAGTTTATTACGGTACGAGAAGAGCTGGATATTTTAACTGCTTATGTGGAGTTGCAGAATCTCAGATTCGGTAATAGTATTTCTTATCGCTTTGATATTGATTCTGATATTAATTTAGATGAAATTCGAATCCCACCAATGTTGGCACAACCTATTATTGAGAATGCTCTGATTCATGGAGAACTCAGAAATAACCCTAAAGCTGAAATTAAAATTTGTTTGATCAAGAATAAGGATAATAATAGTATTGATTTTACTGTAGAGGATAATGGTATTGGCATTTTGAAGGGCAAAAGTCAAAATCGTGTTCATAAATCAATGGCAACAGAAATATTGAAGGACAGAGTGAGGATTTATAACTATTATTCTAAGAGTGACTTAAGTATCGTTGTGACAGATCTTAAAACATTGAATGAAGATTTACATGGCACTCGAGTTCATTTTAGTATTCCTCTTAGTAGTAATTAGATTTTGTATTGGTTTGAATTGATTTCATAAAAAAAGCCGCTCTTTAATAGAACGGCTTTTAGTATTATTATAAGCTTTGATAATTATCCTAGAACTTCTTTCATTTTGTTTCCAATATCAGCAGGAGACTTCACAACGTGAATACCTGCAGCGGCAAGCGCTTTCATTTTCTCGGCAGCTGTTCCTTTTCCACCAGCGATAATGGCACCAGCATGTCCCATACGTTTACCTTCAGGAGCTGTTTGACCAGCAATAAAAGCAACGACAGGTTTTTTCACGTGCTTAGCAATATAGGCCGCAGCAGTTTCTTCATCCGAACCACCAATTTCACCGATAAGCACGATAGCCTCAGTATCAGGATCCTCATTTAAAAGCTTAACGGCATCGATATGCTTAGTTCCAATAATTGGGTCACCACCAATACCAATAGCAGTAGATTGACCGAAACCAGCATTACCTAGTTGGTGAACTGCCTCGTAAGTTAGAGTTCCTGAACGTGAGATGATACCAATCTTACCTGGTTTATGAATGAAACCTGGCATGATACCAATTTTCGCTACACCTGGTGTAATAACTCCTGGACAGTTTGGACCAATCAATGTTGTCTTAGGACGCTTTGAAAGGAACTCGTGAACATCTACCATATCAAGAGTAGGAATACCCTCGGTGATACATACTACAAGCTCAATACCCGCATCAGCAGCTTCCATAATCGCATCAGCAGCAAATGCTGGTGGAACGAAAATAACCGAAGCGTTAGCACCAGCAATTTTCACAGCATCCTTTACTGTATCGAAAACGGGTACGCTATCCATAAACATTTGTCCACCTTTACCTGGTGTTACACCGGCAACCACGTTGGTTCCATATTCAATCATTTGTTGGGTATGAAATCCCCCTTCTGTACCAGTAATTCCCTGAACCACTAGTCTTGTATCTTTATTTACTAATACACTCATTGTGTCGATTGTTTTAATAGTGATGGATCATCAAACTTGATCCTTTTCTAATACTTATTTACCTACTATTTGTCCCAAAGTGGCAACAACTTTCTCTGCAGAATCTTTAAGCTCTGTGGCAGCAATAATATTCATTCCTGATTCTTCAAGAAGTCTTTTACCTTCTACGGCGTTGGTTCCTTG
This sequence comes from Ancylomarina sp. YFZ004, assembly GCF_054254355.1. Taxonomy (NCBI): domain Bacteria; kingdom Pseudomonadati; phylum Bacteroidota; class Bacteroidia; order Marinilabiliales; family Marinifilaceae; genus Ancylomarina; species Ancylomarina sp. YFZ004. Next base: position 103,373 of record NZ_JBTCHQ010000009.1, read on the forward strand.
TAATCGAACCACAATAGGTACTTGAGTATTGATATTTTTGATGGCTTGAATAACGCCATTGGCAACACGATCGCAACGAACGATACCGCCAAAAATATTAATTAAAACAGCCTTTACATTTTTATCTGAAAGGATGATACGGAAACCTTGTTCTACGGTTTCAGCAGAAGCCGATCCTCCTACATCAAGGAAGTTAGCAGGCTCACCACCCGTTAGTTTAATAATATCCATGGTTCCCATAGCCAAACCAGCACCATTTACCATACAGCCAATGTTACCATCTAGTTTGATATAGTTAAGACCCGATTTGTCAGCCTCAATTTCCAATGGCTCTTCTTCGTCAAGATCGCGAAGTGGAGTCAGTGTCTTCTGACGGTACATAGCGTTATTATCGAAATCTGCCTTAGCATCCAATGCGATAACATCACCTTCTTGGGTTACAACTAATGGGTTAATTTCGAATAGAGAAGCATCTGTTCCCATATATGCTTTGTAAAGGGCAAGGAAGAATTTCACTCCATTTTTAAATGCAGCTCCCGTTAATCCTAAAGCGAATGCCATTTCTCTTGCTTGGAAAGCTTGTAAACCTACTGAAGCATCAACACCAACCTTAACGATTTTCTCAGGTGTTTCCTCAGCAACTTTCTCAATCTCCATACCACCTTCAGTAGAAACCATAAAGGTTACTTTCGATGTGGCACGATCAAGAACGATACCCGCATAATACTCATGCTTGATATTTGAAGCAGCTTCAATCCAGACTTTCTTTACCAATCGGCCTTCGGGGCCTGTTTGGTGTGTAATTAGAGTCATACCTAGAATATCACTAGCGTACTGACTGACATCTTTAGCTGTTGGTGCAAATTTAACACCTCCGCCTTTACCGCGGCCTCCAGCGTGAATTTGTGCTTTAACAACAACAGGCAATCCAATTTCTTGAGCTGCTTGCTCAGCTTCTTTTACTGTAGAAGCAATTTTCCCTTGGGGAACAGGTACACCAAAAGATTTTAGGATCTCTTTGGCTTGGTATTCATGAATCTTCATGGGCTAAAAATTATAGTGGCTTAGTTAGATTAACTCGTTTAAAACACAATTTTATGTTGTTTAAAACAAGCTTTGTTTTTTTAACGAACCTAAATATATAAATAACTGAATGAATATAAAAAGATGAAAGGTCTTTTTTCGGACTTCTTTGTCTTTTATATTAAAAAGCTTGACTAGTAGTCGTTTGATAAACTATTGGGTGTAATTTATAATACAGAACTTAATCTTGACTCAATTTTTGAATATCTTAGTAAACATTTTAAAATTTATTAGACGAGTCCCCTATGGAGAATTTAGAAACACAAGAATCAGAAAACAGGAACGAATTGGTATTGGAAATTCAAGCAGAAGTTTTTCTACGTGAAACCCGAAAGTGGGCCAAGTTTTTGTCTATTGTTGGCTTTATATTTATTGCAGCACTAGCTTCTATTGGGATATTTGCAGCTTCGAGTATGATGAGTGCCTATACAGCATTCCCAGTGGGAGGTCTTGCCTTCTTTTATCTGATTATTCTGGGGCTTTATTTTTTTCCTCTTTATTATCTTTTAAAATTTGCCAATACAGCCAAGGAGGCTTTAAATTCTCGAAACACACAAACTTTAACTGAGTCGATGAAATATATCAAATCACATTATAAGTTTGTAGGTATTCTTACTATTGTGATGCTGGCCTTATACCCAATCGGAATTATTATTGCAATAATCGTTGGAGCAAATCAAGGTTTTTAAATTATCTACACGACATATTAAAAGCTCTCTTTCTGCCTAAGTGGATAGGGAGTGTTTTATTCTACAGGATTCTCAGCTTGTCACTTAAAGGATGTTAAAGAATACTAAACAGTCGCTGAAGTCATTCATTTTTTATAGTTTTAGAGTACAGTTAATTGTAGTGCTAATCCTACTAAATTCGATATTATGGTATTAACAATAAAGATAGTTTCTATACTTGCCTCTCTCATTGGTGCGATTCTAATTTCCGATCTTGTTAAAGTTAAACGAGTGCCGATAAAAGTTAGAGCAGATTCTGATAGGAGAGTCAGATAAAATGATCCAAGCATAAAAAAGAGAGTGCCCTTATTAATTTATGGGTCTCGTCATGCTCTGACTATCTGCAAATGTCAGGTTATGACTAAAGCTTATGGCTTGAAGTGTATTGAGAGCCTCAACAAAAAAGTGAGACCCTCAAAATAATTAAATACAAAAAGAGAGTATCCGTAATGGATACTCTCTTTTCATATATTTAAATCGGTAGGGATTAAAGCTTAAAAGCTTCTTTCACTTTCTCGATATAATCTAGTTTTTCCCAAGTGAACAGTTCTACTTCAAGTACCAAATCTTCGAAATAAGGAGAAGCGAATGTTTTCACTACAGTGCGAGGCGTACGTCCCATATGACCATAGGCAGCAGTTTCCTCATAAATAGGGTTACGTAGTTTAAGGCGTTGCTCGATAGCAGCAGGGCGAAGGTCAAAAATCTCAGCAATCTTATCAGCGATTTCACCATTGCTAAGCTCAATATTCTTTTTGCCATAAGTATCAACAAAGATACCTACAGGCTGTGCTACACCAATTGCATATGACAATTGAACCAAAATCTCGTCAGCTACACCAGCAGCTACCAAGTTCTTTGCAATATGACGAGCTGCATAGGCTGCAGAACGGTCTACCTTCGAAGGATCTTTACCAGAGAAAGCACCACCACCGTGGGCACCTTTTCCACCGTAAGTATCAACAATAATCTTACGACCTGTAAGACCCGTATCACCATGAGGACCACCAATTACAAACTTACCTGTTGGGTTCACATGAAGAATAAAATCAGCATCGAAAAAAGCTTGAATACGCGCAGGCAACATTTTAATCACACGAGGGATTAGGATATTGCGAACATCGTCCTTGATTTTAGCTAACATCGTCTCATCATCAGGACCAAAATCGTCGTGCTGAGTTGAAACCACAATGGTGTGTACTCTTTCGATGGTATCATCGTCAGCATACTGGATAGTCACCTGTGATTTTGAATCGGGACGCAAGTAGGTCATTTCTTTTTCCTCGCGACGAATCGCAGCCATCTCAATTAATAAACGGTGAGATAACTCAAGAGACAAAGGTATATAGTCGTCAGTTTCTTTGCTGGCATAACCAAACATCATTCCCTGATCACCTGCTCCCTGGCTCATTGGATCTTCACGATCTACACCACGGTTGATATCGTCTGATTGCTCATGAATAGCCGTTAATACACCACAAGATGTACCATCGAACTGGTATTCGCTTTTGGTATAACCAATACGATTGATTACCTGGCGAGCCACATCTTGAGCATCGATATAGGTTTTGGTTTTTACTTCACCTGCTAAGATAACTTGTCCTGTTGTTACCATAGTTTCGCAAGCGACTTTCGAGTTTGGATCGAAAGCTAAAAATTTGTCCAATAAAGCATCTGAAATTTGATCAGCAACTTTATCTGGATGTCCTTCTGAAACGGATTCAGATGTAAATAAATATCCCATAACATTTTAATGTTTAGAGTACTTAAAAGTGTCTAAAGGTTAAAGTCCTAGGACTTCAGATAATTAAGCCTTTTAAAAGTACCTTTCATAAATAAAATATACGGGAAAGCATTGGTTGTGTAATGTACAGAAAATGTAATAGGGTAAGTATTACCATTTAGCATTTTTTTCTGTGGTCGCAATCAGCCAAATCTTTCCACTTAATTTGCTGCAAAGGAAAGCAAAGTTTCGGAAACAAACAAGCTTACTAAGACTGCTTCTTCCTAAGAATATAAAGGACTTAGGTTAAAAAAGACTAAAATCTCTTTATTGTGGGCTTAACTACTTGAGATTTCTTTATTCTTTCCGCTCAAAACATAAAATAGATGACTTCTCCCTTTCGGGACTATGAGAGAGGGGGTATTGACGAATCATTGTTTTATGAAAAAGTCCTTTATTATTGAGTCAATTCATGGAAAATAGATTCAAGATTACGTTCCTGAGATTTCATTTCGATGAGGATTAAGTTGTTGTTCACAGCCATTTTGAAAATCTGCTCGCGTATATCGGTTTTTGCTGATATCTGGTAACGATTATTTGATAAGGTTTCGATATGATTTACGCTTGCAATGCTCCTGAAATATTCTACAGATACAGGGCTGGTAAACTGCAAATCGAGTACATGTGATTCCTTAATGTTATTGATCGAACTTGAAGATTGATCGGCAACTAGTTGTCCCTTGTTTATTATCAGGACACGCTCACATATAGCTTCAGCTTCCTGCATGATATGAGTAGATAGCATCACAGTTTTTTCTTTTCCTATATTTTGAATAAGCTGGCGCACTTCAACCAATTGATTGGGATCAAGGCCTGTAGTTGGTTCGTCCAGAATCAGCACCTTTGGATCATGAATTAGAGCCTGAGCCAATCCAACTCTTTGGCGGTATCCTTTGGATAGGGCGCCTATTTTTTTCTTTTGCTCCAAGCCTAAACCTGTAAGCTCAATCATTTCGTCAACTCTTTTCTTCTTGTTTTTGCCTAGCTTGTAAATACCTGCTACATACTCCAAGTATTCTTTTACATACAGATCCAAATAAAGAGGGTTGTGTTCAGGTAAGTAACCAATCTGTTTGCGAATTTCCAAAGAATGCTCGAGCACATTTAAACCATTTACAAAGACATCCCCAGAGCTTTGAGGAAGAAAACCCGTAATAATTTTCATCATGGTTGATTTTCCAGCTCCATTAGGTCCCAAGAAACCGACAACTTCAGCATCCGAAATTTCAAAACTTAAAGCATCTAAAGCTTTCTGTTTGCCATAAAATTTACTGACTTCTTTAACTTGTATTGACATGGATTTTCTTTGTTTTTCCCGCAGATTACTCAGATAATCGCAGATCTTAAATAAGTTTCAACTTAATTTATATAAAACTAGGCTTGATAACCAATTCCCTACTCATTTGAAATTCAAATTTAAGAATTTATAGCTTACATTTGTACATCAAATAGAATCATACTAAGATTTATCAATATCAAATAGCCTACAGCGTTATATCCATTTAGATAGACTTTATCGCTTGGGTTATAAGAAATAGCTGTTTATAATATAAAGTCCATGACAATTTCGAAACTCAATACATTCTGTAAAGATCTATTTAACTATTCACGACGTTTATCTTCCGAAACTAAAATTGGAAGAACGCCTCTTGGTTCTCAACATCCTATTCGTGTGCAGTCGATGACGAATACAGATACTAATAATATTGAAGCTAGTATTGAGCAATCCATCAGAATGATAGAGTCGGGTGCAGAGTATGTGAGATTGACCACACAGGGAACAAAAGAAGCTGATAATCTTAAACATATCAAAGCGGGTTTGTTGGAGAAAGGCTATGAAACACCATTGGTTGCTGATATTCATTTTAATCCAGCAGCTGCGACTATTGCAGCTCAGTATGTGGAAAAAATACGTGTAAACCCGGGTAACTTTGTTGACAAAAAGGTGGATCTGAAAGGTTCGGAATACTCTGAAGAAATGTATCAGGAAGGCTTGAAGAAGATTCATACCAAGTTTATTCCATTGATTAATGTTTGTAAAGAGAATAAAACGGCTATTCGTATTGGAACGAATCATGGTTCACTCTCAGATCGAATTATGAGTCGCTATGGTGATACGCCACGCGGCATGGTTGAGGCGACACTTGAGTTTCTTCGGATTTGTAAGGAGGAACGTTTCAATGATGTTGCGATCTCAATTAAATCGAGTAACACAGTGATGATGGTGAAGACCGTTCGTTTACTTGTGAGTGAAATGAATAAGGAAGAGCTTTATTTTCCATTACACTTGGGTGTAACCGAAGCTGGAGAAGGTGAGGATGGACGAATTAAATCGGCAGTTGGAACGGGAGCTTTACTAAATGATGGTTTAGGTGATACGATCCGTATTTCATTGACTGAAGATCCTGAAATTGAATCGCCAGTTGGTCAGAAAATGGTGGATTATATTTTGGAGAAAGAAGGACATTGCCCAATTGAATCTCCTATTGTGTCAGGTATTAACTTATGTGATTTTTATAAGCGATCGAGCAAGGAAGTGGCTAATATTGGTGGTAGAAAACAGATTGTTGTTATTGCCGATTTTAGTCTGGAAAAACATTTTAGCAGCGATTTACCTGAACATATAGGCTATAAAAAGAATATGGAAAGTTTGCAGTGGGAGAAATGTGATTTGGCTGCTGATTTTATATATACAAATAGCGTTGATCCTTCAATCAAAGATTTCCCTAAAGAACTGGGATTTATTGTCGATTCAGTATGTTGGGAAGATGCTTATGAGTTTTCAGAAAAGGTTCATCCCTTATTTTCAGCAGAGATTTTTCTTCATGACAACTTAAGTTCTTTTGGATCAGATATTCATTTTGTAAGCTGTGAGTATGCTGATCTAACAGAAGAATTCATTAGTAGGCTTAAAGCCAATCCCAAATCTGTTCTTATTTGCCAATCGAAGCATCAAAATGTTTTTGCTGAGCAACGCGCTTTTGTTTTTAAACTTATTCAATTCAATTGTAAGGCACCAGTCATTTTCCATCGTTTATTTCAAGAGAATGAGTTGGAAGATTTGCAACTAAAATCTGCTTGCGATTTAGGTTCTTTATTCATCGATGGATTAGGGAATGGTATTTGCTTAAACAATACAGGAAATATTTCTCGTGAGGAAGTGAATGCTGCTGCTTTCGGTATTTTGCAGGCGGCTAGAGTCCGTACATCTAAAACAGAGTTTATCTCATGCCCGGGATGTGGTCGTACCTTATTTAATCTGCAGGATGTGGTTAGCGAGGTGAAAAAGAAGTTTGCACACTTGTCTCACCTTAAAATCGGAGTTATGGGATGTATCGTGAATGGCCCTGGAGAGATGGGGGATGTGGACTACGGTTATGTGGGTGCTGGTGCTGGAAGAGTGTCATTATACAAATCTCAAGAATTGATAAAGAAGAATATTTTAAGTGAAGACGCTATTGATGAATTGATTCTAATCATCAAAGAAAATGGTGATTGGGTGGATGCTAAATAGCAATATGTAAAATAAGTATTTTTAAGAGGCTGTTCATATATCTAATTTTCTTATATTGAATTGATTATTTGAGTTTCAAAGAATCGTTTTGATCTTGAATTTTAACAACCGATTTTTTTTTAAACAGGACTAAAGAATATGAATTTCAGATTTCTATTTGTTATTTTTCTATTTATATCGAGTATAGCTTCATCTCAAGAACTCAATATTAAAGGTGTTTTTACGGGATCGAATATCTATATTATGAATCCTTTTGCCAAAGTGGGGGATCGTTTTACCATTGAATCTATTTCTATCAACGATAAGGTATATACGGAAGATATGAAGTCGAGTGCCTTTGAAATTGATTTAACTCATATGGGTTTTAAACTTGGTGAAGATCTACGGTTTTGTATCAAATACAAAGATTCAATTACACCTTCTATTATTAATATGGAGGCTATTCAGGCTGTTAGTTCTTTCGAAATGAAAAAGGCATCTATCGATAAAGATCTATTCCTGAATTGGAAGTGTTCAAATGAAAAAGGATCTCTTCCTTTTAGCGTTCAACAATACCGTTGGGATAAATGGGTTACTGTAGGGCAATTGAGAGGCGTTGGGACTTATGGAGTCAATCATTATAGGATAAAAGTACCGATTCATTCTGGAGAGAATATGTTTCGTATTCACCAGGTTGATTATACCGAAAAGGACAATTATTCGGATACGATTCAATTCAATTCTAAAATTACACCAGTCACATTGGTGAATAAAAAAGTGACATCGAAGCTGATGTTTTCAGCTCCGACTCAGTTTCAAATTTTTGATTTATTTGGCAATCTTATTTTCGATGGTTTTGGAAAAGAAGTGCGTTTCGATGACTTGATTCCAGGAAAATACTATGTGAATTACGACAATACCATTGGTGAATTTATCAAAGAATAGGTTCCATTTAATTCTTCACGAAGAGATCAAGAATACTTTCTCCATTTTCAAGATCGAGATGATGTGCAATCATGCCTACAGCGCGTGCAGCTTCCACATTAGAGTACATATCATCTATAAATAAGGTTTCTTCAGCTTTAAGGTTTTCGGCTCTTAAAAGTTCATTATAGATGCTTGTGTCGGGCTTGCGTAGTCCCATATCATGCGAATAATAGTCCCTTTCAAAACATTCGGATAATTCCACACCGTGGGTATCTTTTACTAGTTTGGTATAATATTCCCAATGAATGATATTGGTATTACTAAGCAAATAAACTTTATGTGCCTTTTTAAGCTCTTGCAATAAGGCTAATCTCTCGTAAGGGAAATCGAGCAACATGGCGCTCCATGCCTGATCAATCTGCTGGTCGCTAACTTCAGCATCGATATATTGACGAATTTCGTTTCGGAAGTCCTCAGGACTTAACTCTCCCTTTTCAAGACGATCGAACAGACCATCTTTTCTATATTCATGTTGAATTCTATTTGTATCCGTCAAACCAATCGCTTTAAACTGATTAACAGAATTTTCGGGATTGATATTGAGCAGAACTCCGCCTAAATCGAAGACTATATTGGGAATTGATGAAAAATTAGGCATAATTATTTCTAAATATTGTTGAATTATTCAATGCAAATATGTAACATTGCAGTCGCAAAACAAAGGTAATGAAATACTTTTACCGTCTTGTTTTTGTCGGGCCTATAGCTCAGCTGGTTAGAGCACCTGACTCATAATCAGGGGGTCCATGGTTCAAGCCCATGTGGGCCCACCCCCAATAAAAGCAGTTACACTTTGTGTAGCTGCTTTTTGCTTTTTATCCCTAGCCATATTTAATATTGAAACTTTCTATTCGTAATCCTGTTTTTAAGATCAGAAATAGGAGGGTGAAAAAGAGAATGACCTTATTAAAGGACACTCTCTTAGTTCTTTATTATGAATCCTTAAATGAATTTTACCTGAAACTGAAAGCTATACCACCTGTAAAGGTGTTGTATTCTTGCATAGTGTAATCAGCAAAGATTTTAAAGAAGCCAAGGTTTAAACGGGTACCCAAAGTGGCTCTGACACCACTAGCATCAAATTCAACGGATACTGGATCTGTTAATGTTTTATAATCAAATGTTGTTCCAGAATTGACATCTGTATATTCTAGTTCGTAAGTTCCTTTTATATCCACATCCATTTTAGCTGTATTGTATCCAAGGGCTCCATAAAACTCTATCAGTTTTAAATTAACAGAGGCAATGGCCTGAATGGTATAAGCGTTGGTAGAGAATTCCAATTTTTGTCCAGATCCATTAAAATCGGATTCTCCTTGAATATCATATTCAGCTGTTAAGTTTGTGAATGCAACAAGGGCAGAAATGCTAAAAGGTGTTTTGTTTATCTTCAGTATTTTGCTTAGGTTTTTCTGTAAACCTACTCCAATCATACCTACTTCAATATCTGAAGTTCCTACTTTAGGTAAATATCTGAATTTAAGATCTGCATCTATTACTGGAATACCAATGCCTAGCTGAACAGTAAAAGAGGGAACGGCACTCATTGGCAAATCCTCACCTATTCCATCAGGGATTTCAAAATTGGCCAAATCGAAAGAACCACCTTCAGTTTCAATTCTTGATTGAAGGACTGTGGTGTTTTCCCCGCCAAATAAGGTCTGTATTTTATTTGGACCACTTACCAAACTAAGGTTTTTATAGTCAGATGCAACAAAATTAAAGGCTTCGTCTTTACCAGGAACCTGAGCTAGATTTGCTACGAAAGTAATATCAAAGCCAAATTTCTTATGCGTTCTTGCAGTTGTGTACCAGCCACTATTTAAGCCATACATAAAGCCTTTGGCAACAGGATTCACATAGTTTTCTGTCAGTTTTGAAGCGTCTTCTGTACCAGATAAAAGAAACTGTTCAATGTCCTGAGATTTTCCTAAAAATGGAATCAATAAAAAAAGAAGTAGAATAAACTTTTTCATAGGGGTAGATTTAGAATGAATATTCAACGAACAGCTAATTATTAGTTATTAAATTCACTTTTCTCAAGATAAAGGAAAAAATAGAAGTAGCCAAATCATTTTCTTGGAATAGCTTATGAGTTAAGTGTAAAAGTGTTAGGATTTTAGGTCATGAAAAAGCTCTTAATTTTCGTTAAAAGCTTCTCTCGAGTAGGGAACTCGACTCTCACTTGTCCGCCTTAGGCGGATAGGAGACATGGTTAATGTTTTGCAATAATCTCTTTTCGTATCCATTCTCTACCTTTTGCCCCTTTGAGCTGTTTCTCTCGATCTAAAGCTTCTCTTTTCGAATCGAATTCTTCGGTATAAGCGATCTCCCATGGACGGAATTTGATTGTCCACCCTTTTGTTCCAAGTTCGTTATGCGATTTAAAACGAGCCTCAATATTTGAAGTACACCCGATGTAAATCTTGTCAAATTTCTTTGAGTATAGAATGTAACCAGTTTGCATAGCGGAAATAATGTACAAAAAAGCTGTGAATTGTGTTTTAATATATTTCAGGAGTGATGAGTACTCGACTTGAACTTGTCCGCCCTAGGCGGATATGAACCCAACGATATTTTAGTTGAAATTTATTTGTAGAATTTAGGGCACAAAAAAAGCTCCTAACTTTCGTTAAGAGCTTCTCTCGAGTAGCGGGGACCAGACTCGACTGTTGTCCGCCTAAGGCGGATAGGAGCCATGGTTAATGTTTTGCAATAATCTCTTTTCGTATCCACTCCCTTCCTTTTCCACCTTTGAGTTGTTTCTCCCGATCTAAAGCTTCTCTTTTTGAATTGAATTCTTCGATATAAACAATCTCCCATGGACGGAATTTTATTGTCCAGCCTTTTGTTCCAAGTTCGTTATGAGATTTAAAACGAGCCTCAATATTTGAAGTACACCCGATGTAAATCTTGTCAAATTTATTTGAGTATAGAATGTAAACAGTTTGCATAGCGGAAATAAGGTACAAAAAAGCTGTGAACTGTGTGTAAATATATTTCAGGAGTGATGGGAGCTCGTCTCTAATTTGTCCGCCTAAGGCGGATATGAGTCCAACGGTATTTTAGTTGAAATATTTAGGAGACTTTAGGGCACAAAAAAAGCTCCTAACTTTCGTTAAGAGCTTCTCTCGAGTAGCGGGGACCAGACTCGAACTGATGACCTTTGGGTTATGAGCCCAACGAGCTACCAACTGCTCCACCCCGCAATATATTTTAAATAAGTTTATTTCGACGAAAACGAATCCTCGAAAGGATTCTATAAGTAGCGGGGACCAGACTCGAACTGATGACCTTTGGGTTATGAGCCCAACGAGCTACCAACTGCTCCACCCCGCAATATATTTTCAGTATGTTTTCGTCGAAAAAGAAATTCCGTTGAATTTCTAAGTAGCGGGGACCAGACTCGAACTGATGACCTTTGGGTTATGAGCCCAACGAGCTACCAACTGCTCCACCCCGCAATATATTTTTAGATTGGTATCTTTCTTTATTTGCGATTGCAAAGATACGCGCTTTTTAAACTAATGCAAGGCAATCCATGCTTTTTTTTGAGAATATCAATAATCTCTGTCTGCTGTGTGGGGCTTGAAAGGTAGAGGAATTGCTGCTGATTTATTCAAATGGATTCTCATCGTTCATTGAATCATTGCGTTGAAGTTTCTTTGGTAAAAAACGATCAGTTGAATAATGGCTATTTGTCTCAAAAAAAAAATTTAGAAATAAGCTCTTAATTCTACACTTCCCACATGAATTGCAGCATTTTCCTCTGCTTTTCGTCCTCTGTAGTTGATATTCATCTGAAATGTTTTCGATAATTGTTGCTGATAATTTAGATGCCAGGTCATATTATTTCCCGGTAAAAAGCCTTCGAGCATTTCGTAGGCAATTGAGCTATTACTATCACCGTTATAAGTGAGGTTTAGATAATGAACCGAGGCGTTAAGGTTTTTCTTTTTCCCTAGAGCAAATTGAGCTTCCAAGCCTAGGTCGTGAGATTCTAGCTTTTCAACGTTCAGTTTGTTTTCTTTATTTTTGAATAGGTATTCGAATTCCAGTTGAAAATTTCGACCCACTTGATATTTGAGCTTTAGTTCATTTTTAAGGAAATTCAACTTATAATCTTTGCTAGAATAAACTTCGCTTCCACGTTTTTTTGCCCCTTTATCAAACCGATTACTAATTTGCCAATCTTGCTTTCTCCAAATTAGTCGTAAGCCATTTTGACTTAGTTGACTTTTTTCAAAACCATTATTTAAGAGAAGTTTACTTTCATTATTCAAATAGATATAGTCATAAGTCACCTTCGCCTTTTTCGGATGAAATGAAAAGGTATTTTGTAGAGACGATGTCAGGTTGATAATGTTGGGATTGTCTTGGGTCGATGAAAAAGGATTGCCATATAGGTTGAAATCATTATTCGTACTCTTTTTAGCGATTCTATAGGAAAAGCGATTACCAAATGAAGAGGCAAACTTCACAAGCTTAGAGTTCCCTTTAAGGCGCTTCAGTTGAATGTTGAAGCTTTGTCTGTATTCGCTAGTGTAAACCTTTCTGTAGTTGGTTGTGATATTGGAAATACGTATGTAGTTGGCTTCATCTTTAAAGCTCGAAATTTCAAATTCATTGATCTCTTTTATCTCGTTTTTATTGTAATCTGTCCATTTGTAAACGCCTTGTCCTGCATTTACCTCTAAATATGAATAGATGCGATCTGCTTCCAGTCCAGAACCCAATTCGTAATAGGTAGCTGTTCTAATAATTCCTTTAAAGATTCTTGAACGATGCTCGAGTTTACCCAGGAAGTTTTCTTCAGGTTTTTCATCACTGATATCTCGATTAAGAATACGTAGTTTTCGATAGTTACTAGTGAGCTTTAATTGGTTTTTTTTGTTCTTCTTTAACCATAGAATAAAACCGATGTCCTCTGATTCACTTTGAGAGCTCATTTTGTTTTCCCAAGGCAATAAATCTTTACGATATTGATAGAATGTTTCAAATTGATTTTGGCTTGTCTTACTGCTCTTTAGGTAGGCCTTGTAAGTTTTATTAGCAAAACTGTTGGCTAGCAAATTATGGCTTATTTTCTCTTTCCATTGATTATTTTCACTGTGTTGTTCCACTCCAATATTTAGAAATTTCAGTTTATAAATGGCAGCAATGTTATTTCTGAAAAACCTAGTTTCTGTGTCGTTTTGATCACTTGTCAAAAAGTTTGCATTCCAATTTAACTCAAATCGATTTTTGTGATATTGTGCGATGGCATTCTGTCGTAAGCCTTTGAATTGAGATGCCTGATTTAGGGCAGCAATTTCGTAAGTAAAACTGCTGATCTTATCCTTATATGTGTTCTTAAGTTCTATAAAATGCTCCTGACTCTTGCTTATTTGCGCCTCAATATTCCAATTTCGATTGAATTCGGGGGATCTGAATTTCTCCACTTCTTGAAAGTTGTCACCCAGATAATTATAAGCGATTGAAGTAATTAAAAATTGATTTGTGTCCTTAAGAATAGTTTTTCTATTGCTTTCAAAATTAAAGGCTAATGCTTTATTGTTTTTATCATCAATGGTAGAAAAGGTGTTGAGATCCTTATTGCTCAAAGCGAGTTCGAATAGACTATTGGCACGCTCAGAATGTTTGAATTGACCGCCAAAACTTATCATCTGATGTTTCTCAGGAGCTATCATTTGTGAGTTAAGTGAAAAATCACCCTGAGGGATTGAGTTAATAGGTGCTATCCATTCATAGACTCGCCCATTAGCTGAAGATTCAATTTGCTTGTAGTTACCTTTTTTATCACCTACATAAGAGAAGCGGATTCTATAAACAGCTAAACTGGGTTCGGTGGAATGGACATATGTTTCATAATCTGTCCCATCAATTTGTTGAACAAGCTTCTCGTATAGAACGAGATCATTTGTGTATTCTACTAGTTGAATTTGTGGGGTGATGGCAGCTTGAAGATTATCACCTAGCTGACTAAGTAGGGTTTTCTGCTCGTCGTTCAGATTCTGGCTGATGGTGTTGTTTTTATTATCCTGCTCGTTATAGAAGTTGAATTGGAAACTGGCTTTTTCACTCTTTATTTCGGTACTGTTATAAATGAGGTATCTGGAATAATTCTCTTCAGAATATTCAAACTCTGTAATAATTCGGGAATTCCTGTTTATGGGTTGACTTGTGTTGAAGCTTAGTTCGGCGGTGTTGTAATTGATCGTATAATCTTTATTTTCTCCACGAGAGAGAAGTTTACCGTCCTTGTAGATCTTCTCCGAACCGGCAAGAATGATGATATAGGTCTCGTTGTTTGTGCCAAATAAGCGGTATGGCCCCTGATTCCCCTCTACACCTTGAATTTCTATTCTGTTGAATTTTCCTTTAGCAATAGAAGCACTTATTTGCGTGTGGACTTGAGTTTTCTTCCCCTCAGAAACGGAACCGCTGTATTGACCACCCTGCACTTTTTTTCTAAACCTTAGGAAGTGTGATTTTTGTGAATTTTCAATCTGATAATCTCCCAAGGTAAGCTCATGTCTTTCGTTGAATAGCTTGATGTAGATACGATCGAAATCTTGTATCTGCTGTGTGTTTCCATCGGGCTGAATGGGAATGTTATCATCGGTTATGGCTGCTAGTATACTAACGTTCTCGCTAAGTTTACCTGATAGTTGAAGATTGAGATTTGAATTGCTAACCACATCCTGATTATTCCCTAATGACAAGCCACGGGTGTAACTTCCCTGTTTATTTAGTTGAGAACTAAAGTCGTTTCCCTGTGTCTGATTATTTTGAGCTAAAGAGTAGCGTTTGCCCCTCAGGACATCGGGCTGGTTGATTTCATTTGTGTGGTGTTTATATAAGACCTGAGAGACTTTGTAATTAAATACACGGTAGCTAATTGTAGCTTGTGCTCCTTTAGCTTTTAGTTTGGCTTTCGGAATAAAAATACCCTTGGCTAGGTTTAGTTGATAGTACGTATTATCCAATAACTCATTAGCGACCCATAGTTTTATTGTCGCGGGTAATATTAAAAGAGAATCAAGTTGGATACTGTCTTTTGTAATGTCAATCTTTCGGGTTCTGATATTGCTTGATTCCTGAGCATGGCTGGGCACACTCATAATAAGAATAAAGCAAAAGATCAGAATCTGTTTCAAGGCTTAGGAGTTAAAGGCTGAGTTTAATTTAAGGTACTAAATTTGGGGATAATTTTTTAAGACTAGACAGATGGACACTAAAAATGTTTAGTTTTGCAGTGTGAAATATGTATTTAATTCATGTCGATCAAAATTATCTTTATTTGTTTAATAAATAAGATTTCGTTTACATTCAAAACGACTTTTTAGATTCTAAATTGCTTAACAAATGATTCTGTTTTATAATCTATCTATTTTCTTTTATTCTTTATTGGTACGAGTTGCATCTTTATTCAACCCTAAAGCTAAACAATGGGTTAATGGTCGTAAAGATATTCTTAAAAAGATTGAAGAAGCTGTAAAAGGTGAAAGCAATTTGGTTTGGTTTCATTCGGCATCCTTAGGGGAATTTGAGCAGGGGAGACCTGTGATAGAAGCTTTCAGAGCCAAGCATCCCGATTATAAAATAGTATTGACCTTCTTTTCTCCATCAGGATATGAGATTCGTAAAAACTATGAAGGTGTAGACTACGTTTTCTATTTACCAGCAGATACGAAGCGAAATGCAAAGGAATTCATTCGATTGATAGATCCTAAAATGGTTTTCTTTATTAAATATGAATTCTGGTATCATTATTTAAACCAGCTTAGAAAAAAGGACGTACCTACCTATATCTTTTCCACAATATTCCGTCCTAATCAGATGTTTTTTAAACCATGGGGAGCATTGTATCGAAAAATACTGAAAGCTTTTACTCATTTCTTTGTTCAGAATGAGGAATCAATAGAGTTGCTAAAAGGAATTGGGTTTGAAAATGTGAGTCTGGCAGGTGATACCCGTTTCGATCGCGTTTATTCTATTGCTCAGCAAGCCAAAGTTTTACCACAACTTGAAGATTTTGCTCAAAATCGACCTGTGATGATTGCTGGGAGTACCTGGCCAAAGGATGAGGAAAATATCATCAAATACATCAATACCTCAGCTGCTGATTATAAATACATTATAGCTGCCCACGAGGTTGATGAGAATCATATCAAGAATATTGTAAGTGGTATTGAAAAGCCATACGTACGATTTACCACAGCTACAAAAGCAGAGATAGACGCTGCTGAAGTATTGGTTGTCGATTGTATTGGTGTGCTATCTTCTATGTATCGTTATGGTGATATTTCCTATATAGGTGGAGGTTTCGGTCGTGGTATTCACAATACCCTTGAAGCTGCTTGCTATGGAATGCCGGTTATTTTTGGCCCAAATTACCACAAATTTAAAGAAGCAAAAGATCTTCTTGCTCTGGGCGGAGCTCATACCTACGAAAACTGTGAGAAGTTAAATAGCCTTCTCGATTCTTATCACGAAGATGCCAAGCTGAGAAAAAAATCTGGCGATTCTTCAAAAAATTACGTTGATAAGATGAGGGGCGCCACAGATAAAATTCTTAACACAATAAAGTTTTAGTTTAAGCTAAACCTATCTTTCTTCACGATTTCAGCTTGTTAGTGTTGTTCTAAATTTCATAATCTTATTTTAAATAGATTTTTCACCAATTTTATTCAGAAAGTCGCTATTCTCAGTACGTTCGGAACGTATTGTGTTATCTAGATATTTTCTTTTTGGAAAACTTTTTGGTTTTATTAAAATCGTTAAATATTGACTGTGAGGTTATTAACAGTAAATTGTGGATAACTTTTCTCGATTTCTCTGTATTGGTATTGTTGGTTTGGAAAACGATAGCTAAATTGCATAAGAGAAAACAAAAACTGAAAAAAAACAGAGCTTTCACGCTTTTATGTAAATAAATAGTGAGCTAAATCTACAATTAATATTGATCATGACAGTTAAAGACAAGAAACAAGAGCCGATGGTTAAACAACAAACTTTTGATTCAAATGACGCTTATCAAGCCTCTCTAGAATATTTTAGAGGTGATGAATTAGCTGCACGTGTTTGGTTGAATAAATATGCCTTGAAGGATTCTTTTGGCAATATTTATGAGAGAACACCTGATGATATGCACCGTCGTATCGCAAGTGAAATTGCACGTGTTGAGCAAAAGTACTCTAACCCCTTGTCTGAAGACGAAATCTTTTCAGTATTAAAAGATTTTAAATATATCGTACCTCAAGGAAGTCCGATGTCTGGTATTGGAAATAAATTCCAGATTGCTTCTTTGTCTAACTGTTTTGTGATTGGAAATGAGGGTGATTCTGATTCTTATGGAGGCATCATGAAGATTGACCAGGAACAAGTTCAGTTGATGAAACGCCGTGGTGGTGTTGGCCATGATTTGTCACATATCCGTCCAAAGGGTTCTCCTGTCAAGAACTCAGCTTTAACATCTACGGGTATTGTTCCGTTTATGGAGCGTTACTCGAATTCAACTCGTGAAGTGGCTCAAGATGGTCGTCGTGGTGCTCTAATGCTAAGTGTATCAGTAAAACATCCAGATTCGGAAGAATTTATCGATGCGAAGATGGAGCAAGGTAAGGTTACAGGTGCGAATGTTTCTGTGAAAATCCTTGATGGTTTTATGGAAGCTGTTCTTGCTGGGAAAGAATATACTCAGCAATACCCTATCAATTCAGATAATCCAACTTATACAAAAGATATTGATGCTGGTAAATTGTGGAAGAAAATCGTTCACAATGCATGGAAATCAGCTGAACCAGGTATTTTATTCTGGGATACTATTGAGAAAGAGTCAGTGCCTGACTGTTATGCAGATCTAGGTTACCGTACTGTTTCGACTAACCCTTGTGGTGAGATTCCATTGTGTCCTTATGATTCTTGTCGTCTTTTGGCTATCAACCTTTATAGCTATGTAGAGAACCCATTCACACCTCTGGCAAGTTTTAATTACGATTTGTTTAAGAAGCATGTTGCAATGGCTCAGCGTATCATGGATGATATTATTGATCTTGAGCTAGAGAAAATTGATGCTATTATTGAAAAAATTGAAAAAGATCCTGAAGAGGCTGAAGTGAAACGTGTTGAACGCAACTTGTGGCACAACATTAGAACCAAGGCTAAAGAAGGAAGACGTACAGGTGTTGGTATCACTGCTGAAGGGGATATGGTTGCGGCTATGGGCTTGCAATATGGAACTGAAGCTGCTACAGATTTCTCTGAAGAAGTTCACAAAGTGATTGCAATTGAGGCATATCGTGCTTCTGTTCTTTTAGCTAAAGATCGTGGTGCATTTACCATTTTCGATGCTAAAAGAGAAATCAATAACCCATTCATTCTACGTTTGAAGGAGGCTGCTCCTGATATGTATGAGGATATGGTGAAATATGGTCGTCGTAATATTGCTTGTTTGACAATTGCACCAACGGGAACAACCAGTTTGATGACACAAACAACATCGGGTATCGAGCCCGTATTTATGCCAGTGTACAAGCGTCGTAGAAAAGTGAATCCAAACGATAAGAATGTTCGTGTTGACTTTACGGATGAGCTAGGCGATTGTTGGGAAGAGTTTGTTGTATTCCATCATAAGTTTGTGACTTGGATGGAAGCTAATGGTATTGAAACAGCAAGACATTTTTCAGATGAGGAAGTTGCTGAGTTGGTAAAACAATCACCATACCATAATGCAACATCGAATGATGTAGATTGGTTGCAAAAAGTACGTATGCAAGGTCGTGTTCAGAAATGGATTGATCACTCGATTAGTGTAACAGTGAACTTACCAAGCGATGTGTCTGAAGAACTGGTAGGCGATCTTTATGTTGAAGCTTGGAAAAGTGGATGTAAAGGTTGTACCGTTTACCGTGATGGTTCACGTTCAGGTGTATTGATTGCTAATGATAAAAAAGAAGAAGCAGCTGGAAAAGGTATGCCTGAAAAGCGACCTGCTGAGCTTGAAGCTGAGGTTGTACGTTTCCAGAACAATAAAACAAAGTGGATTGCTATTATTGGTCTTTATGAAGGACAACCTTACGAAATCTTTACGGGTATTCAGGATGATGATGAGGGCATTCTATTGCCTAAGTCGGTGAATAAAGGATTTATTCTTAAGCGTAAGGATGATGAAGGCAATACGCAATATGATTTCCAATACAGCAACAAGCGTGGCTTTAAAACGACTTTCGAAGGTCTATCGTACAAGTTTGACAAGGAATTCTGGAACTACGCAAAATTGATCTCAGGGGTATTACGTCATGGTATGCCAATTGAGCAGGTCGTGAATTTGATTTCAGGTCTGCAGCTCGATAGTGAGAATATCAATACATGGAAAAATGGTGTTGAACGTTCACTTAAAAAATACATTCCAAATGGAACTCAAGCCAAAGGGATGACATGTGAAGATTGTGGATCAGAGCATGTTATTTACCAGGAAGGTTGTTTGATTTGTCAATCATGCGGAACTTCTAAATGTGGATAAACAATTAGAACAATAAAATAGGAAAGGACGTTCGTAATGAGCGTCCTTTTTTTGTTTTTTCTTTTTTTCGCTCAAGCCGCTGGGCTCTTACTTTTTGCTTAGATCAAAAAGTAAGCTCCCCCGGAGGGCAAATGAGCACCATTGTATTTTAGTTCGCGAATCAAAAATCAAGTCAGTCTGATCCTTGTTCACTCTCTGTTGAAGCAATTGTAACACGCCTCACGGCAGACTGACAAAGCCCGCTCAAATTTTTTTAAGAAAACAATATTTTTTTTCGTTCTCAGATCGCGGTGCATTGAGCGAAGCCGAAAGGAGAGGAGTTTGGGGAGGTGGTTAAATAATTTGGACTTGCAACAAAAATAGGAGGCATTAAAACCAAAAAAAATCCGATCGTTAGACCGGATTTCTTAATAATGATTGAGAATGTAAATCTCTATTTTTTCTTTCCCTTAGAGAATGAATCTTTAAGCGATACAGTACGGTTAAAGATCAACTTCTCTGCAGAACTGTCCTTATCAGTTGAGAAATAACCCAAACGCTGGAATTGGAAACGATCTTCAGCTTTTGAATCTTTCAAACCAGGCTCTACAAAACAGTTGTCAAGAATTTGTAATGAATCCTCATTGATGAACTCTAAGAAGTCTTTTTCTTTGTGACTATCTGGTGCTTCGTCATTGAATAAACGATCGTAAATTCTAACTTCAGCTTTAGCAGCATGCTTAGCAGAAACCCAGTGAAGTGTTCCTTTTACTTTACGCTTGCTTTCTTCAGATCCGCTACCTGATTTTGATAGTGTATCATAAGTCGCGTGAATCTCGGTGATATTACCATCAGCATCCTTCACTGCTTTTTCACACATCACAATATAACCCGCCTTAAGACGAACTTCTCGACCTGGAGTCATTCTAAAGAATTTCTTAGGAGCATCTTCCATAAAGTCCTCACGCTCGATATAAAGCTCTCTAGAGAATGGAATTTCACGAGAACCTGATTCTGGATCTTCAGGGTTGTTTTCGATGCTTAGGAATTCTTCTTGTCCCTCAGGGTAGTTGGTTAATACCAATTTCACTGGATTAAGAACAGCCATCACACGAGGTGCTGTTTTGTTCAAATCTTCACGTACACAGTGCTCCAAAACTGCAACATCAATAACGTTATTACGTTTTGCTACACCAATGGTATCTGCAAAGTTTTTAATCGAGTTTGGTGTATAACCTCTACGACGCAAACCAGAGATGGTTGGCATTCGTGGATCATCCCATCCAGAAACGTGCTTTTCGTTAACCAATTGAAGTAGCTTACGCTTACTCATTATGGTATAACTCAAATTTAAACGTGCAAATTCACGTTGCTTTGGTTGGTACTCTGTATCTGTAATATTACCTACAAACCACTCGTAAAGTGGACGGTGAACCTCAAATTCAAGTGTACAGATTGAGTGAGTAATACCCTCTAAATAATCCGACTCGCCATGAGCATAGTCGTACATTGGGTAAATACACCAAGCGTCACCCGTACGGTGATGATGAGCATGCATAATACGATACATCAATGGATCGCGCAAGTGCATGTTTGGTGATGCCATATCAATTTTGGCACGCAAAACCTTATCACCATCCTTAAATTCGCCTGCTCTCATTCGAGCAAACATATCTAAGTTTTCCTCAACAGAACGGCTACGGAAAGGACTTGCAGTACCTGGAGTTGTTGGTGTACCTTTTTGCTCAGCAATTAACGCTGCAGATTGGTCATCAACATAAGCCTTACCATCAGTAATCAATTTCACAGCCCAATCGTATAGCTGTTCAAAATAATCAGATGTGTAATAAGGATCGCCATCCCATTTAAAACCTAGCCATTTAATATCTTCCATTATAGAATCTACGTACTCGGTATCTTCCTTTACAGGATTGGTATCGTCGAAACGTAGGTTACATTTTCCCTGGTATTGCTGGGCAAGGCTAAAATTTAGGCAGATTGCTTTTGCATGTCCAATGTGTAGGTAACCGTTTGGTTCCGGAGGGAAACGGGTGTGTACTCTACCATCATTGACATTGTTTTTCAGATCCTCTTCAATGATCTGCTGGATAAAATTCAGAGATTTTACTTCTTTAGCACTCTCTTCATTCATAGTCTTGTTATCCATACTTCACTCTAATTTAGATGATACATGTATTGCCTGAGATTGTTTATGATCTCGCCTTGCTTTATCTTTCGATTTACCTCGATAAACGATTTAATCACATTAAAGCAGATATAAAGGGTTCGAACTGACAAAAGTAGAGATTTTCACTAAATAAAACGGCTCCTATATCTATGAATTTGCATGATAGCTTGAAATAGAATTCGGCTTAGGGAAATTTGTCCTATATTCGCCCTGAAATATTTTTACAAGTATGAAAGGAATTATAGAACTAGAAGGATTGGAATTTTACGGCTATCATGGCTGTTTTGTTGAAGAACAGGTGGTAGGCAATAAGTTTGTTGTGTATGTGCGCATGGAGTATAATGCTGAGAAACCAGCTGCCTCTGATGCCATTACCGATGCACTCAACTATCAGCGAGCATACGAGATGATTCAGGAAGAATTTAAGATTAAATCTCACCTGCTTGAACATGTTGGTCAACGTTTATTGGATATGCTTTACGCTAAATTTCCAGAATTGGAGCATGCTACCGTTAAAGTATCCAAAATGAATCCCCCTATGGGCGGGCAAATCGAGAAAGTTAGTTTAACTTTAAGTCGATAAGTTTTTGATTCTCTTTGAACTGCGAGAATTGAAGAAAAAAAATATTAGAAAAGCTTTAAAAAGTTTGTAAAGTATTTTCTTTATTACTTATCTTTGCATCGCTCTTAAAGAGAAAAGGGTCTCTTGGCCGAGTGGCTAGGCAGTGGTCTGCAAAACCATCCACGGCGGTTCGAATCCGCCAGAGACCTCAACTAAAACCCATCTGTGAATTTCACGGATGGGTTTTTTCTTTTTGTATACTGAAGGTTCTAAATTCCTTCTTCCTTAGCAATTTTCAGAACAGCATGCTGATGTCATCGAACTTCTAAAAGATGGCAAGTCCATCCTATAAACTGCCACATCACGACGATTTTATCACAGGGAAGACCTTTTTCGCATAACAGTCAAAATTTGATGTATTAGCCTGCAATTTGCAGTTCTCTGCGCGTATATAGTGCACTATCTTCTTTGTTTATTTTTTTGATCTTCTGGCTTATAAATCGTAAATTGTATATTGCTCGATAAGTATTTTTAAACTCATAATATCTACCAAAAATCTTTCTGCATAAGGTACTCTGAATTTGAAATATAATACCCTTAATATTTGATCTTATGTATCAAATAAATAGTAAGGGATACAACATATATTAATTGATTAAAGTAAAAGCTATGGCAGAAAGTGTTTACAAAGTAGTTGAACTAGTGGGTACAAGCCCTGAATCGTGGGAAAAAGCCGCAGAAGTTGCTGTTAGTAGAGCAGCTGAAAGTCTGCGTGACCTTAGAATAGCGGAGATATCGAAACTCGATCTACAGATTAAAGATGGGAAGATTGAAGCTTATCGTGCAAGAGTGTTGGTTTCATTTAAGTTTGAGGGGGGACATTAAACCAGCACACCGTATAAGTAATCGCTTGAACAGAGGTTTCAAGATGTCTTAAAAAGAATATTCAAAATAAAAACCCATCTGTGAATTTCACGGATGGGTTTTTTCGTATGTGTAATTTTTATTGTTTTCATCTATTGTAACAAATGTTACTCTTTTTTCATTTTAAAAGCCCGACTTTTGTTTATGTGTTAGTAGTAATCAGCTTAATACAATAGATCATGGAGATAAAAAAGATATTTGAAGCGGAGTCGTTTGTAAACGGTCATGGTGTTGAAGCCAGAAAGTTTCATCAAGATGAGTATATGATGATGGTGCATTTAAATTTGAAGCCAGGTGATACTATTGCTAAACATGCAGCACCTCTTGATGTTCGTTTTTTGGTTTTGGAAGGAAAGGGAATTGTTGAGATAGGAGACGAAAGCAAAGAAGTGGAAGCAAATACCCTAATCGAAAGCCCTGCAAATTGCGGACATGGTTGGAGAAACGAGAGTGATTCTGTTTTGCGAATTGTTGTAATTAAAATGATGAAATCTGCAAAATAGTAAGAATTGAAAAGATATAAATGAACCCATCTGTGAATTTCGCGGATGGGTTTTTTCTTCTTGTATAATGAAGGTTCTAAATTCCTTCTTCCATAGCAATTTTCAGAACAGTATGCCGATGTCATCGAACTTCTAATAGATGGCAAGTCCAAGCGAAAAAATGCCACATCACGACGATTTTCTCACAGGGAAGATTTTTTTCATATAAGAGTGCAAACTTGATGTATTAGCCTGCAATTTGCAGTTTTCTTCGCGTATATAGTGCACTATCCTCCTTGTTAATTTTTTTGATCTTTTGGCTTATAAAGCGTAAATTGTATATCGCCCGATAAGTATTTTTAAACTCATAATATCTATTAAAAACCATACTGTCAAAGGTCCTCTGAATTCAGGAAAGTTTATCTGTCAATTCCCGAATTAATTGTTCTTTCATTCTTTTTTGATTTCCGGTGCTTCTTGTTGCAGATATTTAATTCCAGCAAATAAATTTCCTTGTTTTCGATTTTGTCTTGGTTCGATGCTCTCAATTAATATTGCTTCCAAAATGTCTCCAAAATATTTGATAGTTATATCGTCAAAATAACAGGCTATATGCTTGTGTATCTAATGAATAAGTTGTATGTTCTGATTAATTAGAAACGCCATAGGTTTCTCATTAATTCCTATGGCAAAAAAAAAAATAATGAAAGAACACCTACTTCTAATCCGTTAGTTAGGGGCTTTGCTCCTTTGGACCTCTCATATACAAAAATAGCCTGAAAAAATATTTTTTCCTATTACTCTTATTTATTTTCAAGATCTTTTTTATACACTGAATTGATGAAAATTAAGTTACTAATTTTGTTACCAACTAAATTATTGTATGATGAAAACTACATATTGTACTAAGATTATTTCTTTATTACTGGTTATTGGACTTTGTATTTCCTGTCATAAAACATATGATGAACCCTCAGAAAATTGGGATGTTGATTTGAATTTATATTTCAATAATCTTCCAAATATTTCTGAAGAAATGCCAGACGAGACGGCAGAAACAGTAGTTGAAGGGCCGATTCAAGAAGAGGATTCCGATTATAATTATTCAATAACAAAATATCATGCAGCGGAGGGTTTTGATGAACAAATTGTTTTGAATCCAACTACTGATGTTATTTATCCGGGTGCATTGGTTCAAGGAGAATCAATCCTTGATGGAACGTATACCCTTATACCGGCAAAACGCAAACCAATAAAAATTTCCACTTCTCTTATCGGTTCAGAATCTGTTTCAATTGAAATTCAAGATCCTAAACTGTCTTCTGTTAGAGAATCAATAAACAAGCTTATGAATCAGGAATATGAATGTCCACCAGCAAATATGGGTTTTGAAATCTATGATGCATATTCCGAGCAGCAATTAGATTTATCTTTACACGTAAGTTACAAGGGTAAAGCACTTAAAATTAGTGGGGGGTTTGATTACAACTCGCGGAAAAAAAATACCCGACTGGTAGCCAAATTTATTCAAAGCTACTACACTATCGATATGGATCAACCACTAAAACCTTCCGACTTATTTGAGGAACAAATTGACAAGGCACTTATTGGCACCTTTGCTCCCATGTATATTTCAACTATTACGTATGGGCGGTTAGCATTTTTTACAGTTGAATCGAGTTTAAGCAAAGATAGTGTGAAAGCCTATCTTAATGCTTCCTATAGAAAAGTATCAGGGGGAGCTTCCATAGAATTTAATCGTCTTTTAGCTACTTCCAATATTAGGGTCTATATATTGGGGGGATCTGGTGAGGATGCTTCGAAAGCAATCGATGGTTATGAGGCATTTAAAAACTATATTAAACAAGGAGGGAATTATTCCAAGGAATCGCCTGGTGCGATAATATCGTATACGCTGAGAAACATAAAGGACAATTCGATTGCAAAAATCGTATACGCTGCTGACTATAGTATTGTTGAAAGATTTCCGAAAGCTTTTAATTATGTTTTTACTATAGATGCACTTGAAATAAAGGACATGAATGATTTCAATGATAAAAATGGCATTTATACACAGTATCCTAATAAAGAGGAACTAATTGGAAATATTAAATGTAATGTTTCGGGAACAGCCGATGAAGAGGAATTGTGGCACTATTATGGAGGATATTGGCCAATTGCTCGTGATGTATATAAAAATTTAGATCAGGATCCAATCGATTTTAAAGATGGACACTGTACACGAAAACCTGCCGTGTTTGACAATATATTCATGAATGATTCTATTACTTTTAGATATTCATTTAGTGATTATAATTGGAATATATCTAATGAATTAATAGAAGAACATGAAGAAACAATCTCTGTATCAGAGCTAATTAATACAGCAGATAGTGGAAAAGACCTTCTCGTTAACAAAGAGAAAATATATATTAGTTTTAAAATTGCTTATGAAAAAACAGAGAATTAGTAATAAAAGAGATCAAGACTAAAAACTTGCCAAAAAAAACAGACGAAAATCCCTTCTGTTGATGGTTTGCAAAAACCAGTTTTAAAAATGCCGAAAAGTAAAGAAACAACCCTTTTAAGTGATTTGCAACCTTATACCTATATCAAACCCTTAAGAAGCGATTTAGGCGCATTTATGGGCGGTTATGAGCGCAACAGATATGCAATGTGTTAAGAGGTGAAAAAGGAGCGGGAAAAAGCCGCTTATTAATGAAAGCTATTAACCTTTTTGCATGAGAAGATTTAAAATGTCTATTTCTCTCTCATTTCAATTCCAGTATGGTGCGATTAAGAGACCTCAATTAAAACCCATCTGTGAATTTCACGGATGGGTTTTTTCGTATGTGTAATTTTTATTGTTTTTCTCTTTTGTAACAAATGTTTCTCTTTTTTCATTTTAAAAGCCCGACTTTTGTTTAAGTGTTAGTAGTAATCAGCTTAATACAGTAAGTCATGGAGATAAAAAAAATATTTGAAACGGAGTCGTTTGTAAACGGGCATGGGGTTGAAGCCAGAAAATTTCATCAGGATGAGCATATGATGATGGTTCACCTAAATTTGAAGCCAGGTGATACGATTGCTAAACATGCAGCACCTCTTGATGTTCGTTTTTTGGTTTTGGAAGGAAAGGGAATTGTTGAGATAGGAGACGAAAGCAAAGAAGTGGAAGCAAATACCCTAATCGAAAGCCCTGCAAATTGCGGACATGGTTGGAGAAACGAGAGTGATTCTGTTTTGCGAATTGTTGTAATTAAAATGATGAAATCTGCAAAACAATAAGAATTGAAAAGATATAAATGAACCCATCTGTGAATTTCGCGGATGGGTTTTTTCGTAGTTTATTTTTTCTGCAAATCTGATATTTTTCCGTTTATCTATAAAACTAATTAGTTTTCGTCCTATTCTGCCATTGAATCGACTTTGTTACGGTTTAATTATTTGCTCAGTAGCCTCGATTCGTTTAGGGAAAAGCTCAGCCCGTCAAGTATTTTTTATTCATGTTTCTTTTTTCAGTAAATTAAATGGACTCGAATTTTCAGGTTCTTAAGTCTTGCTGATTCAAGCTTAAGTCATTGGGCAGGAGTTGATTTGAAACATTTAAGTCATTAAAAAAATGCTTATTATGGAAAGAGTAAAGGCGTATGCAGCAAGTGAGGCAGGGGGACAATTAAAACCTTTTGAATATGAATTACCTGAATTAAAGTGTGATCAAGTGGATATCAAAGTTCATTATTGTGGTATTTGTCATTCTGATTTAAGTATGCTAAATAATGAATGGGGCATGACGAATTACCCCTTTGTTCCAGGACATGAAATTGTAGGCGAGGTCGCTGCAGTAGGTCATCATGTGGAAACGCTAAAGCCTGGCGATTTAGTTGGCTTGGGCTGGAATTCAGCATCCTGTATGCACTGTAAACAATGTATGGATGGCAGTCATCATCTTTGTAATAGTCTTGAAGGTACTATTGTGAGGCGACATGGTGGCTTTGCAGATTATGTGAGAGGGCATTGGTCCTGGGCTATTCCTCTTCCTGAGGGTATCGATATGAAGAAAGCTGGTCCCCTGCTTTGTGGTGGCATTACCGTATTTAATCCGATTATTTTAGCGGGTGTAAAAGCCACCGATAAGGTAGGTGTTATCGGTATTGGAGGACTTGGTCATATGGCTTTAAAATTCCTGAATAAATGGGGTTGTGAAGTCATTGCGTTTAGCTCTAACCCGGATAAAAAAAGGCAGATACTCTCCATGGGTGCAAGCAAAGTTATCAATTCCAGAAATCCTGATGAATTAGAAAGCATTGCGGGTAGTTTGGATTTTATCCTGAACACCACCAATGTCAGTTTAGATTGGAATGCCTATTTATCTGCTCTCGGACCAAAGGGAAGATTGCATACGGTAGGTGCCGTTTTAGAACCGATGGCTATCCCAGCCTTTTCCTTGATAATGGGTGAGAAATCTGTTGCAGGTAGTCCATTGGGTAGTCCAGCACTCACGCTTAAGATGCTCGAATTTTGTGTTCGTCATGATATTTATCCCATGGTGGAAGAGTTTCCTTTAGCAAAAGTGAATGAAGCTATGACACATTTGGAAGAAGGAAAGGCCAGATATCGTATTGTTTTGAAGGTATAATCGATTGCTAGCATTATCAGATGAATAAAAATCTTAGAGTTAAGATTTGATATACAAAAAACGAGCTCCAAATGGAACTCGTTTTTTTATCATACCTGAAAATGAATTATGATTTTTCGACTAAATAGGTTAATGTTGAGACCCCAGATAATCGTAACTGTTTTATCAAAACGGTCATGATTTCCTTTTTAATGTCTTTTTTTGCACTTAATTGAACAACTGCCTTTGGGTTTTTCTTAAAAAATAGTTTCATTCTATCGGCCAACTGATCAAGAGGGCAAAGTTCATCATTAAAGAAAATCCCATCTTTTGTGACTTTCAGATTCATTGATAAGCCTGATGTATTATGACTTGGGAGCTTCATAACACGAATAGGAACGATTTTATCTATGAAGCTGCGTTCCGATCC
This sequence comes from Ancylomarina sp. YFZ004, assembly GCF_054254355.1. Lineage (NCBI taxonomy): Bacteria > Pseudomonadati > Bacteroidota > Bacteroidia > Marinilabiliales > Marinifilaceae > Ancylomarina > Ancylomarina sp. YFZ004. The sequence continues at coordinate 132,157 of NZ_JBTCHQ010000009.1, forward strand.
TTTTAGATCAAAATAAGCTTTATTGAAGAAGTTTATTGCTTTCTCCTTGCGAACTTGAAGATGCGCTTTTCCAATGGCTTTCATTGTGAAATCCAGTGCTCCTTTGCTTGTGCCTTTATCGAATTCGTAAACAACAACACCTTTGCTTATTTGAGCTTTATTTTTTCCACCAAAACTCATTTCTTTAACTTCTGGTCCTGTTTTCCCCCAATAATCTTTGCCCTGAATAAAGCTTTTTACAATGGCAAGAATTTCGTTCTTTGAAGTTATTTCATCATTAATAAGATAATCATCTGCTCTGTTTTGCATGATTCGCAGAACATTTCTTTTTTTAATTTTGGACTCTACTGATTCAGTCCCCTTTTCGGCCATATTAGCCAGTTTGGTTACAACCTGATTGCTTTTAGGCAGATTTTTGGCTGTCCATTGACTTAGCCATATCTGGCTACTATCAGCTTGAACCATAAGAGGAGGTAGTGTATTTACTTTCTTTATGATTTCGGGCTGTGTGAAAGCTTGTAAGAGCAGAAGCCCCATAGGTATAAAGAGTAATGCTTTTGCAACGCCCCATCGTTTAACTTGTTTCTTTTTCATCATTTTTAATCGTTTTGAGATTGAACCTTGTTTGAAATGATTGGCTACAGCAAAACGTCTTTTGCCCACAGCTTTTTCTAAAATCAACAGTTGATATTGTGTTGCATCGATGCCTGTGTTGAGTACGGCCTGATCGGCCTGAAATTCATGAACCAGTTTGAGTTCTTTCTTAAGTAACCATGCAAAGGGGTTGAACCATTGCAAATAACAAACCAGTTCGATTAAGATCACATCAAATGAATGATACAATCGGATATGTGCTTCTTCGTGCAGAAGAATGGCTGTTTTATTCTGTTTGTAGTCCTGTTTCGAAAGCACAATGTAATTTAAGAAGGAGAAAGCCTGTATGGCATCGCTAACAATTGCCAGTAGGATATCTTTATAGGGTTTAATAGTAGCTTTTCTCAGCCATTTTAAAATACTTCGGTACGAGAGTAGAAAATGAATACTAAGTAGGCTTAGAATGCTCAAGTAGACTATTGCGGTCCAGTTTATTGGCTTAGACTTAGGTGTTTCTACTAGTGGTTGTTTTTGATTTGGACTGATAACAGCTGTTTCGAGCAAGGGCATTTCAATCAATTCCCGAACTTTTTGAATGGGAGCTGAGCTGATTTCGTTTGCTGGAATTAAATGTGCCAGTAAAGGCATAGCAAAGGCTGCACAAACCGATAGCAAAAGTGTTAGTCTTTTGTATTTGTGGTTGGCGTCTTTGTTCAGCAAAAGCTTGTATAGCACATAGAAGAATGCCAGGCTGATACCGACCTTTATCATATATGTTATGAAGATGAGCATAATTAGCTTTCTTTAGATTTTTCGATGTCCTTAATCAGTTTTTTAAGCTCGTCAAGCGATAGGTTTTCTTCTTCAACAAACATGGACACGACGCGTTGGTATGAGTTATCGAAGTATTTTTGAACGACATTTCCCAAAGTTTTTTTGCGATAATCGGCTTCGCTAATCGCAGCAAAATAGCGATGTGTTTTCCCAAAGGATTCGTGATTGATAAAACCTTTCTCTTCTAAAGCTCTTACCATAGTTGATAGGGTGTTGTAATGCAATTTCTGATCGGGATACTTCTTTTGAAGATCTTTAACAAACATTGGGCCTTCTGCCCAAAATAATTGCATGATCTCTTCTTCCTTTTGTGTTAGCTTCTTCATAATGGGAATATTTTAAATCAAATATAACTATAAATTATAGTTATACAACTATATATCATAGTTTTCATTTCGTAGAACTCTGTGTTTCTGTTTTGTATGAATGCTGTGTTTTAACTTAATCCTTTTGTTTGTGAGCGCTGCAGACTGAGAATTAAGGTTCAATCGTTTTTCTTCAAATTTTTATTTTTTTTCAATATGATAGATGATGACAAAATATCTCTCTTCAATTTTAACAGTATTTAAGTCATAAATCATTTTAACTTTTCTACATATAAGCCTTAAGGCTCACGAATTTTTCTATATTTGTTAGAACAAGCCGGAAAGATGTTGTAGGAAACGACAGTAGCTTGAAAAAGTGTTTAATTTAAAAATTATAGACTATGTTATTTTTCTCAAACGATAATGCTCCCAAAACAAGTTATACGCCACTAGAATTAATCAGCGAGATGGAAAAGCGAGATGATATTCTACTTATTGATATTCGCGAATCGCATGAACTGGCGCAAGGAGGGATAGAGAATGCAATTCACATTCCTATGGGTCAAATACCAGAGAAGATGGGAACTTTGCCTAAGGATAAGGATTTGGTCGTATTTTGCCATTTAGGCTTCAGAAGCAAGCAGGTAAGACGCTATCTTCAAAAGGGTGGATTCCATAGAACAGCACATATAAAAGGTGGAATTAACCGTTGGAATCGCGAGGTGCCTACTAAATAGTTTAAGCCTTCATCAATGATATTTAAAAGCTCAATAAGTTAACTTATTGAGCTTTTTTTTCGTTTAGACAAATTTCTCTCGCTTTTGCAGATTGATTAAACTCCAAAGAATGGAGATGACTGATCCTCCGACAAGCATCATTCTGTTTTGATAGAGCACATTTTGCCAAATGGAGTAACTCATGTTGCTGGGTACATCAAAAGGGTTCAGGAAAATATTCCATTTGCTAGATTCCAGAGGTTCTGCCAAAATCAGAAATACCAAGCCAATAATCACCATAACAACCGCTGCACCGCTGGCATTTTTGATGAGAGTTGTGAATAAAAAGGATAAACTCGCCAGGAATATCAGGCTATACATAAGCTCGTAAACCATATGGAAAACAGGGATGTGAATGACTGTGAATACGACTATCCAAGACATAAATGTCATAATAAGCAGTAAGAGCAAGATGGTGAGTATAAAACGCACCAGATAGACCTTGTAGCGGTAATTGGGAATACCGAATAGGATCTCGAGCATGCGTGTGTCTTTATCGGATTGGATATTATAAATGACGGGATAAAAAAGGATAAGAATCCCCGGAAAAATAAGTGTCGAGAAAATATCAGCCTCTTCGGGACTATCGCTCGAGAAAAGCATAATACCCGCAACCATAAGGAAGAAGGCAAAAGCAGCAATCAGAAAATAGATGAACTTATTGGCAAATATAATCTTGAAATTGTAGCGGATAAAATCGCGTATGAGTTTTAATTGTTCTATTCCTTTCATAAATATGATATTTTGAGAGAGCTATAAGAGAAACTCCCTTTTTACCCTTGTTTTTCTTTACTCCGCCTGAGGCGGACTTCGTTTCACTCAGCCTTAACATCTTTTATACCTTTAGACCTTTTGACTTTTATACTTTAAACTTTTACTTTTCTTTCTACACTTCATCCTTCAGCTTGATGAGCGGAGTCGAAGCATCCTTTTCATTCAACAGACAGAGGTAAGCATCTTCCAGATTGGCTTTTGTGTTTATGGCTCCATACCCTGGATTTTCATCAGACAGACAACGAACTCGTATTTGATCCCCATCTCTCATATGATGAATAATGACATGATCGGCTTTTAGCTGTTCAAATTCCTCAATTGAAACGCTAAGCATCCAAACTTTTTCATTGGCAATACTGGCCATGTGCACTGGCTCTCCCAAATACTTGAGTTCACCCTTTTTCACAACCCCAACTCGATTACACGAGCTAGCCACATCTTCGATGATATGGGTAGAGAAAATCACAATTCTATCCCGACTTAATTCAACCAGAAGGTTTCTAAATCGGATTCTTTCACGAGGATCAAGTCCAGCTGTTGGTTCATCAACCACTAAAATTCTTGGTAAGTGAAGCAAAATTTGAGCGATTCCTATTCGCTGTTTCATACCGCCGGAGAAAGAACCAATTTTATCATCTTTCTGATCGAGCATATGCACAGCACTCAATACATATTCAATGCGCTCATGTCTTTCCTTATTATTTTTTAATTTCTTGATGATACCCATATAATTTAGGAAATCCCAAGCACTCATATTTTCGTACATGCCAAATTCCTGTGGGAGGTAACCAATCAAACCCTGTAGCTCTTCACGTTTCTCACGTACATCAATTCCATTAATAGTGATTTGACCATAACTCTGTTCGAGGATACCGCAAATAATTCGCATGAGCGTTGATTTACCAGCTCCATTGGGGCCTAACAAACCAAACATGCCATTTTCGATTTTCAGCGATACGCCTTTAAGCGCCTTGAAAGGCACTTTCTTTTTGCCGATAATTGGTATGATTTGAACAAAGCGATAGAAGTTGCGTCTAATAGCTCCAAAGCTTCCTTTTATTCGGTTGATATTGATCTTCTCACGATATAATTTGTCCGATGATAGTTTGATAACTAAGGCTAAATACCAAACAATACCAACAGGAATCAAGAGACCAATCAGATCGTATTGCTGATAAGCAAAGTTGAGTACAAAGAGTGGGAAGAACCAAAAAGCAGCTTTCTGGATAGTATAAATCAAATACTGAGCCCATTTTCGTTTAGCCTCCTTTTTCAGATGATCCCGATAAGCCAGAATTGGCTGCATAAAGCTCAGTAAGATGATCTGGAGAAGTATGGATAGCATCAAAATCCACATTTGAATTTGGAGATGATAGAAAATGAAGAAGACCATAAAAGCGACAAGAGGGATTTGCCAAATTAAGGCTATAAAATTGTTTAAGGATTCGTAGGCTAATTTTAAGCCAAGGCGTTCTCTAATTTTAAGTCCAGACTTCCATTCGCGAGTAAATCTGTTATCCCATTCATAAATTTTAACCAGATTTCTGATTTCAATATGTAAAGGTTCGTCGGGAGCAATAAGTTCTTCGTTGGCCTTCCGTAAACTAGCCGATATAAAATAGATGCAAGCCGGCACAGACAGCAATAATACCAGAAAATCAATAATCTGCCATATTTTACTATCAACTTCAGCAAAGATGAAATAGCTTCCTAATATCCATAGGGCAAATTGAATGCTTTTCACCCATGTTTTCTGACTACGTAACCATTTGAGACTCGTTTGTAAACCCGCATATACGGTTGGAATAAAGACCAAGGTAAGAACAGTGCTTAAGCTTAAACCACCAATAACGGTGATAGCAAAAGGAACACCAATGTCAGTTACATACTCACCCCTTCCAAGTGCCAATGGTATTAAGGCAATAATGGTTGTAATAGCTGTAATAAGGATGGGGCGAATTCGAGCTAATCCTGCCATAATGAGAGCACGAGATTGTCGATACCCCCGTTTTTGAAGCACATTGGAATAGTCAATCATGATAATGCCATTGTTGACCACAATACCCAAAAGGATAATAAAGCCCATAAAAACATTAGGGTTCATAAGCGGTGTTCCTGTTAAAATAAGGGCTATCAATGATCCGATGGCTGCCATAGGAATAGAGAACATCATGACAATAGGCATGGTAAAGGATTCGAATACGGATGCCAGAATCATAAAAATTAGAATAAAAGCCATCAAAAACAGAAAGCCAAATTCTTCCAATTGATTTTCTTCGTGTATCACTTCAAGGGCGATGCCTGAAGGGAGATTTAAACGCTCCACTAGCTCGTCTATTTCGACTCTTGCTGCTGTTAAGAGATCTTTATCGTCATTAACTTCATCGATAAATTGATATTCTACCTCTAGCTGTTTCTCTTGATTGGTTCTTTTAATACTTGACAAACCATCGGTGAAATTGAGATTACTAATATTTTGTAATTCAAATTCGGCACCTTGATTTCCTCTTACTCTAAGTTGTCTCAGGTCTTTGGCATCACGGGTTTCTTTTGTTGTTTCTCCCAGTGTTTTTATGATGATATCGTATTCATCGCTGCCATGTTTGAACTTAACACCACTGGAAAATTCCTTTTGAAATGAATTCAATTCTGACAAAACTGAATTGACAGGAATATCGTAGATAGCCATTATTTGCTTATCCAATTCCAGAAGCATTTCAGGACGTTTGTTGGGTATTTTAATCGAAACGTTCTTGATAGATGAGAGTTGTTCCACATAATATTGAAGATCATCTGAGAGATCTAGCATCTTATCGTAATCTTGTCCTTTAATAACGAGTTTTTCTTTTTGTGTACCCAGACCAAATAAACTCATTAATGAGTTGCCCCCATCAAAATCACCACCACCGCTACCAAAGCGTCTGCCTTTCGCTGGTGGTTCCCAACTGAAGGTCGCTCTCGGTATTTCGCGGACACGTTCCAGTATGTTTTTTTTGATTCCAGGAACGCTTAGGTTTTGTTTTTCACGATAGTCGTCAACTAAAGAGATGGTTAGAATAGCTTCCTCTTCGTAAACCTGACTGGTAACATCCTTCTTCTCTTCAAGGGATTCAATATTTTTTTCTACTTCTCGAATAACGAGATCTGTGTTGTTAAGAGTTGTTCCTCCGGGAAGCGTGACATAAAGCGTGAGTTCTTTCGTTTCGGCTTCATTTTTCGTCATGAAACTCAACCCCACACTGATTAGGAGGGTGATAAAGAATAAACCAAGTGCGCCTAGTATGGTTCTTCCAGGAAATCGCATGCATGACTTTAATATAACCAAATACACCTGAACGAGTCGGTTATGATAGGAGATGTTCTCAAAATTTACAGCGGGAATATTCCCCTTACGTTTCAAGAACGAATGGGTTATCATGGGTATTAAAAGCAGGGCTACAACCAATGAAACCAGAAGTGTTGAAATGATGGAAACACCGATGTGTTTTCCCATTAGCTTAATCAGAAAGTTTGTTGAGAACAAAAAGGGCAAAAACACCATAATGGTTGTTAGTGTAGCTGCAAATATGGAACGCCAAACTTCTTTGGTTCCCTGAATAACCGCTGTATCTGGATCAACTTTTTTAGCTGCCAGTCTATAGATATTTTCGAGGACGACAATACTATTGTCGAGCAGCATACCTATGGCAAGAGCCATACCCAGTAGTGTTAGTGTATTGATGCTAATATCGTAGGCATAGAAAAAATTAAAGGCCGTATAAACGGATATAGGAATGGCCAAGGCAACAGCGACAACCAATCGTATGTTTTTTAAGAATATCCAAAGAATAAAAATGGCCAGTATCCCACCAACAAGAGCCAACTCGATAATTAAATCGATATTGGTTTTCATGGTTTCGGCAGAATTGGATTGGACGACTATGCTAACCTCTTTGCTTTCTAGTTCTTGATTAAGCTCCTCAATTTTTTCAATTACTGTGTCGGCCAAATCAATAATATTTGATTGAGCATCGCGTGTTATTTGTATCGTTACGGCTTCTTTTCCATTAACACGAGAGTATGAACTTTCTTCCTTGACGCCAAAGCGAATATCAGCAATATCTTTAAGTTTGATTTTGCCTTGTTCCTTGACGACCAATTCATGAATATCTGTGATATCAGTAAATTCTGAAACCACATTCACAAAGTGCATTCTGTTTTTTTCAATAACTTTTCCCGCAAAATCTCTTCTATTGTTATTTTGGCTAAGAGCAGAACGAACGTCTGAGGGACTAATGCCATAGCTTTTGCAGACATCATCGCGGAGCTGTATTTCAATCGATTTTTCACGACCGCCAAAAATGGCCGTATTAGCAACTCCATCTATATTGCTGATCTTATCGATTATTTCGTTTTCAGTAATTTGTCTAACTCTATCAACACCTCCACTACCGCGAACTTGTAAGTTCATGAACATATTGGTGAGTTGCTCCATATCAACCTTCACAACCTGAATCATAAATTCTTTAGGAAGATTTTTCTTGGCTTGTTCTACTTTCTCAGTTAATTTAAGGTAAGCGTACTTGGTGTTTGTTCCTTGTTCGAAAGAAATTTCAATCCAACCTCTTTGTTGTCCAGCCGTAGATGAAATTTTTTCAACACCTTCAAGACTTCCCACAATCCCTTCGAGAGGAATAATGGCTTGGCTTTCCATATAGCGAGGATCTACTTCCTGACTTGTACCAACCTGTACAAATAGCAAGGGGAACTGTGTATTTGGAAGCAATTCAACCGGAAGTTGCTTGTAGGAGAAAAAACCCAACATGCTAAGCCCGATAAAGAGCATTGCGATTAAAACCTTTCGTTTTATAATGAAATTCATTTCTGTTCAGATTTTAGTATCAGGCTTCGATTAACTTCTTTGGTATTACTCAGTATCTACTGACTTTGAAAAATGACTCTGTACTCTATCGAATACATAGTAAACACATGGTATTACCACTAATGTTAGTAATGTTGAGGTAATCAAACCTGCAATTACGGCTATGGCCATTGGGGCTCGTAAGGCGGCACTTTCACCAAAACCGATGGTAAGCGGCAGTAAGGCCAAAATGGTTGTAATACTGGTCATGACAATAGGTCTAATTCTATTCTCACCAGCCATTACTATCGAATCGATTAAGCTCTGTCCTTGTCGCTTAAACTGGTTAATGGCATCAACCAGAATAATGGAGTCATTTACCGCAATTCCACCCAGCATAATAATACCGATATAAGCCATGATATTCATTGGAATTCCCAGAAGGAAAAAGGCCCAAACGGCACCAACTCCAGCCAATGGAATGGTTAGTAGAATGGTGAATGGATGAATTAGTGATTCAAACTGAGAAGCCATAACCATATAGACTAAAATGACAGAAAGAATCAGAGCAAAACTTAAGTTTGAAAGGGCTTCCTGCCTTTTCTGCTCTTCACCAATAAGGCTTATCTGATAGCCTTGTGGTAATTCTAAGCCTGCTAGTTTAGCGTTAACTTTATCTATAACCTGATCAAAAGCCTCTGAACCTTGAATATCGGCACTAATTTTACCAATACGAGTCTGGTTTCGTCTTAGCATTTGCTTGGGCGATGAGGATTGTTTGATATTGGCGACTTCGTATAGTGGTATTTCAGCATCACCGCTTTTAATCAGTATCGTATTAAGCTCCGACAGACTTATATCAGGCAGTTGGATACGGATATCATTCATCTCACCACCTTGTTCGAATTTACCAGCATCCTTACCCATTAAAAGATCCTTAAGTTGGCTGGTAATAGCTTGTGTGCTTAGATTAAATAGTCCAGCCTTATAGCGATCTATGACAACATCAACTTCGGGTGCTCCCTCTTCAATATTGGTTTTTACATTCGTTAAATCAGGTATTTGAATTAATCGTTCCTTAACTTGATTTGAAAGGCGTTCCAAGACCTCCATATTTTTTCCTTTTATCTCTACTTCTATAGGTGCACTCTCAGTTCCGATGGTCGATTGCAAAGCTGTTTCGTCACGAATAATCGTAATTTGAGCATTGGGAATGTCGGAGATTAGTACACCAACATGATTTAGAATCTCTTCAGAGTGATCTAGAAATTCACTTCTCAATCGAACTTTGATATTGGCGGTATTTTCGTTCTGAAAAACAGATTTGCTTGTTGATGAACTGGAGCCAGGCCCCACCTGAGTGTAAATAGTTTCGAATTGCTTACCCATAGATTGACGGAGCATGGATTCAATTGCTTCAACTGTTTTGGCTGTTCTTTCAAGTTGCGTACCTTCTTTTAATTCAATATCGAGACTAAATTCACCCGTCCCACTTTTAGGGAGGTATTCGTTTCCAACATAGGGCATAATGAGACCGGTAATCACAATGATGACAGTTGCACCAGCAATAACCAAGGCTCTTTTATCGAGTAATTTCTTTAGTAATTTGCCATACCAGGCAATTTTCACTGATTTGAATTTGATATTTTTCCCTTTTCCTTTGTAAGCAAAATTGAATAGCATCGGAATCATCAGAATGGCAACAAAAAGAGAGGCAATTAGTGAAAAAGCAACCGTCCATGCCTGATCTTTAAATAAGGCACCCGAGGCGCCGTGCATATAAACGATAGGTAGAAAAACAACAATGGTCGTTAGTGTTGAAGCGACAATGGCTCCTCCTACTTCTGAGGTTCCCTCTATGGCGGCTTCTTTTACCGAGAGACCCAATTCCATTTTTCGGAATATATTTTCGATCACCACAATGGCATTATCAACCAGCATACCAGCTCCCAGCGCCAAGCCTCCCAAAGTCATGATGTTTAGACTGAGGCCATTAAAATACATTAGGTTAAATGTGGCAATAATAGAAACGGGAATCGCAAAACTCACGATAGCTGTTACTTTTACGCGACGTAGAAAAACGAAAAGAACAAAAATAGCGATGAGGACACCTAGTAATGCTGTTTCTTGAACTTCATCAATGGCCTTTTGAATAAACTGGCCCTGATTTTGAACAGTAATAAACTGGTAGCCGGGTAAGGCTTTTTTGATGGTGAGCATCGTCTTTTCAAAATCCTCCACAGCCTGAACGGTATTCGAGCCAGTCTCTTTATAAATGGATAATCCGACACATCGTACACCATTAATTCGCACAATGTTTTGAGCTTTTTTAGCTACAAAACTTACTTTAGCCACATCCTTCAAAAGAATAGGGACTTTGCCTTTTACAAGTGGCTGCTTTTGATTGTTTGATGGCTGTGAAGCTCCTGTTGGCGCTTCTTGTTTAGTACCTACAATAACATTCTCAATTTCATGAATATTTCGAATTAAACCAGCACCCTTGATGATATACTTTGTGCCCATTTCCACAATACTTCCGCCGGATACATTTTGATTGAGGCTTTGTATTTTTTGTGCAATCTGATCGATTGTAATTTGGTGAGCATCCAGTATGTATTGGTTGGTTTCTATACGAACTTCCTTTTCCTGAGCACCAGTTAGTTCAACTTCGGCGATACCTTTCAAACGAATCAGTTCATTACGAATATAGTTTTCACCTACTTTTCGTAATTCATTCATATCCTGTATTTCAGGATGAAGCATGCCTACTATTAGAATTGGAGAGGCATTGGGATCGTGTTGTGTGATCGTAAATTCATCTATCTCGGAATTCTGGCTGAACGAAGAAAGGGCCTTCTGTAAATCTAGGAAGGCTTCGTCCATATCGTTACCCCAGGTGTATTCAACGGTAAGTCTTGCCGATCCGACCATACAAACGGATGAAACCTGACTGACACCTTTTTGTCGAATAGTTTGCGCTTCGATACTTTCAATGAATTGTTTTTCGATCTCTTCGGGTGGACGCTCACCTGCCTTAATTTCCACAAAAATGCGAGGTGCATTCATTTCTGGAAACAGATCAACGTTTAATTTACCAAGCGAGACGTAACCTAAAAGTAATATCGCCATTACAATCATGGATACTGTCACTGGGTAGTTGACCGAAAACTGTGTTATTTTCTTCATTTTGTAAGCCTTTATAATCGTTTTTATGCTATTTTGAATTGAGAACGAAGGGGTTTCAAAATATCAAACCTATTTTATAATTTTAATCTTTGAGTTGTTTCTTAATGTTTCAAATCCTTTCACAACCAAACGATCTTTTTCTTCTAATCCTGAGATGATTTGTACTTCTTTAGGATTTTCCAATCCAAATTGGATCTGTCTCTCTTCGGCTAATCCTTTATTCACCACAAAAACAATATTCCCATTCTGTTTGTTCAAGATTATATCCTTAGAAATAACAATAGCTTTATCGGCTTTAGCAACTACAATTTCCCCTTTTGCAAACATGCCAGGACGCAATAGTAATTTTGAGTTATTGATATTGATAATGGCTTTGAACGATCTTGTTTCAGAGTTGATGGCAGGAGATAATTGAGCTAAAACACCACTTAGCGTATCTCCAGGAATTGTGTAATTGACAATCTTTACTTTTTGTCCTTTTTTAACCAATGTCATATTCTTCTCAGCGAGATTAATCTCCATATGTAGCTTACTATAATCCATAATACCAATTAGTGGAGAGCCCGCATCAATTTTAGTATTCTGGGTGTAATAGTTCAGACTAGTAATCGTACCCGAAAAAGGCGATTTAACTTTTAGCTTAGCTAAACGAAACAAAGCATCTTCGTATGAGTACTTGGCGTTAATCGATTCAATTTCTGCTTTTTTTACATCCGAGAGGGTCACACCACCTTTTTTATACAAAGATTGTTGCTTTTCAAAACCTTGTTGGGAGATTTGTAAATTCAATTCTTGAGATTTTATTTTGATATTATTCTCGTACTCTTTGTCTTCCAACACAATAATTTCAGTGCCGACCTTAACGTAATCACCCAAAGCATATTTTTTTCCCGTCTTAGGATTTACCTGGAGGTGATATTTTCCAGCAAGCTCACTTTTTAATGAGACTGTTTTAATCGGATTTACTGTTCCTGTTGTACTAATGAATTTTTCGATACTTTGGATAGCAACTTCTTTCACTGATACTTGTACTGCAATATCCTTATTTAGGTCAGTTGCTGTATCGTTACAGGCTGAAAATAACGTGATACTTAGGATTAAGATGGCGATTCGTTTCATTGTTATGGTGTTTATATGGTGTATCATGATTGGCATTATTCTTAGTTTTTAAGCAAATTATCTTGCAATTCCTGAGGGACAAAAGACCTGTTGTGTTCAAAATCCCATAGGGACTGAATTTTAAGATTTAGCAACTCTAACTTGTAGTTGATTAGAGAATTGGCAAGGCTCATTTTCTTTTCAGAAAGCTGATTTTGGAAGCGTTCCAAATCCATACTAGTTAAATCGCCATTTTTGTAGCGTTCCAGATTAATATCGTATGTGAGTTCAGCATTTTTTTGGTTCTGTTCAGCAATCTCAATTTGTTGTATTAAATTCTTTAGGTTTCTGTAGATTTTTCGAATGTTGATTGTAATATCATTCTTCAAGCTGTTCATATCGATTTCGCGACTGTCTATTTCCAATTCTGCAGCTCTAATACGAGCTTTTCTCTCTCCCCAATCAAAAATGGGAATTGAAAATGTTACCCCAACTCTCGGACTTTTAGTAGGTCTATCGTAAACTTTTCTCCATTCTTCATTGTTTCCCATTAATCCAACTGATAGACTAACATTACCATTGAAAGCATTTTGTTCAGTCGTTTCTATTAAGTCAAATCGGGCATTATTTAAATCGATTTGTCTTTGGGTTAATTCTAACCTTTGGCTTAAACCGTTTTGAATGGCTTTCTCAAGATTAACAATCACTGGAATATATTTGATGTCGGTACTAACAGCAACTTCTTCGTATAATGAGATTCCTAAGAGCAACTTGAATTCGTCTTTTGCATTTTCAAGGTCAACTCGTTTATTGTCAAGGTTAGATTGACTGGTGGCGTAATTCAATTCTGCCTGATAAAGTTCTTCCTTAGCCGATAAACCACCTTCAACCTTACTGTCGATAATCTCCTTACTCACTTTTTGATTCTCAAATTCCTCTTTAGCAATTTTAAGAGCCATTTGTTTTTGGTAGATCGAATAAAACGCTTGATTCACTTGCCTTTCCATATTTAGCATTTGGATGGAATAGGATAGGGTGGCATTTTCTAAATTCAATTCGTTACGAGTTAAATCCATCTTCGTTTTATTGAATTTGAAAAGAGGCTGATCGTATTGGATGTATAGTGAGTTGTTGTATCCCGCATAATTTGAGCTACTTGCTTCAGAGAAATTATCTTGATAACCAAATTCATCGCTTAGAGATAAACGGCCATCAGATAATTTAATGGGTTGTGAAACGGTGAATGTTCCTTTAGACCCCTTATTTTCGGATGTATTCCAAGTCGAAAAATATTCATTATATGACTCAGTCTTTTCATAAGTTATGGGTGTAATATCAAGTGTGAATCGAGATTTCAATGAAGCCAATTGAGCATTTAATCGCTCCTTGTTTTGCTCCATGTTAATCTTTGATTTCATAATATCAGGACTGTTTGAAAAGGCTATTAAAAGAGCTTCATCCAGTGTAATTTCTTTTTGAGCTTGAGAGCCTAAGGAGCTTAGTAATATTACTCCGGCACATATGAATATCTTCATTAAATCAAGCTTTTGTTTCGTTCTGATCATGCCTTATATAGTTTCTGGTTATTTACTTGTTTTCAACCCATTTAATTGCATCTGCAAAGAGAAATGCACCTCGGGATTTGTTGTTTAACTCAACTTTTGAAGTTTCTGGTGTAATGAAATAGGTTCCTAAATAATTCCATCCATTTTCCAGTTCCTGATCACTTTTGTTAATCTCTTCAGCCCCCGATTCGTGATGGATTTTGAAATTATAATCTGTTTTTTTACGTTGCCTTCTTCGACTCCATCCTTCTACTTTTTCGATATGGCAAAAGACATCGTAGTAGGCAGGTTTTTTAAGTTCTGCTTTCCACGAGGCTGAGCGATCACCTTGTCCGGATTTTGTGAAGAATGCCGAACGAACATATTTGCCAAAAAATCCAGAACGCAAGACATTCTTCCATTCGTTTGGCGGGTTCCATGTGCGTAAACGTGAGTATTCATGAGTTGAAACTCGTTTATCATCTAACCATTGTTTCAAATAACTCTTGTTGGATACCTGCACATACTCAAAGCCCTTATCTTCGTTGTCAACAACAAATTCGTTATCGGCAAGAATACCGTCAAATGCCTCACATTCCCTTACTTCGTTGAAGAAGCCAGTCTTTTTTGTTTCAGAAAAAGTACTGAAATCGTAAACCAGACTGTTGGGTAAATTTTCCGATATGTGAGTTGAGATATTCATTCTACTGGGTTGAGTAGAAAAAACAAAACCAACCTCACGAGCTGAATTTGCAGGTACAAAAATGGTTTTAGAGAATGCCGGTTTCTCATCGCCTTGATTTCTACGATTTCGTCTGCTATTTTGATTTTTTAGCTCAATGCTTACCGATACCATACCATCAGAAGATTCAGGGTTTGATATTTTGTATCGAATTTGATACTTAATATGATCGCCTTCCTTTACTTTATAGGTTTGTAAATCTTTGATTAAGAAGCCAGGTAGCTTATTCGTTTTGTACCAGTTTTTCACATCTTCTTCAATCGATTTACCACAGTTCTTGCTTAAGAAGCCATCAAAATCTTCAAAACTGAATTTTTGATGCTTGTTCTTTTCGATATAAGATTTAAGTAAGCCGTTAAATTTTTCATCGCCGTAGCGAGCCTTTAGTAATGAAAAAAGATGTATGCCTTTGGCTTTTAGAATATCATTCAGATAGATTTGTTCATCATCATTATTTGAAGGTTTTAAACCTGCTTTTACGATTTCCTGAAGAGATGATTTTTTTAATTCCAGATTAATGCGCTCTTCTTTGCTTATACCATCGAATCGCCAACGAGAATAAGATTGCGATGGCACATTCTGTTCTTTCAGGTAAACACCTAAAGCTGTATTTAAAGCTGGATAATCAGTCGAGCTTAATTGTGTTGAATAGCCATAGTAGTTTGGGAATGGTGAATACGTATTTCGGTCAACACTTTCGAATTGATACCATTCTGTTGATGGAGGCATAAAATTACCACGCACAAATCGTTTGAATATTCGTGATTGTAGTTCTTCATCAGAGACTTCTTCATTATCACGTTTCATTCGTCTTTCGAATCGTTTTTTTCTCTTTTTGAAATCAGTTTCCTCCATCAAAACCCCTTTTTCAGGATAAAAAATGATTTCGGGCTGCACAGCATCACTACTGATTGACCAAATATGTTTATCAAGTGCGAATTGAATAGGTACTTCGGCTAAAGCGAATCGCTTAAATGGGTATTCTAAGTTTATCTTGCTTTCATATTCAGTTTTTAACTCACGAATTAATGCTGGTAAATTTCCTTGTATCGAATCAAAATGTTGAAGGAAAAATTGATTTCCTCTAATGGAATAAATTGAATATTCGATGGAATCTACAGTTGTACTATATTGTTGGTAATCTCCAATTAACAAACTTATTTTTGGAAGAGCAGTTTCAGGTTTAAATTCAAAAATACTATCTGAAACGATTGTGAGCTTTCCTTGTGATACAGGAGTCAGCTTATTTTTTGTATGAACTGTTAAAGAATAATTAGTGAAATCTGGCGAATGCAAAGCTGGGTTGAGAGATGCAAAACCCACTCCTGAAGTCGGGTACCAAAGGGCTTCATTAGTTAGACAAACAAAGTTGTTCTGTAGATAAGAGAATCTCTTTCTTATTCTGAACATGACTGCACTGAAATTATCTTCTACGAGTTCGGGGTTTAGATCGAGAAAGTGAGTTCTTTCATCAACTGATCCTTCGTAACTAATAACCAATTCTACATATTTTGCCTTATTCAATTTGTCAGAAAGAGCGATTTTGAGCAAGTGAATTTCTCTTTTAAATTCTAGCTTTTTATTGTTTTCTGTAATAGAAGTAATTTTCAAAGAAGGATTTAAGCTAAAGAGTAGCGTATCTAATTCTGAATTTGATGAATTATAAAGCTTTAGTTTACTTACTGCTGATATTTTTTCTCCTAAGTGATTTAAATCGATATGGCAATCTCTAATTTCAGCTTTAGGATATGATAGGTATTTGTTATTTAAGCTTATCATTTTATGCCTAAACTCATCATTATCAACTTTTATATCGATGTATTTCCAAATTAACCCACCACCACATAGAAATGCTAGTAGAGCCAAATAGATTGGCAAATTCACCAAACGTTTGGATTGTGGTAAGCGATTTAATTTTGAGATTGTAAAGAAGATGAAGCCTATCCCTAAGAAGAAGTAGATTCCTCGGTGGATGATGACTTCAGTTAGATTCCCGAAGCCACCAATGGTAGAATTCATCATTGGCACTTGATAGGCGATATAATCGAATATGTGATAGAACTTCGTATTTAAATAAAAAATAGTGAGTGCGATATACCCCAGAAGGATGATAAATGTGATGGCTTGATTTTTCAATATTGTCATAAAAAAGAAAGCCAAACCAAGTATGAAAACCAAGGTTGGTATTGAAATCAAAAGGGGATAATATAACAGTTGCAGTACACTTTGAGAAGACTCATTACTTAAAAAAGAAAAGCCAATTCCCATCAATAAAATCAAGACATTGAGAATGATAAAAACGATGATTATCCCAAAAGATTTTCCAAGAATATACTCACTATTGGTCATCGATCGGGCATAGATCACCTCAACCGAGTCGTTTTTACTATCCTGTTTTAAAAATTCGGAGGCTAGAAATATAGCTACAATTGCTTGTCCTAAATTCAGGATAATTAGGTTGGCATAAGGGATCGCAGCTGGTAAGGCTCTAAAAATCCATGGCGCATCACTTCCTTCTACAAAAGCAGCAATATTAAAAATACTTATCGATAAGATGGATATACCTGCAAAGATTCTGAAAAACCAGGACCGAAGTAGGGTTTTGGTTTCAAATTTAGCTACTGTGCGTATTGTGTGAATAGAGATCATATTGATAGTTGCTAAATGAGGTGTGAGGTTTTTTCCATGAAATAGACATAGGCATGCTCAAGATTTGGCTCTATCTCTATGGCATTATTGAGTTGACTCCCATCTCCAATAAGTTGAACGTCCCAGCCTTCTTGAGTAGGTATGGTTGAAACTACGGCGTATTTATCTTTGATTAAATCATATTCGTAGCCAGATGTGCTGACTTGCCAAACATGACCTCTAGCCTTTTCGATTAAAGCTTCGGGTGTCCCTTTAAAAGCCAGCTCTCCATTATTTAATAGGGCTAGGTTATTACAGACGCTGGATATATCACCTACGATGTGTGTCGACAAAATAATTGTTACATCTTGTTGACTGATTTCAGATAATATGTTTCGAAATCGAATTCTTTCTTCAGGATCAAGACCCGTTGTGGGTTCATCTACCACAATTAGTTTAGGATCGCTTATCAATGTTTGAGCAATTCCTAATCGACGTTTCATACCACCAGAAAGCTTGTTAGCATCTCGTTCTCGAACATCGAATAGTCCGACCTTTTCAAGCCATTCATCAACCTTATTTCGTCTCACTTGTTTACTCCTTATGCCAGCTAAAGACGCTGCATAATCAAGGAATTCCCAGGTTTTTAGTTTTGAAAAGAATCGAAAATCCTGAGGTAGATAGCCCAGAATGCTTCTAATTTCTCTACGATCTTTATGCAGATCAAATGAATCGAAACTTGCAGTCCCTGTTGAGGGTTCCATTAGGGTAACAAGTATCCTCATGAGGCTTGATTTCCCCGCTCCATTGGGGCCAAGTAAGCCAAACATACCACTACCAATTTCCAGATTAATATTATCGAGAGCTTTTTTTCCGTTAGGATAAACTTTGCTAAGTTCATTAATGTTAATCTGCATCTAGAAGCTTGTTTTAATTCAAGTTAATGATATTCGGATACGATGACACAAGGAAGGCTTGGTATCATAATTATATGTTGAAACCCTATCAAATATACAACTTATGCTAAATAAATAGTCTTGGGTGATTCAATTTTAGACGAAGTAGCTTGTTTACCCGATCTATACAAGACATGAGACAAGAAATAGGAAGAATAGGTTACAATTATTATGACATTTCTTCATTTTTTCAGATGACATTTATGGAGTATACCTTCAGGTAATAGTGATTTGCCTTTTTTAGATGAGTACGGAACTTCTCTGACTAATAAACTCTTTTTGACCTTACTATTTTGATGCTACTCTCCTGTATTCTTTGTAAATTAAGAAAAAGCTATGCGGTATGACACGGATCAAATCACCTGTTGATATTACTAGATTATTGAATTCTTCTGATCCCCATGAAAGGGAGTTGGGCTATCAGTCTTTTCTCGGCCGGACTCATTGGTTAAAGGGAAATTCACCTGAAGACTTGTGTCGTATGGCTTGTACTCAGTTGCAATTGAATCCAGGGCATATTTTTGTAAATCCTACTAAAGTTTACGCCACATCTATTCTTTGGGCCAGTCAAACCCGACTGGAGGCTGATAAGCTCTCGATGGTTGAGGCTGCTTACCGTTTTATTCATGATCAAGGGTCAGATTTTCCTCCAATAGTAGTTTGGAACTTCTATCAATCGAGTCGAATAAAACTGGTGATTCATGATGGACATCACCGTGCCTTTTTCTTCAATAACTTAAATCATAGAATAAAAGCAGTCGTGCTCGAACCCATTTCTAATTATGCAGAAACAGAGTCTCGTTTTACATTGGCCTTCCAAATTCGAAAATTGGCGATTGACCTGCCAATATACTGACTTGACTTATTGAAAAAACCTGTTTCAAACCTATATATTTAAGTAGGTCTAGGAAACTAAAAAGCTCAATAATTCAAATTATTGAGCTTTTTATCTTTGATTGGATTTTATTTTTATTCAACCAGTATACTTTGTTTTATAACGATAGGTTCTCCCTTTTCAGAAATACCCTCAACTGTTAATTCGTATTCTCCTTTTACATCACTACTTGTAAATTCTAAATTAAAATTCTTTTCTTTTGTTAGATTAATACTGGGTTCCCAAAGTAGATCTGTTCTGAAATCAGCATGATTTCTTTGTTGATATTCACTTGTGTTTAAAAATTCAACTCCGTGAGTAAACAAGGGTAAATAGTAGCGTTCCGTATTTTTTGGTAATTCTGATAATTGACAATCCTGTTTTTTTGAGATCACATTTATGATTCCATATAAGTGTGATGAACCATAATAATATTCACAAGGAACGACCTCTATTTTGTCAATTTCTTTTGAGTTTATATTCAGAATTTTGGACGCGTCAGACAAGATGAGTCCATCGAACATGAGTAGGGGATCTCGTTTAAAAACACGCACAATATCTGGACTAAAAACATACATATGAGGTTTTTTCTTTTTGTATTTAATCTTAACCGTAGATATAAATTCATGGAAATATTCTTCTAATGAATCCAATTGGATGTAGTCATCAATTTTAATAAAGTGCTTAGCCTTTCCATAAAAATTGGCTTGCCCTCTATATATGCAGGTATCCTTTGTTTCATGGAATGTTTCTTGCTTGTAAATATTACGAATTCTGAAATTTTCAAATTGATCTTTGATAAAGTCTAATTGATCTACTTTTAATTCTTGGTTATTCCACGGCATAGGAGCAAAACCTTCGGAATTAAATTTGTCTTTTAATTTGATAGCCAGATCTAATTCATTTCTGCCTTTAACTTGTATTGAAATATCATGAAGCCCTTTCTTTAATGGAAGATTAAAGTAAAACTTACCTTGATCATTTGTACAAAATGTACTGATGTCAGCATAGCCCCCAATTTTTGAGAGAAAAATATTTTCATTACTAAATGCTTGTTTTGTCTTTCTCATTTTCACCGTACCTTCTATCACGTATGACTCGTCTTCTGGATATCGATAAGCATTAACTGAGTATGTATTTGAGTTTTTTAACCAAACTGTTTCTAGACCCTTTTCAGCTATCCAACTTTGTTTCCCGAATTTCTTTATTTGTTTAAAGTAGGGAAGCATGTTTGCTCCAAAATCTGAATATAAATTCATATAATCGATAATATTTACCGATGATGTATTGGGTTCTTTGAGTTTTATACTTGCTGATAAGAATAAGCTATCGTCTTGATGGGATAGTTCTTCTAAATGAAGATTAATTTTTATTTTTTGTCTCTGCTTCGTTGTTATTCTTGGTTTTTCAATAAATCGACCTCGATGTGATTTTGTAAAATGTATTACAGCAGTTTTAATAATCTTCCCATCTTTATTTTTTACACAAATGTTGTAATTGGTTGATTTTAGATCCTTTATTCTTATAAGATGCTCCCATTTTTTTTGACTAAATTGAAATTCTTTATCTAAAACAGTTCCTTCTCTAGATAAAAGTTGGAATCTATGAGAGCCATCAATTACAGAATCATTTTTTGTTATTGAAACTCTTAGAATTCGATTAAGATCTTCAATTTTCGTGTGAATCGAAATGCTCCCTTGTTTAGATTCTGAGGGAGTTTGCTTGTTGTTTTTAAGGTTTTTGAATGAAATATCTAGTTTCTTAGAAATCGGACTTTGACTATCATCAATATTCTGATTATTGAAGATAAAAAGAGGACTGACGTTTATGAAGTCTGGAGAATTCGTTTTCATCCAATGCGTGTATGCATTAATGGCGTAATTACCTGTAGGGAGTTGAGATGAAATTACAAATCCACCTTCTCCCATTCCATGTTCCAGAATAATATCAGTTTGCTCTACTGGGAATCCATTTTCACCAATTAATTCAACGTAAGCTACTTTACTGGTTTTTGACAGTTTCTGATTTTTTGCATTGATACAATAGAGTTTAAAATGAACAGCTTCCCCTGCGATATAAATCTTTTTTTGTAGATGCACATGCATCTGTTCAGTAGGTAGTTCTTGAGAAAAACCATTTAGAATTGAAGTCAGACTCACTACTAGAATAAGGCTTATGTACTTAAATATTTGATTTTTCATAGTTCTAGAATTCAATGTTATAAGTAATAGTTGGTATTGCTTCTCCAAAAACAGATAGTTTATATCCAACCATTCGATCCTCTTCAATACGGAAATATGACGAATAGGTATTTCTCTGGCCAGTAAGATTATAAACACCGAAAGCCCACGAAGTATGATAGGATTTGTTCTTTTTTAAATTACCCTCTAGTAGTAATGTAATATCAGTTCTGAAATAGTGGGGCAGTCTGTATGCATTCCTTTTAGAATAATAGACTATTGGAATACCTTGAATTTTATATTTTGCAGTCGGATAAGTTGCTGGACGACCCGTGTGGTAAACAAGATTTGTAGAAAAAATAAAACGCCTGGAAAGCTTAAAACTAAGAAAGGCTTTAAGGTTATGAGGCTTGTCGTAAGGGGCTCTGTACCATTCCCCATCGTTCACAGCAAATTCACCAGATTGATCTTTTGATTTTAAATAACTTCTTGAATAAGAGTAGCTGATCATTCCATTAAAACGGCCTGATTTTTTTCGTAAGAGCAATTCCAAACCATAATTTTTACCATCGGCATTTAAAACCTCAGTTTCAGTAAACTCATTTAAATAGAGTTCTGCACCATCCTTATAATCTTTGGCATTTTTAATTTGTTTAGTATAAGCTTCAATAGAAAATTCAACAGTAGAATTTAGAAAATTGCGATAATAACCTAATGATAACTGATCACCAATTTGAGGTTTAAGATAACGATCACTTAGCTTCCATGTATCTGTAGGTGATATCGAGGTCGTGTTGGACAACAAATGTATGTATTGGCGAGTTCTATTATAACTAGCCTTAAACGAATTGTTATTATTCATGGCATAGTTAACTGAAAATCTAAGTTCAGGTCCATGGTAAATATTGTTGAGTCCACTCGAAGTGTTTTGAATTTCTGTTCTATTCAGACTACTAGGTTTATTGCCTTTATAAATGGCTTCCTCTCTTTTTCCTAAATTACCATATAAAGAATAACGAAAACCAGCTTCAGCATTCAAAAAACCAAGTAAGTCAAATTTACCACCAGCAAATACTGCTGTCTCTAATCCTTTTTCAATATTAATTTTATTCAATGATACGAGTGAAAATTCAGAATCGGGTTTTAATTCTCCTGGACTGATCTCATAAAATTTTGCTGCTGCCCCAAAATCGAAACTTGTAAAAACATCTTTCTCATATGTGAGATGAGATTTAAAGCCCATATCTTTAACTCGATGAGTCAGTTTAAAGGCGTTACTCGGAACATCATTCGAAGACATATCGTATGAAAAGCTTGTGAAATGAGCACTATTTTTCATTTTTAACTTTTCGTTGAAGCGATACCTCCAGTTGAGAGAACTGACAAAATTATTGAAATTATAAACGGTGTCAGAATGTAATTGAAATTCATCTTCACTTTTATAATAGCTGAGTTCTATTTGATTGTTTGAATTTGGTTTGTATAGTATTTTTCCATGTAAATCATAGAAATTAGATTTTGAATCAACCAATTCTTTAGAGTCAATTTTCTTGATTATCCAATCCGAATATGTGAATCGAAAAGAGTTCATTATTGAAAGCTTTTTCTTTAATAAGGGAAGATTAAGATAGGCTTTGGATGTAATAGGACTGATTCCAACTTTACCCTTGATTTCATCTGTTATTGTTTCTGAGGAATGAATGTCGTAGGTTGAGGAAATACGACCTCCAAATTGAATTGGGATACTTGATTTATAAAGGCTCGCATCTTGAATCATATCGTTATTGAAGGCAGAGAAGAAACCAAAAAAGTGGGCAGGGTAGTAGATAGGTGCATTGTCAATTAGTATTAGATTCTGATCTGCAGAACCTCCTCTTACATTAAAACCAATGGCACCTTCACCGGCACTCTCAACACCAGGAAGCATTGTTGTACTTTTAATAATATCAGGTTCTCCTAGTGCAGATGGTAGGCTTTCAATATCTTTTGAAGCAAAGTATTCTAAGCCCATAGCTGTTCGCTTAACCTTGTTGTCTTTAGCAAAAACTTTGATCTCCTTAATAGCCTGCATTTCTTTTCTCAGTTGGACATCTAATCGACCATCACCCCGTAAGTTAATTTTCCGCACCGATTGCCTTAATCCCAAGTATTTAAAATTTAAGACATAGGCTCCCTGTGCAAGTTCAATTTCAAAATAACCATTCTTATCAGAAGTCACACCTTTTTCCATATTGGGTAGAAAAACTTCAACTCCCTTAAGAGGTAGGCCAACACCAAAAAGCTTAATGTTACCGAAAACTTTAGCTTTTTTACGTCCCAAGGCAACTCCAATTTCATGAATAATATATTCTTGTTGCTGCAAAGCAGCAAAATCATCTTCTATCTTTTCATTATTTTGAACATCAACTTGAACTTCCTTAATTTTTCTTTGAAAACTAAATTCTTGATCTAAATTATCAAATTGAGTTAGAATCAGACTATTTCCTCTAATGATGAATTCGATTTTTGAACCTGATAAAACATCAGTTATTAAAGTATGAAGGTCAACTTTAGAGTAGTTTTTTTTAAGCTTAATACCCTTAACCCAAGTTTCATAATAATAGGATTGAATTTGGTACTTACTTTCAAGTTCTTGCGTTAACTCTATAAACGACATGCCTTCGTAGCCAATGCTAATTTCTTTTTTATCCTGTGCAGAAATTGAATTAACCAGAAAAATGATGATTAGGAGAATGAGTGTTTTTTTCATAGTTTTTACAGATCAAATTTTGAGAGAAGAACAACTGCATCCATGGGGGTTTTTGTCCCGATTTTTAATTTATTACTTCTAATAAAGCGTTTCATTTCTTTTTTTTCCTGAGGGAAAACTTTAAAAATATCACTCCTGCTACTTATAGTTATAAGCTCATCATCTTTAATTAGAAATAGACTATTCGCAATAACATATTTGAATTTTCCAGATGAATCAGACTTTAGTATTTTATGTTTTTTTCTTCTGACGACGTATTGGGTATTTTGAAACTTTACAACCTGATAATAGCTCTTTGGATCTAACTCGGGGTGCACTAAATCTCCTCTGAGGAAATCAAACCTGTAAGGGGATTCTGTAATTGTAAACCCCTCAAGAAAGAAGGGATTTACAATAATATTTCTCTTCGTTTTGTCTAGGGTTTCTATCGCAGTAATTATCTTCTCTGTTGAAATATCATAGGAAAACTGAATATCATCAAATCGAATACCTTTAAACAAAAAGCTTCCTTTGAGATCCATTCTTTCAAGAAAGAATTGTTCTCCTGAAGCTATAGATGTTTTAGGCACCCAGGTTTTACCATTAATAATAGTTTTTAAATTGCTTTTTGATAAGGGTTGCCCTGAGATATCAGGACTAAATCCTAAGAATATCAGGATAATAAGATTGGTTAATAATAGTTTTGTTTTCATATTTATATAGATCAGGGCCAAAATGAGGGTTTTTTAGTTGGGTATTTTTGATTGCACTCATAACAATGTCTAAACCTAGCTTCGTATACGGTTAAGCGAGGTCTAATTATTACTCTTTCAATAAAATATCTTGTAAGGTCTGGTGGAGAATTATCGGGAACGGTAATGTATATGAATGTTTCACATTCCTTAGGGAAATCACTGAATTTAACAGAATAGTCATCCTTAGAGAATATGCCTTTTTTGGTACGAACCGAAGAAACTTCAAAATAACCTAAGACTTCACAATCGCCTTCACAAGTAGATATATTACCTTTAATATTAGCAGGTAATATATCGTATAGATTACCATTTGTTTGATGAATGGCCTTCATGTTTTTCCAAAAGATAAAATTTTCTTGTGAGACGGAATAGAGGCGCATGTCGAGTAGGTATTTATGCTTTAATTTGACCTCATGCTTTAAAATTGTTGATGTTAGGAGATGATTAACCTCTCTATTCTCAATGTCAGAGGCATCATAAAGGTTAATGATAGGAAAATCGTTGACTGGATAGCAAACCGTTTGGGGATTTTCAGTAAACTTAGTATCAACTTCAAAAGGTGTATGCCACTCGTAACTCTCTTGGTATTCCCAACGTAGATAAGAACCTATATTTTCATTATTTTTGGCGTCAAAATAAATGCCAACAGCTTCTTCAGTATTATCATCAGTAATAACTTCCATTTCATCTCCATAAAGAGAAGTTATTTCAAAAGGGGGAAGCATCAATTCGGGCGTAGATTCATATTTATCACCAGAAAGGGTTTGGATTTCAATCCAATAAGATCGTCCAACTTTACCTTTGATTGTTGTGAATGAACTCTTATATATACCAGGCTCGGTTTCACTTAAAATTTCAGTTTTGTTTAAATCATCATGTAAAATTACTAGAGCATTTCTCTCCGGTTTTAAAGGAAAACTATCGGCAAAACTAACAGTCCTAAATAAGCGAACTTCACATGGTTCGATTTCATCCGTAATTTTACCATCTACCACGAGAATTGAAACATCACCATCAATTTCTGGATAGAATTTTTCTGTGCATGAGAAAAAGATCGTGCATAAGAGTGAGATCGTTATGAATTTTTTAATAATCATTTTTTACTTTCATTTGAGGTCGGCCAAAATGATGGTTTTTTAGTTGGGTATTTTACATTGCATTCATAGCAATGCCTTCTTCGGACTTCGTATGCTGTTGTGTTTTCTCTGGGAATGATTTTAACAATCTGGTATTTCATTGGGTCGGGTGTTACACCTACTATAATAAATGTTTCACATTCTTCTGGGAAATCAGTAAAATCAACTGTAAAGTTGTTTTTTGAGAAAAAAGCTCTTTTTCTTCGTACCGAAGAAGCCTCAAAAATCCCTAAAACCTTATTAGTGTTATTGCAGCAGCTGATATTACCTTTAATGTTAGCAGGTAAAATATCGTAGAGATTACCATTTGTTTGATGAATAGATTTCATGTTTTTCCAAAAAATATAATTCTCCTGAGAAACAGAATAAAGATTTATATCGATGAGATATTGATGTTCTAACTTGACTTCATGTTCTAAAATTGTAGATGTTAAGAGGTGATTAACCTCTTTGGTCTCATGATCAGAGGCATCATAAAGGTTAATTAGTGGATAATCGTTTACAGGATAACAAACCTTTTGAGGATTATCAGTGACCTTGGTCTCAAGATCAAAAGGAGTATGCCATTCATAACTCTCTCTGTATTCCCATCTGAGATAACTTTCTGAGTTTTCATTATTGTTGGCATCAAAGTAAATTCCTACACCATCTTCTTTCGAATTATCACTTATTATGGCTTCTAATTCATCTCCGTATATTGAGGTAATCTCAAATGGCGAATGAATAACTTCAGGAGTTGATTCATATTTTTCACCAGAGAGTGTTTGAATTTCGATCCAATAATTTACTCCTAAAGTTCCTGTAATTTCGTTTGAAGAGCTACGATATACACCGGCTTCGTATTCTGTTAAAATTTCCTTGTTTCCCAAATTGTCATTCAGAATCACAATAGCGTCCTTTTCAGGTTTTATTGAAAAATCATCTGTAAAACTAACAGTCTTAAATAACCTGACTTCACAAGGGGTGCCATCATCAGTGATTTTACCATCTACCACCAATATATCAACATTTTCATCAATTTCAGGATAGAATTTTTCCGTGCATGAAAAAAGTATCAGGCTGAATAAGATGAATAATATGGGTTTGATATTGGACATATAAATGGGATTTTATTGTTTCGCTTTTTTTCCTATTTGTTGAGGTGACATCAAGGCCAAAAAGAGGGTTTGTTAACGGGATATTTCACATTACACTCATAGCAATATCGCCAACGGACTATATATACCATCTCCGTGTTCTCCTGATATGAATTAATAATCTTATATATATATGGTGGAGGTGGAGGAGTTCTCATATCATATCGCTTCATGAATTTTTCGCAGCTTTTATCAAAATCCGAAAATTCAAGTGAAAATTCATTTTTGGTGAAGAAACGTTTCATTTTACGAACAGATGATGCTTCGAAATAACCTAATACTTCACAATTGTTCTCACAGGAAGAAATATTGCCTTGAATATTAGCGGGCAAAACATCGTAAATATTGCCATTGGTCTGGTTAATAGCTTTCATGTTTTCCCAAAACTCATAGTTTTCTCGAGTAGTAGAATAAAGATGCATATCAAGAAGGTAGATGTGTTCTAGTTTAACCTCAGTTTGCAAAATTTCGGATGTTAAGAGATGATTAACCTCTTTTTTTGCTAGATCAGAAGCATCATAAATATTGATTAGAGGAAAATCGTTTACCGGAAAGCATATTGTAGTTGCATCTTCAGAAAATTTATCCTCAACTTTAAAAGGGGAATGCCACTCGTAACTTTCTCTATATTCCCATCTAAGATGGCTAGATTTATTATTTTGGTTTGTAGCATCAAAATAGATACCTACACCTTTTTCCTTTGAATTGTCACCAGTTATAAATGTTTGTTCATCTCCATAAATAGAATTTATTTCGAATGGAGAATTCATTTTTTCGGGTGTTGATTCATACTTGTCTCCAGCTATGGTTTGGATTTCTATCCAATAGCTATTGCCTATTGTCCCATTAATTTCATTAGATGAACTACGGTAGATACCTGCTTCAAATTCTGTTAAGATTTCCGATTGTTCCAGATCATCATGTAGGATTACGATTGCATCTCGTTCAGGTTCTAAGGAAAAATCATCTGTAAACTTAACTGTCCTAAATAACCTGACTTCGCAAGGGTTGCCATTGTCATCCGTAATTTTACCATCAACAACAAGTATCGAAACATCTTCATCAATTTCCGGATAGAATTTTTCCGTGCAGGAAAAAAATATCAGGATGAATATGATGAATAATATGGGTTTGATATCGGTCATATAAATGGGGCTTGATTCGGCTAGTTTTGTTTTTCAATGATAAAATTAGGGCCAGAAAGATGGTTTTTTAACGGGGTATTTCTCATTGCACTCATAACAGTAACGCCAACGAAGAATATATACAGTAGCCATGTTTTCAAAATAGGAATCAATAATATAATATTTGCTTAAGGGTGGACTGCCATCTTCATATCTTATGATGAATTTCTCACATTCTTTATCAAAATCAGAAAATTCAAGTGAAAATTCATTTTTGGTGAAGAAACGCTTCATCTTACGAACAGATGATGCTTCGAAGTAGCCTAAAACCTCACAATCATCTTCGCAAGAAGAAATATTTCCTTTAATATTTGCAGGTAAGATATCATAAAGGTTCCCGTTGGATTGGTGAATAGCTTTCATGTTTTCCCAAAACTCGTGGTTTTCTTGAGTCGTAGAATAAAGACGCATATCCAGAAGATACTCATGTTCTAATTTAACCTCATGCTTTAAAATTTCGGATGTTAGGAGATGGTTAACCTGTTTTGTAGCTAGACTGGAAGCATCGTGGATATTAATTAGAGGATATTCATTTACAGGATAACATATTGTAGCAGCATTGTCGTAATATTTCTCAACAACAGTATAAGGGGAATGCCATTCGTAACTCTCTCTATATTCCCATCGAAGATAGTTACCCTTATTATCTTCATTTGTAGCATCAAAATAGATACCTACACCTTTTTCTTTTGAGTTATCATCAGTTATAAACGTTTGTTCATCCCCATAAATGGAATTTATTTCGAATGGAGAATTCATTTTTTCGGGGCGTGACTCATATATGTTTCCAGCTAAGGTTTGGATTTCTATCCAATAGCTAATGCCTACTGTCCCATTAATTTTATTTGATGCACTATGGTAGATCCCTGCTTCAAATTCGGTTAAAATCTCTGTTTGTCCCAGGTCATCATGTAGAATTACGATTGCATCTTGTTCTGGTTTCAAAGAAAAATCATCTGTAAACTTTACTGTCCTAAATAATTTTACTTCACAAGAACCAATTTCATCCGTAATTTTTCCATCTACGATGAGTATTGAAACATCTTCATCAATTTCAGGATAAAACTTCTCGGTGCAAGAATTTAGTAGCAATACTAATACTGAAAAATAAAGTAATTTTATCTTTAAGCTCATCTAAAGTTAGAGGTTAGTGTTTGCTTAAATGTAATAAATTAATTTATAGATAAATATGATGTAAATTGGAATAATCATATTAAACTCAAATTGTTACAATAATAAAGCCATCTCTATAATGAAATGGCTCTTGAGGCTTTTGATAAATGGGAGTTTTAAAGAAATCTTTATAAAATCAGTTTTTACTTATTTTTTTTTAGAATGCTTAAGAATAGATTAGTGTCTAATTTTTGAAATTATTAGATTGCTATTCTTATTAGCTTTGAGTTTAAGATTATTAGTAATTGGATTTTCGATAATTAATAACTCACCTTGGTTTAAGATATAGTCATTCCCTTCGTTATTAAAGGCTATCTCCCCTGAGTAGAGATATAAGAATATTGTGGTTTGCTTATCAGCAATAGTGAAGTCTATTTTTTGTTCTTTCAGAAGGGCTAATGAGCTCAGCTCACCTTTTGTCTTTCCTTGTGTCATTAGGTTAAAGTCGGTACAGATACCAACAGATGAGGTCTGCCATTCACCTTCAAATTTATCGGTTTCAAATTTTTTCAGAGTTTTCGTGTATTGATTCTTGTGTGAAATTTCTATTTCGCCATCTAGAATCATAATTTTTCGCGATACGCCAGGTAAGGATGTGAAATCTGATTTTTCTACTTCAACCTTAGCAGTACTTAGCCTGAAATCGAAATTTCTTAAGCCATAATCAGCTGTTTGGGGATAGATATAAAGTTGGGTGCTGGTTCCGCCTGACCAGTTGATGGTATTGAATTTATCAGCACTTATGATTGAGAATGACATAGGATTTTAAGAGTTTTATTTATGATACTTGGTTTCAAACTTAATAATTTGTTTTTCCATTCGCATTCTATTTGGTAAATTAGGAGGTACAACTCCAAAAATGTTCCATGGCGAAAACAACCAGGTGGCGTCGCTTTTTGATTTGGAGGCTTCGCCATATCAATAATCAAACTTTCATTTTAATCTTAAGTGTTCTTATTGGGATCGCTTCAGGTATGACGGCTCTTATTTTAAAGACAGCCGTATACCGAGGTCGTGAATTTTTACTTGAGGGCATTAATTGGAGCTATCAAAATTATTTGTTTTTCCTCTATCCTATGATTGGTGTCGGATTAACAATAGTATTCAAAAAGTATATCATTAAGGATTTTGTTAAGCACAATATAACGTCTCTTCTACATGCTATTTCAAAACGTAATAGTATTGTCAAATTACACAAAACGTATTCCTCAGTAATTGGTTCAATCATTACTGCAGGATTTGGTGGCAGTATTGGTTTAGAGTCACCCATTATATCTTCGGGTGCTGCTATCGGTTCAAATATGGCTCGTAATTTTCATTTGAATTATAGAGAAATCACGATACTAATGGCTTGTGGTGCTTCGGGAGCTATTGCAGCTATTTTTAATACGCCAATTGCTGCGATTGTTTTTGCTTTGGAGGTTTTGTTAATTGATTTATCTCGTTTTTCTCTTATTCCTCTTTTAAGTGCATCAGTCAGTGGAGCCATAACAACAAAGTTGTTCTTGGATGAGGATATTTTGATTGAATTTGCGATTACACACGCATTTGAGATTAAGGATATTCCCTTCTTCATTCTTTTGGGTATTCTATCAGGATTAACTTCAGTGTATTTTACGAGGATGTTCCTTTGGATTGAAAATCGATTTGAATCTATTCGCTTACTTCGAAATAGAATGCTAATTGGTGGCCTTGGACTTGGTGTTCTGATCTTTTATTTTCCGGCACTTTATGGTGAAGGTTATAATATGGTAAAAGCCTTAATCGATGGTCGATTAGATGAGGTTTTTCAATCTAGTTTGTTTGAGAACTACACCGATGTGTGGTATATGGTGGTTATTTTTATAGGAGCCATGGTCATTCTGAAAGTTGTGGCAGCTTCAATAACTATTGGAGCAGGAGGGATAGGAGGAATTTTTGCGCCATCTGTTTTTACGGGTGCAATGCTTGGTTTTCTATTCGTATTTATTTACAATCATTTTCAATTTGGAGAACCTTTGTCGGCTAGTAATTTTACGTTGGTGGGTATGGCAAGTGTTCTTGGGGGTGTACTGCATGCTCCTCTAACGGGGATTTTCCTAATCGCAGAAATTACAAGTGGTTATGAGTTGATTGTACCTTTAATGCTATCAACAACAATTTCATTTATCACCGTAAAAAGTCTTCAGAAAGAATCAATTGTAACTTCTCAGTTGGCTAAAAAAGGTGAACTGATTACGCACAATAAAGATCAGGCAGTTCTAAGATTCATGCAACTTTCAAAAGTTATTGAAACGGATTTTAGGAGGATTGATGAGGAAGCTACTCTTGGCGATTTAATAAAAGTCATTTCAAAATCGAAGAGGAATATTTTTCCAGTGATTACCGAAGAAGGTTTTTTAATAGGCGTTGTGCTTTTAGACGAAGTTCGTGAGATCATGTTCGATAAAAAAATGTACACAACACCTATCAGTCAGTTAATGATAATGCCTCCAGCTTCTATTTCTTATCAGGATTCGATGGAAACGGTTCTGAAGAAATTTAAGGAAACTGGAGCTTGGAATTTACCTGTAATCGATAATGGGAAATATATTGGTTTTGTCTCCAAGTCCAAATTATTCTCAGCCTATCGTCAACTTTTAGTTAGGATTACTGCTGACTAGACTCGGTACATAACAACCTCTTTTACCTCAAGAAATGCTGCTTCAAGTAAACACATCTGTTTAAAGAAAAAATCATAACATTTTTCCCAGTCATCTTTGTTATAAATTGATATGCCAGGCAAATGGTAATACATGACACTCACTTCTTTAAAGCCTTTTATATAGTAATCTTTGTTCCAAATTAGATCTTGTCCGCAGGTTTCATCAATCACGGTTTTGTATTTTTCAAAACTTTCGAATACAGCCAATCTGTTTGCATCCAGTTTACTATCAACCTGAAGAACAACAAAAGCACCTTCCTCATTCAAATCGAACTTCAATTGAACTTCTTTAATCTGAGTCCCCTTTAGAACCCATGAGGTCATTTTACGACCATTCTTTTTTGAATAGCGTTTAAATCCATCCCAAAATCCCATTTTAATTGCTTTGGCTTCGTCTTTTGTGTACATATGATATCGTGTCTGTAGTTATTCTCAAAAGGATATAAAAAAAAATATTTCGGATATTTAAAACGAAAATTTATTCTCAGTACAAAAATAAGGATATCTTAAGATTATTAAGCGTTCTAGCAGGATAAAAAATAATACTATCTTTAGAACTCAAACGATTATAAATTAATGACTAGAAATAGTATCCTAAAATATATATTGCCATTGCTTCTTCTATACTCTTTGAAGACTACGGCTTATTTCGATCCAGATTCGACTAATATCGATTCGATTCGTGTGCGTAGCTATGTCGAAGGGCCACATATTAAATATCTTTCTGCCAAACGAGTTGAAGCCTTTTATATCATTCATGATAGTTTAAAGAATAAGGCGAAAATTACTCGAAAATATTTTAGATATAAGAATGATACGATTCGTTTCAATGGATTTGCTGGGAATGATAGCACAGAATATATTATACCACGGACTATCAAACCCCAGTCAGGATTGTTAGAATCAAATGGTAAGATTGCTGTTTTTGGTGATATACATGGCCAATTCGATTCGATGAAAGCCATGTTGCGCTACAACAAAATAATTGATGAAAATAACAATTGGATTTGGGGCGATGGACAAGTCGTATTTACTGGTGATGTTTTTGATAGAGGCGATAAGGTAACAGAATGCTTGTGGTTACTGTTTAATCTCGAATTGCAAGCTCAGAAAGCAGGTGGTAATGTCCATTTACTATTGGGAAATCATGAAATGATGGCTCTTTTGTTTGATAATCGATATGTTGATAATAAGTATCTTCATGCAGCGCATGCTAACAAATATCATTATTCCCATTTTTTTGGAAGACATACTGTTTTAGGAAAATGGTTGCGAGCCCGTAATACGGTCATACGTATTAATAAACTGCTCTTCGTTCATGCTGGAATTTCTCCAAAATTGATGGAAAAGAAAATGAGCATAAAAAAAATTAATCAGGGAATGCGCCACCATATCAACAATTATACTCAACTTGAAGACACAACTCTGGTTGACTTATTCTTATATTCAGAGAGTCCTTTATGGTATCGAGGTTACCTTTCAAGAACAGAAAAATATTCAAGAATAAGCCTGAATGAAGTCATAGAAACTTTAGATTTCTATGAGGCTATCGTTATTATTTTTGGCCATACGCCAGTGGCAAGAGTTTATCCATTCTATTCGTTTAAACTCATTGCAATGGATGTCCCAATCGGAGATCCAAAATATATAGACCAAGGCTTATTGATAGATAATCAGATGTATTACCGTATATTTGCACACAAAGAAAAAGAACGTATAAAATAGATAAACAATGGATCTTCTTTTAAATTCACCAGAAATATCTTCAGAAATCATGGGAGGCAACTTCCTAGATTTGATGCTACGATTTGGGCTAAATCTTTTAGCGACAATATTCGTTATCATATTTGTTTATTTTAGAGCTACAGGGAAACGCTCCTATGTGTTTACTTATATTCTAATTTCTACAACGATCTTTTTTCTTTGTTTTCTTTTGGGAAGCATCGATCTTCAATTAGGTTTTGCTCTTGGTCTATTCGCCATATTTGGTATTATCCGTTACCGTACCGATACCATTCCTATTAAAGAAATGACCTACCTCTTTTTGGTTATTACTCTATCCGTAATTAATGCGCTAGCTAGTCGTGAAGTAAGTGTGAGTGCTATTCTATTTACAAACCTGATTTTGATGGCAACCACTTGGGTAATGGAGACAGTATGGATGAAACGTCATTTGGCTAGAAGAAGTCTTATTTTTGATCGAATGGATCTGATTCACCCTAGTAAGAAAAATGAATTAATCGAGAACATCTTTGAAAGAACAGGAATTGTAGTCGTTAGATTTAAAGTTGGACAAATTGACTTATCGAAGAAGAGTGTGCGTCTGACTATCTTTTATAAAGAAGATGCAACACCTAATGTTTTATCTGATCCTGAAATGAGCGATAAAAGTTTTGATCGTGAATAGTATACTTAAAGCTCAACAAAGCTTAATATTTTAAATATTAATTTGTCTGGGGATATAAAACTTGATAAAATAGCTTCTTATGAGATTCGTACTAAAAAACCAGCTCTTATTATTGTTTTTTCTTTTTACCACACTTGGGCTTAATGCACAAACTGAGGAAACTGAAAAAGTATTTGAAGCGCCTTATTTATTTGGCTCCGACACCTTAATTGAACTCTCTATTACAACTAACATTAAAGAATTAATCAAAGATACAGGTAAGAAAAGCAAGTATCATCAAGCACGTTTATCTTATCAATTGGGAGATTCCATTGTAAGCATGATTGTTCAGTTAAAAACGAGAGGGCATTATAGAAAAAATAAAAATGTTTGTTCTTTCCCACCTTTACGGGTTAAATTCAATAAGGCTACTTCTAGTTATACACTTTTTCACGATCAGGATAAGCTAAAAATAGTTGGACACTGTAGAAATAATAATTCTCGCTTCCAACAAATGGTTTTTCAAGAATATCTTATTTATAAAGCCTATCAGATTCTTTCTCCAGAAGGCTTCAGAGTTCGTTTAGCAAGAGTAATCTATAAGGATAGTGCTAAAGACGTAAAGAATTTGGAAGAGTATGTTTTCTTTATCGAAGACTTTGAGAAAATGGCGAAGCGAAATGGTAAAATCCCAATTTATAAGGATCGTATTCACCAAGATAATACAATGATTAATAAGGTGACACGTATGGCGATTTTTCAATTTATGGTTGGCAATACCGATTGGGGAGTTCCTACTCTTCATAATATAAAAATGATTGCTAAAACTCCTACTTCTCGCCCAGTGCCAATTCCATATGATTTTGATTGGGCTAGTTTAGTGAATGCCCCATATGCAGTTCCCAATGCGAATCTTGATATTGTAAGTATTCATGAGAGATTGTTTCGTGGATATAAACGAACTCCAGAAGAACTTGAATTTGTTTTTAAAGAATTTAGGATGAAGAAAGATCTTTTCTACTCTCTTTATCAAGACAGTGATTTACTTACTGAAAAAGAAAAAAAGCGTGTGATTGAGTATTTTGATGAATTTTATCAGATTATCAATGACCCGAAACTGATAAAAAGGTTTTTTATTAATAATGCACGTCAAGTGAGGTATAAGTAATTTTAAAACTATAGTCTCCATTAACTTTCCAGCAAAGCCTAAAAAGCGTTTCTTTGTATCTGAAAAATATAGATCATCAGATAAGATTATTATGGGATTACTTTTAGCATTTGATAAAAATAAAGTTGAAGCTGGTTGCGACGAAGCTGGGAGAGGATGCCTTGCTGGACCAGTAGTAGCCGCTGCAGTGATTCTACCTCCAAAGTTCAAAAATGACATTCTTGATGACTCGAAAAAGTTGACTGAGAAAAAACGTTATGCTTTAAGGGAGATTATTGAGAAAGAAGCTTTGGCTTGGGCTGTAGGTATTGTTAGTCCTGAAGAAATCGATAAAATTAATATTCTTAATGCCTCTTTTTTAGCGATGCATCGTGCTATCGATCAATTAAAAGTGAAACCGGAACAACTCTTAATTGATGGAAACCGTTTCAACCCCTACCAGGATATCCCTCACCATTGCATCATAAAAGGAGATGGAAAGTATTTAGCCATAGCCGCTGCTTCCGTGTTGGCAAAAACTTATCGTGATGACCTAATGCTTGACTTGCATGAGGTATATCCTAATTACGATTGGAATAGCAATAAAGGTTACCCTACAAAAAAACACCGATTAGCTATTCGAGAGCATGGTAATACACCACATCATCGTAAAACTTTTGGTATGCAACCTGATCAATTGAGCTTAGAATTCTAAAATAATACGCGTCATTTTAGGGATTAATACTTCTCTTAATATTCTCATATAAGCAAGATTATTAGATGATTATCCTTTAATTGAGTTTCGTTTGTTCTATTTAGGATGTAAGTACAACGAGAAAATTCGCAACTTAATCTAAAATAATTCTCCGCAATCCGGCGTTATTGCGCTGTAGTATAGTGTGTTATGCTTTTATCCCCATTTTGAACCTACATAGCTTTCTTCTCAAATTCAGGAATAATATTAACTTTGTATTCATTGATATACTTATAATCAACATTCACAAATAGTGAAGTTACTTACCAATTGAAAGTAAGAACCTCACATTAGATTTTAAATTAAAACAAGATGAAAAAATTAGCATCACTGGTTTTGGGTTTAAGCCTTTTGTTGACTTTTAGCACTGCTAAAGCTGACGAAGGAATGTGGCTTTTATCATTACTGAAAAAACAAAACACTGCAGAAATGCAGAAGATGGGCTTTAAACTAAGCGCTAAAGATATTTACGATATCAACAATAACAGCATGAAAGATGCTATTGTTGGTTTAGGAAGAGCAGGTAGACCTTTCCGTCATTTCTGTACAGGAGAAATTATCTCAAATCAAGGCTTGTTCCTAACGAATCACCACTGTGGTTTCCCTTCAATTCAATCTCACTCAACAACTGAGCACGATTATCTTGCTGACGGTTTTTGGGCATATGATAAAAGTGAGGAATTGACCAATGAAGGCATCACTGCTTCTATCATGGTACGTATGGAAGACGTTACTAAGAAGATTCTTGCTACTGTTAACGATGAAATGACAGAAGATGAGCGTTATGAAGCAATTGATAAAGTTGCTACTGAGATTGAAAAAGCAACTGAAGAAGGTTCTGAATATAAAGCTAGCGTAAAGAGTATGTTTGCTGGAAATCAGTACTTCCTTTTTGTTTATGAAATTTTTGAAGATGTTCGTTTAGTAGGTGCTCCTCCACAATCAATGGGTAAATTTGGTGGTGATACTGACAACTGGATGTGGCCACGTCATACTGCTGACTTTTCTATGTTCCGTATTTATACGGATGCTAACGGAAAACCAGCTAAATATTCAGCTGATAACGTACCATTGAAGCCTAAGCATCATTTACCTGTTTCTATCAAAGGTGTTCAAGAGAAAGATTTTGCAATGATTATGGGTTTCCCTGGAACCACTAAACGCTACCTAACTTCTTTTGGTCTTGAAGAGACAATGAAGATTACAAACAAGAATCGTTACGATATCCGTACAGTGAAGTTGGATGTTATGATGAAGGATATGTTGAAAGATCCTAAGGTTCGTATTCAGTACGCTTCAAAGCATGCAGGATCTGCTAACTATTGGAAATATTCTAATGAGCAAAATAAAGCTTTGAAGAAGTTGAACACAATGGGTGCTAAGAAAGAGATTGAGTCTGAATACAATGCTTGGGCTAACAAGAAATCGAAAAGAACAGCTAAATATGGTGAGGCTCTTAATATGATTGAGAAAGCATATACTGACCGTAAAGATGTTCGTTACGATATGTCATTCCTAAGTGAGGCTCTTCTTCAAGGTGCTGAGATGTATATGTTTGCATATAGATCAACTGGTTTAATGAAGAAATTATCAGCTGATACTCTAGATCAAGCTGCTATTGCTAAAACTGTTGAAGGTCTTAAAGGTTCTGCTAAAGGATTCTATAAAGATTATAACCTTCCAACTGATCAAAAGTTAATGTCTGCTCTTTTTGCTAAATATGCTGAGAATATTGAACTAGAGAAACGTCCTGATATCTTTAAAGTTATTGCTGAAGAGTATAATAACGATTTCGAGAAATTTGCTGCTGATGTTTATTCTAAATCAGTTTTTGCTAGCGAAGAATCTTTCAACAAGTTTCTTGAAAATCCAACTGCAGAAGTTATCGAGAATGATATGGCTTTCAAAGTAGGTAGTTCAATTATTGCTTTGTATAGAACGACTGCTGGTGAAATGAACAAAGGTGCTGATCAACTTAAAAAAGGTAAGCGTTTATTCGTTGATGGATTGATGCAAATCAATAAGAAGAAAAACTTAGCTCCAGATGCGAATTCAACTCTTCGTTTAACTTACGGTACAGTTGGTGGTTATTCTCCAAAAGATGGTGTTTATAATAATCACTATACAACTCTTAAAGGTGTAATGGAGAAAGAAGATTCTACAAGTCACGAGTTTAGAGTTCCAGCTAAATTGAAAGAATTGTATAAGAACAAAGATTTCGGTCAATATGCTGATAAGAATGGTAACCTTCACGCTTGTTTCTTAACTAACAGTGATATCACTGGTGGTAATTCAGGTTCTCCTGTAATTAACGGAAACGGTGAATTGATTGGTACTGCTTTCGATGGTAATTCTGAGGCGATGTCTGGTGATATCGATTTTGAAGATAACCTTCAAAGATGTATCAACCTTGATATTCGTTACACACTTTTCATTATTGAGAAGTATGCAGGTGCTAAAAACTTAATTGACGAGATGACTATTGTAAAATAATCTCTCTTAAGATATTATCAGTTCTAAACTGGTATAACAAAACAAAAGGATGTTCGATTGATCGAACATCCTTTTTTGTTATCTTAATATCCACTAAATTTGAGCAGAGTATTAATTTTATATCTCGAACGAATCAAATAATAAAATGACAAGAAAAATTACCATGTACACCGATGGCGCTTGCAGTGGCAATCCAGGACCTGGTGGCTACGGCACAGTTCTTCTATCAGGCAAGCATCGAAAAGATTTGGCTGAGGGATATAAATTAACAACCAACAACCGTATGGAGTTGCTGGCTGTGATTATTGGTTTGGAAGCTCTAAAAGAAGAAGCTTGCGAGGTAACGGTTTATTCTGATTCGAAGTATGTAGTTGATGCAGTTGAGAAAAAGTGGGTCTTTGGCTGGGAGAAAAAACGATTTAAGGATAAAAAGAATCCGGATCTTTGGATGCGATTCCTGAAGATCTATAGAAAGCATCAAGTTAAATTCATTTGGATAAAAGGACACGCAAATATTCCTGGCAACGAACTTGCAGATAAGCTTGCTGTAATGGCATCTCAAAAGCCTAATTTACCTGATGATATTGGTTATAAGCCTTAATAGATAATAATGGCTGCTACAATAGCTATTGGGTATATACAAAGCAAGATAATGACCAAAATCCCTATATAGCGATAGTAAGCTTTAAGGCTCTGAAAAGCGTGCCTCAATACATCCTGATCATTTTGTTTCAAGGCCTTCTTTGTGCATCGTGCAAAACAATAGAGAAAGTTTGACGGGAAGTAAACTAAAATTGCCATGAATAAAAAGAAGAATGTAATTCCAATAAGAGGAAGATCATGATCGAAATGTGCTTCAATTTTATGAGCAACTAATGGAAATACGATTGTGTACAGCAAGAGGAAGCCAAATTTGATGAAACCTAAAATGGCCATAAATTTTCCCCACATGGCAATCTCTTTGAGATAAATCTTAGATTGCTCATCAATACAAAGATTTTTTAAATCGGCTGTATCAGTCATAACTCAAGCTTTTAATCCAATCTATAAGATACGAAATTTTGGGGAGAAAGTTATCAGATTAGATGACTAAGAGATCAATGCCATTTGTTTCAAATCTGTTTAAAACATCTTTCATTTCATCTTGACTGGGTTCATTCAGAAAGGCATATTTCTTTCTAATTCCATGTTTTCTCATCTTAATCAGAATCTTTCTGACCTCTGGAGATAGCTTTTTCATTAGATTTGAAATCTCCTTAATTTCTTCCTCACTGTTATTATAATCGGGAACAAGTACAAGGCGCAGTTCTTTGAGCTTGCCTTTGAGATTAAGATAATGAATAGATTTCAATATTTTCTCATTAGTAAAACCCGTAAGCTGCTTGTGAATTTCTGGGGAATAGGCTTTAAGATCTATCATGAAACCATCAACCCAATCCATTACTGTTTCCCATCTATTTTGATCTACATTGCCATTTGAATCAACTAAAATAGAAAGGTTTTTAAGTTCTGGATGATTTTTTATTGAGATAAATAATTGCTCTAGGAATTTCGCTTGAAGCATGACCTCACCACCAGATACGGTAATCCCAGATATAAAATCCTTGACTTCCAAAATTTCAGAAATCAAATCACTTACAGACATGTTTTTATAGAAAGGACTGCTATTCTCAGGGCAAACTTTTAGGCAAGTATCACAATGTGTACAAGTAGCTTCATTATGAATAATCTGCTTCTTCACCTTATCAATGGCTAAGCTTTGTGTTGGGCATGCTTCTGCGCAAATTCCACAATAATTACACAAACCAATGGTATGTGAATTATGGCAATACATGCAATTGAGATTACAGGCTTGGAAAAAGATGACCATTCTGTTGCCTGGGCCATCAATCACACTCGATTTGATGATGCCACTAATATTGGCTCGCAGTTTGTTCATGTGAGTTTACTCTTTTAGCTATTCTTTTATCTACATCGGCATTATCCATTGAGTTAG
Organism: Ancylomarina sp. YFZ004; assembly: GCF_054254355.1. Taxonomy (NCBI): domain Bacteria; kingdom Pseudomonadati; phylum Bacteroidota; class Bacteroidia; order Marinilabiliales; family Marinifilaceae; genus Ancylomarina; species Ancylomarina sp. YFZ004. Next base: position 173,059 of record NZ_JBTCHQ010000009.1, read on the forward strand.
CTGCAAACAATGTACTCCCATATCTCGAACCTTCTTCTCGGAATTCTTTTAAATCACTTCGACGAACTAAGTAGCCAGTTATTCGAACAAACTCACTATCTGATAGATTGAAAGTGAACATTCTCATTCCCTTTTTAAAAGCACCTTTGATGATATCTAGAACAGCTGCAGGGTTTCGTTTTACGGTATCATCGAAATGGAAAATATCACTTATGCCACCATTAAAGAGATGGTGATGTGGAGCGACGGTCTTGATGTGAGAGTAGATGTCAGGCTCTTCGCCAATAGGAATTCTAGCTCCTGCAGTTTCTTCAATATCAATATCAATTCCAGACTGAGAATGAAAGAAAGCTTTGCCGTTGTTGGCTTCACAATAAGGTAGTTGTCTAGAATCAACCAATTTTTTCATTTCCTCAAGAATACGATGTCCTAATTGATTTGCCTCTTCGCTATGTCCATAGGTAAAATCTTGACCATCATTTTTCATCAAGATATTTACACATTCCGCGAGTCCGTAGAATCCAAACATCGCAGAGAAATTATCTAACTTGATGATGCCTTCTTGAGCTAAGAAATCGGTTTCGAAGTATTTCACAGTCTCAACCAAATACTTTACCCTTGCTTCAATAACATCCAGTGTCATCTGGCAATATTTGGGTAAGGTCTCCGAAAAAAATGTGTCTAAACTTCCTTTATGAGTATCTGTAATCTTTTTTAGATTCAAACGGATTAAAGTATGAGATCCTCCGCCTTCAGGTAGAGAATTATAACAACTCACGACACCATAGTCACCCTTAAAATCGGCAGCCGTCATTTTATGATTTGCAATATGTGGCTTAGCAACTTCAAATACAGTTTTTACAGCTTCGGTTAGAAGTGCATCCGATGTTTTTTCGGTATCGTACTTTAGAGTCAAATTCGGAACGACTTGTTTGAGTTCTCGCTCAACTTTCAAAATTGCTCTAGCTATGATATTGTCCTCAGGACCAATGTTGATGTGTACAAATGCATCTGGCAATGTTCTGTCAATATAACGCCAAAAAAGTTTAAGCTTTTTATATATTGCTTCTTCAGATAGGTCACCAACAAAGGGTAGTAATAATTGATCGATATTTCCCAAATAAACAGAATAACCCGTTATTGATGGAACATGGCTATATAGGATAGATAGGAAATTGATGGCTTCATCAAAATCAGATGGAGGATCGAGTTCGAGATACGTTACACCTTTTTTAAGAGCCAACTTATAATCAGGAAGTATGTAACGTGGGCGATAGGGAGCAGATCCTTCAAACAGGTCACAAATGACTTTTTCGCTCAATGCTTCCATCGCTTCAGTCGATACTTTAGGATAAGCTTGTGTACTTTCAGCAATATAGGCCAAATGGTGTTTTTTCTGCTTGTAATCTAAGTTCCCGTCTGTTAAGACTTCGCGAACTCTATTTTTAATATCTTCCATTTTCTCTCAATTTGATAATTAGATTTTTGCTAACTAATTATTTGCCCTCAAAAATAGCTAATTCCTACTTCATATGAAATGTTATAAAGCCTCATGATAATTAAATAAAAACACGAATTCACGAATCAATTTCTAATTCGTGAATTCGTGGTGTAAACCTATTTTATGAGATAATTAATCTCTATTTTATCAAAATTTCTTTTTTAAATCGCCTGCATAACTTATTAATCCAGCATCTTGATTTGTGTCATTCAGCCATTCGTTAATATCTTCAGACTTTTCAATTTTATCCTTCTCTTTTTCTAACTCATCTTCTGAATAGGAATACATCAAATCAGCAGATATCACATGATCCATTTTTTGAATCTGTTTGAGTTTTCCAATCTCTTCACTTATATCTTCTCCATCAATAGTCACTATAATCTTTGTTTCGTCGTGCATGAAATAATCACACACATCCGAAGCTTTTATTAACTCTAAAGTCGATTCGCAATACTCAGGTAAGACCCGAATCACTATACTTGAAATATTCATATTAATCTGTTTTAGATCCCTTCGTTTACTTTCTCCTTCAAATCTGATTCCTCAATTCCGAACGTTTCGCGGAATTCGCGTGTAAACAAATTCTCAATATTGATAGTCACATTTGCTTGAGGAACGTGACATTGAGAACAGTGAAAATAAGCATTATTTAATACATCCATCTTTTCGATAAAGACTTCTGAATTATCAGGGTTAGAATACTTTCCGTTTTCTTCTTTTAAACTAGGACGCCACGATTGGAAATGGGTTTTTGAAATCTCACGAGCTCCAGATTCTTTAACCTTATCAGGCATATGGCAGCTTAAACAAATGTTGTTATCCATTTTAATTGGAAAGAACCCAGCTGTAGTGTGTGGAATCATAGGCGGTGCATTTTCAAAAGCACGCTCTATCGTGTTTCCAGCCGCAGGTTTATCGACATTGAAATCAGCTTTCATCTTAAAATTGGTTTCATCTGAATCCAAATCCGCATCAATAAAGCCCAATGTGTCTTCATCAATTTTAGTCTCTTTGGGCTGCTGGCAAGCCACAACAAAAAATAGAGTAATTAGGGCTAAATATTTCATGTGTTCTATTTTAAATGTCATTTTCAATTTTATAATTAGTTTACTTTTTCAAATCAAATTTCAAAGCATATTTAAGTGCATTATCATCGCAAGCTTCTATGCAACGACCACAATTTGTACATGCTCCAGAGCGAATGAAATCACTCTCTTTACCAACTATTGATAGCACTTGTTCTTCGACACAAACATCGAAACAAGCCATGCAATTGGTACAATTATCATGATTGTGTTTTATTTTGATGATGGCTTGTTTCCCAAAAACGGAATAAAAAGCCCCAAGAGGACAAATATGTCCACACCATCCTGCTTTTAGAATAAACAGATCGACTAAGAATACCAATGCAACAATAGCTAAACCAGATCCTGAACCAAAGACGATTGCGCGATGTAACATTGAAATTGGACTAATAACCTCAAAGGCTGCCATTCCAAAAACAAAGGAAACGAGTAAGCTTAGTCCAAGAATGTAAAATCTGATACTTCTAGTGATATTGATCTTACTTTCGTTCTCTATCTTAAAGGTTTTTCGAAGGCGGAAAGCTATATCTGTGACTATATTCATTGGGCAAACCCATGAGCAGAACATGCGTCCACCAATAACTACATAGATAAGAAAGACAATTAATGCTCCCCAAAGAACAGAACTTGAAGCCAGAAATCCAGCTGCAACTATTTGCATAACAGCATATGGATCACTTAGGTTAAGAATATCGGCTATAATCGCAGAGCTATAATTACCTCTGACTATTTCCCAACCGAAATAATTACCTCCTACAAAAAGTAAAAGGATTCCGATCTGGACAATTCGCCTTGGTATTAAATATTGATATTTTCTCATTCAAATTCGTTTATAAACGTATTCTTAAAAATGTTTAACCACAGATTACACAAATTCTCACAAATTCCTCACGATGCACATTATATCACCATTTTTTCTGACCGAAGCTCTCTTAAAGGCCAATATCCCCATATCAACACATCTTCAAATCATCTAATCTTCTATCAAATCATCATCATTTAAATAATCAATGGCTGATTCTATATCTTTTTCATCATCATTTCTTTTGACGTCCTGTTTAATTCGGTCTTCATCAGATTTATCCCAACTCTTGATATAATGATCGCCAACCTCACCAGTTGATTTGTCTATTGGTAATATGAAGACAGCTGCCTTCTCTACGATACATACTTGTTCACATACACCACATCCGGTACACACATCGCTATGAACGATAGGTAAAAGTTTAGCATGTTTTCCAGTGACAGTATTCTCTTCGTATTTCAGACTAATAGCTTTATCAATTAGAGGACAAGCTCTATAACAAGCCTCACATTGAATGCCCCAATAAGCTACACAGGATTCTTTATGAATAACCGCTAAGCCCATTTTCGAATTGAGAATATCAGGCTTATCTTCTTCCTTAGTCAAAAGTTTTAAATCTAAAGCTCCTGAAGGACAAGCATCGGTACATGGCATATCGGTACACAAGTAACATGGGATAGTGCGAGGCTCAAAAAATGGTGTGCCATTGGCAATTCCATCTCCGGGCTGTGCCAACTTAAGCGTATCGTATGGGCAAGCTTCGACACATTGACCACACTTGATACAAGCTTTAAGAAAATCTTTTTCTTTCAAAGCCCCTGGAGGACGCAGTACATAGTCAGACTTAGAGTTGGCCTTTATGGAACTTCCCCATATAAGACCTCCTCCGCCTAAAAAGACTGTGCCTTCAAATATTCTTTGAATTACTTTTCTTCTTGTTGCCATCGGTTTCATATGAATTATAAATTAAGAATTATGCGTTATGAATTATCGGATTAGAATATCTATAATAATTAATAACTCTACATTCATAATTAGTTTAGGCTTTCGTTATCTTAATTGCACACTTTTTAAAGTCTGTTTCTTTCGAAATAGGACAAGTTGCATCCAAGCAAAGCTTATTGATGAATACTTTCTCATCGAACCAAGGCACATAAACTAAGCCTCTTGGTACACGATTCCTACCTCTTGTTTCGATGTGTGCTTTCACACGTCCTCTTCGTGACTCAATCCAAACCAGATCACCTTCTACAAAGCCTTGTTTTGATGCATCCTTAGGGTGCATATAGCATAAAGCTTCAGGTACGGCACGATAAAGTTCAGGAACTCTCATTGTCATTGTTCCAGAATGCCAGTGCTCAAGAACACGGCCTGTACACAACCAGAATGGGTATTCCTTATTCGGAACCTCAGGTGCTTCCATATAAGGGCGGAAGAATATTTTAGCTTTATTCTTAAGGTCAACCTTAGGTTTTGACATATCGGGTTTTGATAGTGAACCTTGAGGCATGTTTTTAAGTGCTTTTCCGTAGAAGGCAAAAGGACCAACATTTGCTTTTTTAGCGTAAACATCGTATTCAGAATTGAAACGCCAAAGTGTTTCTTTTCCATCTACAACTGGCCACTTTAAACCACGACATTTGTGGTAAGCATCGAATGGAGCCAAGTCGTGAGCATGACCTAAACCAAACTCGCGATATTCTTCCCAGAAATATTTTTGAAGGAAAAAGCCATAACCTTCGAAAGGTTTGCCTTGTCCATCTAGAACTTTACGTTTATCACCTTCTGCTTCTGTGTTTAATCTGCCTTCACCAATAGGATCTGGCCATGCAAATTTCTTAGCATGTTCGTTAGCAAATAAAACATCGAAAAGTGTATCGTCAGGAGAATATCCCATAGCCTTAGCACCTTCCATTACATCAGGTAAGCCACCTTCTAAGCCAGGTATTTTTTGCTCTCCCCAAACTTCACTCAACTTAAATCGTTTCGCAAGCTCGGTAAATTGCCAGATATCAGGCATTGAATCTCCAACAGGAGTAACTTGTTGAATCCAGTGTTGTGTGCGTCGCTCAGCATTACCATAAGCTCCCCACTTCTCATATATCATCGACGAAGGAAGAATCAAGTCGGAAACCTTAGCTGAAATTCCTGGGTAAGCATCAGAACAAACGATGAAATTATCCATGGTTCGAGCTGCTTTAATCCAATGATTGGCATTGGCGGAATTTTGGTAAGGATTACATACAGTAATCCATGCAAATTTAATTTTCCCATCCTCTATGTCTCTGTGAATTTTCATCACATGACTTCCTACCTTAGGATTCAAAGTTCCTGCTGGTATCTTCCATATTTTCTCAGAGAAATCGCGATGTTTCGGATTTGCCACCAATAAATCGGCTGGCAAACGATGAGCAAATGTTCCTACTTCACGTGCAGTTCCACATGCCGATGGCTGTCCGGTTAAACTAAAAGCTCCACTACCAGGTTTCGATTGCTTTCCTAATAACAAATGCACCATATAGGCCTGTTCGTTTACCCAAGTACCACGAGTATGCTGATTAAAGCCCATGGTCCAATAAGAACAAATTTTCCGGCCCTTTTCAATATATAAATCAGCTAAAGCTTTTAGCTTCTTCTTGAAATCTTCAATGGACTCATCAGGATCACCCTTTGCTATATTGGCAACAAAGTCTAAATTATAGGGTTGTAAGCCTTTTTTAAAATCTTCGTAACCGATAATCCAATGGTTCTTCGCTTTATCGCGATGTGTCATTTCCATTACATCACCTTCTTTATAACCTAAGTAGGCAAGAGATTTTCCTTCATCTCCAGTAAGCTTTTTAGCTACCTCGTTACGTACGGTTTCTTTTTCCTTATCTGTAAATTTTGGATGATCAGGCTTACGCATACCGTAACCGATATCAACAAATCCTGTAGCAAATACAGTATATTTCTTCACAAACTCCCAGTCGATTGATTCCGGCTGGTTGTAAACAATTTCATTAGCGATATAGTTCCAAATAGCAAGATCGGTATTGGGTTTAAACACAATTTCGATATCAGCTAAATCAGAAGTTCTATTGGTATAAGTTGTCAGGTTTACAATCTGAGTTTTTTCAGGATGACTCAACTTATTTGCCGTGATACGAGACCAAAGAATTGGGTGCATCTCTGCCATATTTGCTCCCCACGTTACAACGGTGTCTGTTATCTCCATATCGTCGTAATTTCCTGCAGGCTCATCGATACCGAATGTTTGAATAAATCCGGCTACAGCCGAAGCCATACAGTGTCTTGCATTTGGATCGATATTATTAGAACGGAAACCTGCCTTCATCAGCTTCACTGCTGCATAGCCTTCCATAATAGTGTGCTGACCGGAACCAAAAATTCCAATTCCTGTAGGCCCCAATTCTTTCATGGTAGCTTTCATTCGTGTTTCCATCTCATCAAAAGCACGTTCCCATGTTACTGTTTTAAATTTACCTTGTTTAGAGAAGTTTCCATTCTCATCAACTCTTAGTAGTGGCTTTTTTAGACGGTCGGCGCCGTACATGATTTTGGCATTGAAATAGCCTTTAATACAATTCAATCCACGATTAACTGGAGCTAATGGATCACCTTTTACGGCAAGTATTTTATCATTTTTTGTGGCAATCATGATACCACAACCTGTTCCACAAAAACGACAAACGGCCTTGTCCCATTTCCATCCCTTTTCTGCTTCACGAGCTTCTGCTTTTAAAGTTTCGGGGATAGCAACACCAACAGCTGTAGCAGCAGCAATGGCTGCCGAACTCTTCAAAAAATCACGCCTAGCTAGTTTCATATATGTAAGGTTAAAATATTCAAGGATAAAGTAATTGTAAGGTTAAAGTATTTAAGGATAAATGTTAAAGTGAAAAAGTATAGAGCTTAGAGTGATTGTATTTCTACTTCACACAATATTCATCTCATCTCCATATCGACATATCACTCAATCATCACATCATCTTCTCGGCCAGCTTTTTTAATATTGTAAAAGCCAATTACAATGAAGAATAGTATGGTCCATACACCAAAAATGGTAATGAAGAAACTCGTCTTTAACCAGATTGGCGCCATTTCATCAGTACTCCAAATATGACGACCTTCTATCGCTGATTTATGAATGCTTGGCTGAACCATTTTCATTTTCTGATTTAGCTTTGCTAATCCATAACCTTTAGTTGCTTTCACCATAATGTGTAGCTTACCTTCTGCATCACCAGGAAGTTGAGGGTCAACATCTAAATAAGCAATACCCAATTCGTTGGTTTGAGTTTTACCTAAAAGGAATTTTCCAAACATACCTTTTACAAAAGCTGATACACTTACCTCTGGCTGAGGAATCTCTTTTGAGAATACTTTTACAACCAACTTATCTACATTCTCGTCGAATGCTAATTTTAAGTCATATTTTGGTATTTCAACGCCACCTAAATCTGGAATTGGCTGCTTGTAATTCTCATTAAAGCTACGGATGTAGGCAACGATGTTCCAGGTTTCGTCATCAGCAAATACATCTTCAAACTTAGGCATAGCACCACGTCCCAATTTTATTTTATAGAATAAGGCACCGTCGTTTTGCAACTGAAACTGATCAGAAGCAGGATCTCCAGGAGGAGGAGCCATAGGTGTATAATCTGCTAGTCCTGGCATACCGTGGCACGAAGTACAAGAGTTTTCGTATGAAATCCCCCCTTCTAAAACCATTTCATCGTCGAACATGAAAGGGCTGAGGTTTTTATCTTGATCAGGCGTGACTTCCCAATCACTTTGTGCCTGAACATTTGCCACAGTTAAAGAACAAAGGCATATCAGAATAATCGACTTGTAGTATTTATAGTAGTTCATCATGCTATTTCTTATTGTGGTTAATTTCTTCTTTTATCTCCCAAATTGGAATAACAGGGAAAAGCTTGGCTAGTACAGACATAATAATCAATACTAAAATAAATGAGCCCGTAGTAATAGCTATTTCAGGAATAGTTGGCATGTAATGTGTCCATTCTTCGGGTACGTTTTGAATAGGATAGTAAGGAGCCAATTGAGTAGGAACTACAATTAAAACACGCTTGAACCATGCACCTGTCAAAATCACAATAGAGATGAGCATTAGTGGCAAGGGTCTTCTCATTGGTCTGAAAAGAATTAATAGGAATGGAATAATCAGCCCACCTAACTGAACCATCCAAAACATGATAGATTCGTGTCCTGATAACATTTCTTGTACGTGCTTGGCATCTGCTGTATTGGTCTTATATGCAGGTACAATAATCTCGTTAATATTGAAATAGACATAAACCAATGCCACAAGAACGAGTAAGCGTCCCATTCTATCGAAATGGTCGATCGTAATATATTTCTCTAGCTTATAATTCTTTCGGAAGAAATACATGGTAATGATAACGGCAGCACAACCTGCTACAAATGCACCAGATACAAAGTAAGGTCCGAATATAGGTGAATCCCAACCCGAACGAAGAGTCATCGCAAATAACCAAGATGTTACCGTATGTATCGAAAGGGCAATAGGTATAATTAGGACAAGTAGAATACGAGTATAGTTATGCATCAGCTTAAATTGCTTCGCTTTTCCTTTCCAACCTAAGGCTAGGATCTTATACATTTTTTGTTGCCACTTAGGTACATTTTTCAGCTTATCTCTACAGATTGCTATATCCGGAAGTAGAGGGATATATAGTAATAGAATACTGATGGCAACGTAGGTAACGACAACGGCGATATCCCAAACAATAGGAGACTGAACTCTACCATGCATAAATACATTTAGTAGACGATCGGGGCGCCCCATATCAGTAATAATAATAAGACCAGCTACCATGGCAAAGGCAACAGCTACAAGTTCTGCTATTCGGGCAAGTGGTTTTACCCAACTCACATTCATCAAGCCTAATACTGATGATATGAGCATTCCAATTAAACTGGTTGCCACAAAAAAGACGAAGTTGGAGATGTAAATACCCCAGGAAACGTAGTCGTTAAGACCCGTTACACCCAGCCCGTGTTCTATTTGTTGGTAGTAATAATACAAGCATATTATTAGGGAGACAGCTAGGAAAGCTAGCCATAGCTTAAATTTATTTCCCCAGTTTATATTCTTTAAAAGATCCTGATCGATTTGTTCATTAGTCAGAATTTCTTTTGATAGGGTATCGTTCATAAGTCAATAGGTGCTAGTAAATTGTCAATAGTTTTTTCAGAAAGTGTACCGTTTTAATCTCAGCCTTTGTTCTGACGAGGAGGCAAGTAGTAAACGCTGGGTTTTGTTCCAAGTTCAGGCATTAGGGTATAAGCCGCATTCTCTTGAAGAAGTTCACTTAATCTTACGGTCATTTTAGTTGTTCCATTGGTTACCAAATCTTCGTTGGAATCACCAAAATAGTAGACTCCATTGGGACAAGCTGAAACGCAATAGGGTAATTTACCTTCGCGCAAGCGATCTGCAGAAAAAGCACATTTGGTTACAGTTCCTTTTTTCTGAGGAACATTTAGCTCCATATCGTATGTTACTTCGGCAAATTCTTCAGCATCCTTGGGTTCTGTCCAATTGAAGGTACGTGCTGAATATGGGCAGGCAGCTACACAAAAACGACAACCAATGCAACGCTCGTTGTCAATTAGAACAATGCCATCCTGACGTTTGAAAGTTGCATCAACAGGGCAAACCGAAACACAAGGAGGGTTGTCACAATGTTGACAAGTTTTAGGCATATAATAACTCGTTTTACGAACTGGATCGTTCATCTCGAGCACATTGATATGATGCATTTCAGGCTTTAACTGATGGGCATTTTGACAAGCAGACATACATTTTCGAGCATTCTTACATTTGGCCAAGTCTACCACCATCACAAATTTCTTTCCAGGGATACCTTCACGACCTCTGTCTTGTAGGTAATCCAGATCTTTTATCTTGTCGCTGGGCTTTAAATTGGCCACATCAACCTCGACCAATTGATTGTCTTGAGTCAGTACCTTTATCTTCTTTCCAGATGTTGAATCCTTTGGATCAGAACAACTTTGAAGTAGTAATGCGGATCCGCCTACAGCACTTACACCTGCTAGACCTAAATTTTGCAGGAATTTTCTTCTGGACTTGTCGTTTTTATTAGCCTTGCTCATATATTTATGCTTAATCGTTATTATCAACTGATTACTAAATATATAAAAACTAGACCTCTATCGCTGGTTTTATGTTTAATGGGTGGTGTGTGTTAATGGATGTTAAATTCAATAAAATGCTTCTATGTGTTGAAATTCAATCGTTTGCAGCGAATAAAAGATATAAAGATAATTTCATCGGAATATGCTGTTTATATTTAGAATAAATATGCTTAGGAGACCTGTGTTTAATGATTCTTCTTCATTCTGATTTTTACTATCTGCTTTACTCGTAGTTTATTAATGAAATGTTAAGATCATTGTGAAGTTTGTTCATTCTATGGAATTTAATTAATTTAAGACTTCCGACTCTTAAATTATTTCAAACTGTTTTGAAAGTGCTTGAGATTCTAATTAAAAACACAAACTAAATGCAGATGAAAAATTGGTATATAATCTTAATCCTCATTCTTGCAGTTTCCTGTTCAAGTGATGATGATAATATGAATGAGACAGATGTATCTCCTGATATGGAAATGAAAATGAATGAGGCTGAAGTAAAAGGAAATTTTGTTTCAGGAGCTCATGAAACCTCGGGAGTGGCTAGTTTAAACGAAGCTAAAACAATTCTGAAATTTACAGACTTTAAAACCGACGATGGCCCTTTATTAGAAGTGTATTTGTCTACAGATAAGGAAGCTACTGAATATATAAGCTTGGGTGATTTGAAAGGAATCGAGGGGGATTTCCAATATGATATTCCTTCTGGAACCGATTTGGCCAAATATAAGTATGTTCTTATATGGTGTGTCGATTTCTCAGTCAGCTTTGGCCATGCTAAACTGGAATAGTAAAAGTTAGAAGAAATTATTGAAGGCCGAATCTCTGGATTCGGTCTTTCTTATTTAAATGGATAATGCTTAGCCGCATCCTTAATGCTATCTTCCACACTTATAAATTCAAAATCTAAAGTATCCTTTATCTTCTGATTAGAATAAAAGGTGCGATTGTGAGATGATCGAGCAGTGGCTCTTGTGAAGCTAGGCTCTTGAAATAGGAAAATCTTTTTCAAATAAGCCAATCGCCATCCAATCCCAGTTAATAATGGGGAAGCATATTTGCTAGGTTCTGGTAATTTAAGAGCCTTCGCAATACTTTTGAAGATGAATTCGTAGCTACAGTTATCAGCATTTAAAAGGAAACGCTCATTCTTGATGTTTGAATCCATGAGTTGAACCATCGCTTTGCTGACATCTCTCACATCAACGTATCCCGTAATTCCTCTTGTGAAATAATTCATGCCCTTAGCCACAGTTGTGAATAGTAAGGATGATCCTTTATGCCATTGACCAGGACCCAGAATAATAGAGGGGTTCACAATAACGGCATCAAGGCCTTCTTCAATACCTCGCCAAACTTCAAGTTCCGAATTGAATTTACTGATTGAATATCCCGAGCGTTTATCTTCAGGACTCCAAGGTGTTTTTTCTGTAACGGTATCTCCATACTCTTCTGGACTACCTAAGGCTGCAACCGAACTTACGTAGCACAACTTCTGAATTTTGTGTTCAATGCAGGCATCAACAATATTTCTAGTTCCCTCAACATTGATATTCTTCATAAGCTTTTTGTCAGCTTTCTTAAAAGAAACGAGAGCTGCACAATGGTAAACTCTTGAGATTCCCTCAAGCGCTTCATCCAAAGAGTCCGTATCGAGCATATCGCCATTTACCCATTCAATTTTATCAAAGAGTTCATCTGCCGAATCGGAATAGTATGCAAAGCAATCACGTACATCCTTCAAAGAGCTGTTTTCTCTTTTTAAGGCACGAATAGACTCGCCTTTTTTAACTAAATCGAAAAGTAAATGTGAACCGACTAGGCCAGTACCTCCTGTAACAAGAATCATAGTGAGTAAATTGCAAGATGTGTGAAGAAAATTCGAGCCCTATTTTTTATTAATAGGGACTCAATCTATAAAATGTTATTATTTAGGCCAAACCAATTTAATGTTTTGTGTCATATTAGGACTAACACTCAATGGAACCGGGCTTGTTCCTGCTACTGATTCGATAATCTTCTTTTCTTCGTCAGTATAGGCTTTGTTAGGAAATACAAATTCAGCAACCACTTCAGAAACACGACGAGGATCGGCAGCCATTATTTTAGTGATGTTTAGTTCCGTGCCTACAATGTCAATATTGTTATCACGAGCTACAATGCCCATAATGGTCATTATACATGATCCGAATGAAGTTGCCATTAAATCTGTCGGAGAAAAAGCTTCCCCTTTACCTTGATTATCAACAGGAGCATCGGTATAAATCTTGTTTCCTGATTGCAGGTGAATATTTTCAGTTCTTAAATCGCCTAAGTAAGTTGTTTTTACTGTTGTCATATTTTTAAAATTGATAGTTATCTTTTCTTATAATCTGTCTATAAATATAGTCTGTCCACAAATTTATCAAATTAACACAAATTTTATTGAGTGATTTCAATCTCAGGAATCAGTGAAATATGATTTTTAGTTATCCTCTTATTTTAAAATGTCTGTCCACAAATTACTCAAATTAGCACAAATTTTATTGTATTATTTTAATTTGAGAAAACCTGTGAAATTTGTGGCTTATAATTTATCATCTTTAGATGATGACTCGTTTGTATTGCAAGCTTTTTGATCCAAAATTGATGAGTAATCCTATTTTTTTATCTGTGGCTTTTAAATAATTCAATAGTTGTGCATAATGTGAATCATCCAATGTTTTAACTGCTTTGAGTTCTATAATTATTTCTCCATAACAGATGAAATCAGCAAAATATTTCTTATTCAGTTTCTCTCCTCTATAGCTAACATCAATTCCAACTTCTCTTTCAAAAGGATGAGCTTCTCTATTAAATTCAAACTCTAAAGCCTCTTGATAAATGACTTCAAGAAAACCAGCACCAAGTTCTGAATGAACAGACATACAGCAACCGATGATTTCATAACACTCATTTTTATAGATGTATTCTTCTGAATTATTCATTATTTGAGATAATTTGTAGACTACAAGAATGTAGGATTTCTTAATGAATCCAAAGCTAAATATATTTATTAATTTCGGATTATAAGTTATTTCCCTTTTCAGTTTAAAATTTGTTCTTTTCAATGCTAATGACTTCACTCATATTCCTTTGATTAAGTGCTTAGTATCGTTATCATGTCTTGTATTTTTTCTATATTTGTGAACTTTTGAGAAGAAGTATCGTATCCTGATTGATACCTATCTAGCTTATCCCATAATTCATGATTGGTGTAAGCTGAATTGTTTCAGTAGTTTACATTCTTCTCAGCCCGTTGGTTTACGGGATAAATTGTCAAGTATCAAAACAAAAATATGAGCACAAAATTTCCAGATTACAAGAACTTAGATCTTTCACAGATCAATAAAGATATCTTAAAAGAATGGGAAGAAAACAAGACTTTCGAGAAGAGTTTAGAAACTCGTGAAGGAAATCCATCTTTTGTTTTCTATGAGGGACCCCCATCAGCAAACGGTATGCCTGGTATTCACCACGTAATGGCCCGTGCATTGAAAGATATTGTATGTCGTTATAAGACGCTTAAGGGTTTTAAAGTAGACCGTAAAGCAGGTTGGGATACACACGGACTTCCAGTTGAGTTGGGTGTTGAGAAGGAATTGGGTATTACCAAAGAGGATATTGGTAAGAAAATTTCTGTTGACGATTATAACGAAGCTTGTAGAACTAACGTGATGAAATACACACGTGAGTGGGAAGATTTAACTGCTAAAATGGGATATTGGGTAAATATGGACGAGCCATATATTACTTACGATAACCGTTATATTGAGTCTTTATGGTGGTTGCTTAAGCAATTATTCGAGAAAGGATTCTTGTATAAAGGTTATACCATTCAGCCATTCTCACCAGCAGCAGGAACGGGATTATCGACTCACGAGTTGAACCAGCCAGGTTGTTATAAGGATGTAAAAGATACAACAGCTGTTGGTCTATTTAAGATAGAAAAAGACGAGAAGAGTAACTTCCTTTTCGAAGGAATTGACTGTGATGCATATTTCATGGCTTGGACAACAACGCCTTGGACTTTGCCATCTAACACAGCTTTAGCTGTTGGAGCAAAGATCAATTATGTACGTGTTCGTACTTTCAACCCTTACACAGGTAAGGATTGTGTTGTGGTTTTGGCTAAAGCGCTTTTCAATAACTTCTTTGATACGAAACTTGAAGATCTAGATTTAAGCGAATATAAAATTGGAGACAAGAAAATTCCATATAAGCCACTTTCGGAGTGTGTAGGAACTGATCTTGAAGGAATCAAGTACGAGCAATTATTGCCATGGGTGAAGCCTGAAGGTGATGCTTTCCGCGTAATTTTAGCTGATTTTGTTACTATTGAAGATGGTACAGGTATCGTTCATATTGCCCCAACTTTTGGTGCTGATGATGATAGAGTCGCTAAAACTGCTGGAATTTCTCCACTTATTTTCCGCGATAAGGAAGGTAAGATGCAACCAATGGTTGACCGTACTGGTAAGTTCTTTAAAATTGAAGATCTTGATGAGGAATTCGTAAAGAACCATGTAAATGTTGAGCTTTATGCTCCATATGCAGGTCGTTATGTAAAGAACGCCTTCGATTCTAGCTTAACTGAGAAAGATCCAACTTTAGATATCGATATTTCTGTTGAGTTGAAAAAGAGCAGTCAGGCATTTAAGGTTGAGAAGCATGTTCACAACTACCCACATTGTTGGAGAACTGATAAGCCAATTTTATACTACCCATTGGATTCATGGTTTATCCAGACAACAAAGGTTCGCGATCGTATGATCGAACTAAACAAGACGATTAACTGGAAGCCAAAATCAACAGGTGAAGGACGTTTTGGAAAATGGTTGGAGAACCTACAGGACTGGAATCTTTCACGTTCTCGTTACTGGGGAACGCCTCTACCTATCTGGGTAAGTGAAGATCGAAGTGAAATGAAATGTATTGGTTCGGTTCCTGAATTAAAAGCTGAAATTGAAAAATCTATTGAGACAGGTTTCATGGGCGAAAATATGCTCGAAAAATATGTAGAAGGTGATAACTCAAAGGAGAACTATGAGAAGTTCGATCTACACCGTCCGTATGTTGACGATATCGTATTAGTAAGTGAGTCGGGACAGAAATTATTCCGTGAACTTGACCTTATCGATGTATGGTTCGATTCTGGAGCAATGCCTTATGCACAGCAACATTATCCATTTGAGAACAAAGAGGATTTCGATAAGAAATTCCCAGCTCAGTTTATTGCTGAAGGTGTAGACCAAACTCGTGGATGGTTCTTTACGCTTCATGCAATTGCAACAATGTGTTTCGATAGTGTAGCTTTCGAGAATATTATCTCAAACGGATTGGTATTAGATGCTAAAGGCAATAAGATGTCTAAGCGTCTTGGTAATGCTGCTGATCCTTTCGAAACTATCGAAAAATATGGTTCTGACCCATTACGTTGGTATATGATTACCAATGCACAGCCATGGGATAACTTGAAATTTGATATAAATGGTGTTGAAGAAGTTCGTCGTAAATTCTTCGGAACACTTTATAATACTTACAGTTTCTTCCAATTGTATGCTAATGTTGATGGATTTACATATTCAGAAGCTGATGTGCCAATGGAAAAACGTCCTGAGATTGACCGTTGGATTCTTTCTCTTCTTAACTCATTGGTGGAGGAAGTTGAAGGGTGTTACGAGACTTACGAGCTAACACGTGCGGGTCGTGCTATTCAGGATTTCGTAAACGAAAACCTATCTAACTGGTACGTTCGTTTATGTCGTAAGAGATATTGGGGTGGTGAGTATGATACAGATAAGATTTCGGCATATCAAACACTTTATAAATGTCTTGAGACGATTTCTGTTCTTGGATCACCAATTGCGCCATTCTTTATGGATCGTCTATTCTTAGACTTGAATTCAGTAACGAATCGTTACACTGAGAATTCAGTTCACTTGGTAGATTTCCCTGTTGCTGATATTTCAGTAATTGACAAGGCTCTTGAGGAAAGACAAGATATGGCTCAGAAGATTTCTTCTATGGTATTAGGACTTCGTCGTAAGGTGAAGATTCGTGTACGTCAGCCATTGAGTAAGATTATGGTTCCAATTCTTGACGAAAGCATCATCCCTCAGTTAGAGGCTGTAAAAGGCATTATCCTTTCTGAGATTAATGTGAAAGAGATGGAGTTCATTACGGATACTTCAGGTGTATTGATCAAGAAAATTAAGCCAAACTTTAAGACTCTTGGACCTAAGCATGGTAAGATCATGAAGCAAATTGCTGGTGTGATTGCTAAAATGAATCAGGACGATATCGTCGTATTTGAGAAAGAATCTGAATTTACTATTGTTGTGAACGAAGAGAAGGTTGTTCTTACATTGCAAGATGTCGAAATTATCTCTGAGGATATTCCTGGATGGTTAGTTGCTAACGAAGGAAAGCTTACAGTAGCCCTTGATGTTAACATTACTGAGGAATTACGTAAAGAAGGTATTGCTCGTGAATTTATCAATAGAATTCAAAATTTGCGTAAGGATAGCGATTTTGATGTTACAGATAAAATTTCATTAGAAATTGCGATGCACGATGGCATAAATGAAGCACTAACAACTCATAAAGATTATATTGGAAGTCAAACTCTCGCAGAATCAGTAAGTTTGGTTGAGAAAATCGAAGGAGATGATGCTAAAGCTGTAGAAATTGAAGCTGGAATCGAAACTTATATTCGAATTAAAAAGCTTAGTGAGTAATACTTTTTTTGTTATCTTTAGGATCAAATCCAAAATCTATGACTGAAAAAAAACGCTATACAGACGAAGAGTTAGGGGAGTTCAAAGAATTGATTACCCAGAAACTCGCAAAAGCTAAGAAAGATTATGAAACCTTGAAGGCTGTTATTTCAAATAGCTCAGGAAACGACACTGAAGATACTTCTCCAACTTTTAAAGTTTTAGAAGAAGGTGCTTCAACTTTGTCGAAAGAAGAGGCTGGAAGATTAGCACAGCGTCAGGCAAAATTCATTAGTCATTTGGAAGCTGCACTTATTCGAATTGAGAATAAGAATTATGGTGTATGTCGCGAGACAGGAAATTTGATTTCTAAAGAAAGACTACGTGCTGTTCCTCATGCAACATTAAGTATTGATGCAAAGAACAGGCAGATCCAATAACAAATTATAACATATAGAAGATGATTGGGAGAGAAGTCTTCCAATCATTTTTGTTTATATTCGGGGGCTGTTTGTTCTGAAAGTGAAAAAGCATTCAGTTTTTAAACAGCGATTTGTTTTTTCAAGCTAGGGAGGTGTTTATTACTGCCAGTAGTCATCGCTGAAATCTTAACATTAAAACAATAGCATGTCATTAATAAAAAAGTCTGCACTCTTTATTGTTGTGCTTTTAATACTCGATCAAATTTTTAAAGTTTGGATTAAAACCCACATGATGCTCGGGGAAGAGTTCTCCGTATTCGGTGATTGGTTTGTTATTCATTTCATCGAGAATAATGGAATGGCTTTCGGTATGGAGCTGGAAGGTAAATGGGGTAAAATTCTATTAAGCTTGTTCCGTATTGTAGCTATATGTGGAATTGGATGGTATTTGAATGATATTTGTAAGAAGAAAGCACCTAAGGGCTTAATTTTATCTATCGGTTTAATCTTTGCTGGAGCAATGGGAAATATTATAGATTCTGCTTTTTATGGTGTCATTTTTAATGATAGCTATTATCAAGTAGCAAGCTTTTTACCTGAGGCTGGAGGTTATTCTTCTTTCCTACATGGTAAAGTCGTTGATATGCTTTATTTCCCTTTAGTTGATGGTAATTTCCCATCTTGGTTTCCAGTTTGGGGAGGTGAGCATTTTGTATTCTTCCGCCCAGTATTTAATGTAGCGGATTCTTACATTACAATTGGAGTGACCTTTATACTTCTGTTTCACAAGAAGTATTTTGTCGAAGAAACATCTAAATAATAGAAAGAACTTTCAAATAAGTAGATATTAAAATAGCCTTGGAATCTCCAAGGCTATTTTTGTATCATTTTGAAAAATGCTGTATAGTATTAAACCAGATTTTGTCAATTATCGCCCTTTCTGATGAACGATTGTTGTAGGATCAACACCTTCTTTCGTTTTTGTTTTATTGCGAGTAACTACAATTGCATGATCCCACCAAATATTGGTTGCTTTATCTAAATCTTCTGCTCTATAATATCGTCCCTCACCCTTATTTGATCCACCACTGTATTTATTTCCATATCCATTTGGATCATAAATTTCATAAAATACCTTTCCATCAACAACCTTATATCCTTTGGCTATTATAAAGTGTCCCCAGTCTTTTGTTTGTGTGGTATAAAACTTATCAACATGCCAGTTGGCCTTTTTTTGATTACTGATATAATACATATCTAAACAAATAATCAAAATATTTCCTTTGTCCAATTCATCCTTTACTTTATTAATCGTAGGTAGCTTGATAGTGTAATTTGAGATGTTATTCAGATCTAAATAGTTAATGATATCATCTGTATACCACCATCCACCTTGAGATCTGTATTTGGATCTAGCATCCTCGGGAGTATTTGAAAAGCTTTTGTTAGCCCATTTAATGGCCATTGTTACACTTGTGGGACCACAATTAACACCAGCGTGTTTACCTGTTTTAGCTTGATCGAAATACCATCCGTAATCAACATCATTGCTTTTTTCTTGAGTCAGCTTTGCACCTAAGCCAATTTTTCTTGTTTCTGTGAATTTTGGAATACTGATCGTTTTAGTTCTAGAATTCTCAGATTCGACATCACTAACAGTTAGAGTGATGTCAATGTTTTGTTCTTGGTTTGACTCAGATAGTTCAAAATATGTTGAAACATCACTTACATCTGCTAATTTGACTAATTCTGATTCTGTAGACCATTCATATGTAAGAAGATCACCATCGATGTTATTCGAATTATAAGATATTTTTATTTCATCAATTTCAACTTCATATTTAAAATCAACATTGGGGACCGAGTTATCCTCTTCGGTGTCGTCTGTACATGAAAACATAATAGCCGAGAGACTTAATAATAGAATTGTTTTTTTCATTTTACAAATACTTATCATTTCAATTTTTTATATAAAAAAGCCTTACAAATATATTATAATATTTGTAAGGCTTTGATATGTTAAATAACAATGGTGCTTATGATGTTATTAGTTCACAACTAAAGAGTTTCACAAGCAAAATCGATACGAGATAAAGTTTCTTCCTTGCCTAATAGCTCAATAATATCGAACATATGTGGACCTTTTCCAGCGCCAACCATAGCAAGACGGAATGGGTTCATGACTTTACCAAAGCCAATTTCCTTAGCGGTAATCCATTCTTTTACGATGGTTTCAGTATTCGCCGAGGAGAAGTCTGAGATATCACATAAAATAGTCTTTAGCTCTTGCATAAGCTCAGGAGCATCAGCCTTCCAAGCTTTTTTAGCCGTTTTAGCATCGAACTCTATAGGAGCTTCAAAGAAGAAGTTGACTTGATCCCAAAGTTCTGCAACAAAGTCTACACGGTCTTTTACCATGCCACAAACTCGAGTTACTTTATTTGAATCTGCTTCAATGCCTTTTTCAGCAAGAACCTCTTTACTGAATAATTGGCCAATTTCTTCGTCAGACTTAGTCATTAAGTATTGGCGGTTGAACCATTTTGTTTTCTCAGGGTCGAACTTAGAACCTGATTTACCCACTCTTTCTAAAGAGAAAGCTTCTGAAAGCTCTTCCATAGAGAAAATCTCTTGCTCTGTTCCTGGGTTCCAACCTAAAAGTGCAAGCATGTTTACAAATGCTTCTGGGAAATAACCATCCTCACGGTAACCAGATGAAATATCCTGAGTTTTTGGATCTTTCCAAAGCAATGGGAATACAGGGAATCCAAGTTTATCGCCATCGCGCTTGCTTAGCTTACCTTTTCCAACTGGTTTAAGAATAAGTGGAAGGTGAGCAAACTTTGGCATCTCAGCTTCCCAGCCTAATTTCTTGTATAATAATACGTGAAGAGGCATAGATGGTAACCATTCTTCGCCACGAATCACGTGAGATATCTTCATCAAATAATCATCTACCACATTAGCTAGGTGGTAAGTAGGCATGCCATCCGATTTGAAAAGAACCTTGTCGTCAAGAGCAGAACTGTTGAATACAACGTGCTTTCTAATCTCATCATCAAGATGTAGCTCTTCGTTTACTGGCATCTTAAAACGAACAACGTAAGGTGTACCAGCTTCGATTTTAGCTTGAACTTCATCAGCGCTTAATGCTAAGGAATTATTCAAGTTACCACGAGTATCAGGGTTATATGTAAAGGTTTTCTTTTCAGACTCATATTCATTACGAATAGCGTCCAATTCTTCCGCTGTATCAAAAGCGTAATAGGCATCCCCAGAAGCAATTAACTTATCTGCATACTCACGATACATTGGTTTTCTCTCAGACTGACGGTATGGACCATATTCTCCACCTACAGTTGCACCTTCATCAATTGTAATGCCACACCATTTTAAGGCTTCAGCAATATAATCTTCAGCACCTGGCACATAACGTGTCTGATCGGTATCTTCGATACGCAATAGGAAATCTCCCCCGTGCTTACGGGCAAACAAATAGTTGAAAAGGGCTGTTCTAACACCTCCCATATGTAAAGGTCCTGTTGGACTAGGGGCAAATCGAACTCTGACTTTATTATCGCTCATGATTTTATCCGTATAATATTTTAATTCCTGACTATCAGGGATGATCATTCAAATTCCGACAAAGGTAATAATTATTGTATCATCTGAGTTCGCTTCTTTTATACTAGAAGCTTCTATTAAAGAAATATTTGATTTAGGATTTGATGGAAATTAAAAAGGAGCCACCATTTATGGAAGCTCCTTGAAATATTTTGATCGAAATGATTTTTATTTTTGTAAAACCCAGCAAGATGCATTCGGGTTCTTTTGTAATACTTTTTTGCGGAAACGATCAGCTTCTTTTTTTGAATTGAATTTGTTTAAGGCAACCGCATAAAGATTTTTATTCTTAATAATTCTAGCAGGATATGAATTGGCTTCAATCACAGTTTTAAGAATCTTAGCATTCTCAATGTTAGAGAAACTACCGGCTATCAAGTAATACTTTCCTTTTACCGATTTATTCTTAATGGCATGCTTAGGCTTAGCATAGATGATTCTAGGCTCAAAACTAACCAATTCATTAATGGGAGAGATCTTCTCGTTTACCTTAACTGACTTTGTTTTCTGAACATCGGGAGTACTCTCCATTAAACTGAATGAAGCAGTTGACTGATGTTGAAAATTGCTAATAT
Source organism: Ancylomarina sp. YFZ004 (assembly GCF_054254355.1). Taxonomy (NCBI): domain Bacteria; kingdom Pseudomonadati; phylum Bacteroidota; class Bacteroidia; order Marinilabiliales; family Marinifilaceae; genus Ancylomarina; species Ancylomarina sp. YFZ004. Next base: position 195,014 of record NZ_JBTCHQ010000009.1, read on the forward strand.
TCACAGGGATTAATGCTAATCCTAAAAAGAAAGGAATCGTAACAGCTGCATATATTTTACGTTTAAGGCTAAAACGGTTCCAAATATTTTCTTTGATGATTAGAGATCGAATCTGAGTATTTTCCTGGAAGATTAAATCTGGAAGTTCGAAACTTTCCATTCCAAAAAGATCAGCAAGAAAATTAATGTCCTTAGCGGGTTCGAATTGTAATTTATGACGCTTGTTGTAAAACAAGTCACCTAGTTCATTAAAAACGACTCTTTCACTTCTACGTAAACGAACACTAATGTCTTCGATATAAAGCTCAACTGCCCTCTCTGCTTCTGGATAAGATAATCTTTCAGCTTCAGCCAAACAATTTATAAGCAAGCCATCATTCTGTTTTAGGTTTCGATTGAAACTAACAGCCTTTGATGGAGGAAGCATTTCATTAGTCAGTGGGTTTTCTTCGGCAGGGCAATAGTTGGCAACAAAACCACCTAAACCAGGAAGAATTACACAGTCATGAATGAACAATAAATCCTTAATATACCTTGATATTTCTAGCATAAAAACAAAGATAAAAATTCTAGCCTCTTATTAAAATTGATTAGCAGCAGAAATATACTAAAAGCTTAGTAATCAAAAGTGAAAAAATGAATATTTTTTCAAATAATTAGAACATAAGCATTATTGTTTTTGTTGTTGATCTACTCCTTATGGTTTCATACTAAGTTATATAAGTGAATAAATTATTGGTGTATTAGTTATAGTTTTTTTTCCTTTCAATAAGGTGAAAATGAATCTAGAATTATATTTGTTCCTGTAAAGAGCAGACGCTTGGGCTTTCTTTGTGTATTAACTTATTTTATAAGGCTAGTAAATTGCGTCGTTTAAATTGTATCTATTGTGAGTCTGGTTTTTGAATCTTGAAGAAACTATTATTGCTTTATATAAGCCAGGAGAAACTTAAAATCTTGAAAAAACTGTCAATATTTTATCAAATTTGGCGATAATCTTACTATTCAGACTTTATTTATTAAAGGTGAATATAAGGGCAAAAGAATCAAAAATATTTCTCAGCATGAGATTGATTTTTGATTGCCACATTTGAAAAAAACACAAGCTCGGTAGTGATGATTTATCCGATATTCAGAGATACTCCAATAGAAACACTTAGGAAGGTTGAACTTGCAGATTTAGAAGAGATTGCAAAGATGTTATAGGACGCTGGTTTTTCAACACAAATTAGTGCTTAAGTCACCCAAACTGATAGAATTAACTTCGTTTTTTTTTACGAATAATTAAAAAATACAGATCAGGAATTGAAAAATTGAGATAAATGGGTTAGTTTTATTGAATTGAAATATTTTAAGCAATAAATTATTCTACTATGCTCAAATTTAGCATTCGTTTGTCTTACTTTCTAATATTGCTAGGTTTCTCCTTTGTTTCGGTAGCCTGTCAAAATAAGACTAAAACTAATTCTTCTACTGTGAAGGACGAATTGGTTGTCAACAATCAAAGTCTAAAGAAGGTTAAGAATATTTTCTATAATGTTCCATCACCTGTTGAGGTGACTACTATTATACAGAGAATGAATCTGCCTTACCATCCAGATTTATTGAATCCAAGTTCAAACTCTGATAATTACTTAACTCAAGCTGATAAGGCTCTGAATATGGGAGTTTATGGTGCAGATTTAAGCTATATTCGTATCTATGAGCAATATCAAGATGCCGCAAAATTTTTAGTTGTTGTTAAAAAGTTTACACGTGAGTTAGGTATTCCTGAAGAAGGGGAGCGAGTAATTGCTAAGCGCCTTGAGAAGAACTTGCAAAATCAGGATTCTTTATTGAGAATCATTACTGAGACATTTACTGATTCGGATAGCTACCTAAAGGAAAATCAACGAGGAAGTACCGCAGCTCTTATCATTTTTGGAGGTTGGATTGAAACGCTATATTTAGCAACCAATATTTTAGATCCTGAGGTTCCTCATAACGATATGGTAAAACTAATTGTTGAACAACGCTTTTCTGTTAAAAACTTATTGGCACTTATGGAGCAGTTCTCTGATGAAAAAAGAGTTCAGGATTTCTTACCAGATTTGAAAGAGTTGAATGAAAAATTCAAAGAAATTGCTCAGGAAAAATCAGGGAAGGCTAAGTTGATTTCTAAAAAAGGTAAGGCAGTCATTGGGAATAAGGCAAAACTTAATGTACCTCCTAATATCTTGAATGATGTGAAGACTATTAATGACAGAATTCGAGCACGAATTACGGAAATGTAGAGTTGTTTAATGAGTCTTAATGATAAATAATAATCTTAAGGATGAGTAAAATTTACAGATATATCACTTTAATTATAGCATTAACTTGTATTTCGAGTTTTGCTTTTTCTCAGTGTAATGAATTTACTAAGAAAGACTGTATTCCTTTATTAAGCCCTTATACTTTTAATGGACAGCTTAATAATACGGTTTTATCAGAAGGAGAAACAGCTGAGCTTCAATTAACGTTTTACGCTGATCAGGAATATAGAGTTTTGGTTGAAGGTGAAGATCAACTTGGAAAGTTAAGATTTCAACTTTTGGATGTCGAATATAATATTTTGTACGATAATAAAGATGAGGACTTTACGAATGCATGGGATTTTTCCGTTGAAAGTACTGATGAGTTTATAGTTAGAGTAATTGTCGATCAAAATACAAATCCTGAGGATACTGAAAGTGGATGTGTTTCGATGTTAGTTGGATTTAGAGCCTTTGGCTCACGAACACTTTTTAAATAAAAATGGATTTACAATAAAATACACGTTTTTTTACAAGTGATTAATCCACCTCTAAGGGTGGATTTTTCTATTTTGGTGGCTTTGTGAGAATTTGAAAGATTACTTTTGTGCATGATTTTAATAAAGCAAGTTGTAATATTTTTAGGCTTATGGCTATTAGGAGAATTGATATCCTATTACAGTCACTTGCCACTTTCAGGCAGTATTATTGGGATGTTATTATTAGTAGTAGGCTTAGAATTAAAGTTGATAAGAACAAAGGATGTTAAGGATGTCGCTAATTTCCTGCTAAATAATATGGCTATGTTTTTTATTCCGGCTGGAGTCGGTTTAATGTGCCATTATCGCATTTTAAAACAAGAGTGGCTACCGATTTCGGTGGCTATTATTGTAAGTGCTGTATTAGTTATGACTGTCGTTGGTTTAATCATGAAAAAAAGATCCTAATGGAAGAGCTTCTAAATTCACCATTGGTTCATGTCTGCTTGACCTTGACTGTATTTATCCTATCTAAAAAATTGCAAATAAAATATAAATCACCTCTATTGAACCCAATTTTAATCACAATACTTGTTGTGATTAGTTTTCTCTTGCTTACTGATACTTCTTACGAAGATTATGAGCAAAATACTCAAATAATTAGTTTCTGGTTGGCACCGTCGGTTATTGCTTTGGGATATGCTCTATATAGTTTCTTAGGTGAGATTAAAGCTGATTTTAAGAAGATTCTTTTCTCGATGCTAGCGGGAAGTATAACAGGTATAGTATCTGTATTTATGACTGCTTATGTATTTGGAGCATCAAAGACTACGATGATTTCTTTAGCTCCCAAGTCGGTGACAACACCCATAGCAATTGAAGTATCGAAGCAAATGGGTGGAATTCCTTCTTTAACAGTTGCTTTTGTTATAGTAGTAGGTGTTTTGGGGGCTATATTGGGTCAAACTTACTTGAAATTAATAGGCGTTAATGATCCCAAGTCGGTAGGTCTGAGTTTAGGGGCGACTGCCCATGCTTTGGGTACGGCCAGCATTAGCCGAGAGAGGTCCTGATTTTAGTGCTTTTGGCGGATTGGGAATGGCATTGAATGGGGTGTTGACAGCCATTCTAGCACCTTGGATTATTAAGTTGATGCTCTTTTTATTGTATTAAAAAAAACTCATATTCTTAAACCTTTGTCAAAGAATATGAGTCTATATATCTGTTTATTTCAATCTAAACTTGGCATTCCCAATATGAATACCTTCCGAGAAAAGATCTAAAGTATATTCTCCTTTTATAAGGCTACCATCGTTATCCCAGAAAATAGAAACCTCAAGTTCGTTACCTTCAAATTCAATATCACGCTTAGCTGAAAAAGCTATTTGTGTGTTTTCGTATTCGAATAATAAGCCTTCAGGATTACTTAGTATCACTTCATCGGGGCGAGCTATTCTTACGAAGATTGTTTTAAGGCCAGGCGTGATGGTGATATTCTTTCTAATGGTGAAACTCGTTTTAAGCTTAACCGTTTTAGATATCTTCTTGATTTCACGACCTTTTTTGTTGATTGGGGAACAATTAATAGCAACAGCATCAAGAGCCGAAGCCTTTGAGATAAGCTCTTTCATATTTTCTGTTGTGCTCTCTAATTTCTCATTGCGCTCTTTTACCCATGAAATTTGCTTTTTAACGCGGATGTTTTCAGCGTTAAGTTCTATGTTTTTACTATTTAAAGAGTCAATCTGAATCACATATGAACGTAAAACGCCTTTGAGTGTTCCAATTTCTTTTTTGTATTTGTTGATTTCGAAATATGAGTTATTTCTGAAAACTCGCATTCTTTCTAATAATTCGTCAATTTTCCCTTTCTCGGTTACAAGCAATTGGTTCAAGGTGTCATTACTTGTTTGTAGTGAATCGTAGTTTTGAGAAAGGTCTCTAAGTTCTGTTTCCAGATCTGCTTTTTCAATTTTAATCTCGGCAATATATTGTCGGTTCTCTCTATATGTCTTTAGGAAAAGTATAGAAACGGTGAGTAAGATAACTCCCAATGAAATTAATACGATTTTATAAATCTGATCTTTCTTCTCTGTCTTCAAATCTGTGCTCATTTAAAAATACGTTTATCGGTTATGATTGGACCAAATTTAATGGTTTTTACTGTTTTAACGCAAAATGATGCTTTAAATTGCAAAAAAAGCCGCCTAATCTTTGATCAAGCGACTTAGGAGTACTACAAAATTCCGACAATCGAATTATTGTTCTTAATTAATAGAACTCTTCCTGGCTTGCCTGAATTTGAATATTTACAAACTTGCCAGGCTTTTACTTTTCATGGAATCGTGCTTGACAATTAAGCTTATTTGAAGAAAGGCAGATCGGTTGGGATCTGCCTTTTGTTATTTATTAATCTTGCTGACTAAATACTTTTTTCAGAATGGAGCTGACACGTTTCATAGGATCTTTTCTGATCTGCAATTCTTCTTCAGCAACTTTCAAAAAGAGTGCATCAAGAGCTTTGTTGGTCACATATTCGTCTAGTGGGGTATTTACCGATTTAAGGTTGGCAATTTTACCAGCAAAACTTCCAGCGACTTTATTATAGGTTCCTGTTAGCATATCCCAGGATTCATTGGTTGATATATTGGCCAATAATTTTTTATCCAGTGAGGTTTTTACTTTTGGCAAGAATAGATCTCTCAATTTCGAGTAACTTTTATTTTTCAGATATTGAGTTGCTGCGTTTTTATCACCTTTTAGAATTCCAAAAGCATCTTGAATGGTCATTTCTGATATGGCAGATGCGAAGATAGGAGCGGCCTCAACAACAGCATCCTCAGCAGCACGATTTAATCTTAGAACCACCTTATTCACTAAATCTTCACCTCCTGGAACCATTTTAATGTGCTTACTAATGGTTTGTGCTTCGGGAGGAAGCAAAATTTTAACTAGCTCATCCTTATAGAATCCATCCTCGATGGAAAGTATGTTTGAAGCCTGTTTGCTCCCAATAAGTAAAGCTTCTTTTAAACCTTGCGATACATCGAATGATGTTAGAGGTTTGTTTTGCTCCACGGCATATTCGTTTACAATGGTTTGTAGTTCCGCACAGGATGTCAGGTAGAGAACACTTAATAGAAGGATGAATTTTCTAAACATTTTCTTTTAGTTGGTTTGTAATGCTTGCAATTTATAAAAAGATCAGCACTCCCAATAAAAAAAGAAGCGGAGCAAAACCCTAAAGTTTATACCCCGCTAGATTCTAACCGATAGAATCACTTATATTATTTGGATTTACTCACTATAGTAAGTTTCCCAATTTTATTCCAAAATAGATGGTGCGAGGGTTAAGTGGTCCATAAACCCAGCTGGCATCACGATAAGCTCCTTTGTCGAAATCATCTTGGAAAGAGTTGAAAATATTTTTCATTCCAAGATCGAACTCTAATTTGACATCACCACCCAAATCGAAATGGTAAGCAAAGTTGATACCTAAATCCATAAACTCACCACTTTTTACAAGCTGATCGCCTGTTGCTACACCATTTGCATCTTTTTCAACTCCGAAGTGAATCATATCCATCGATCCAGAATAGCTACCAGATAGAGTCGTTGTAAATTCGTGAAGAGGTTTCCAGTTCATAGTGAAGTAACCGTAATGGCTAGGTGTTCTTAACATCTTATCGGTCTTGATTTCTGTTAAGTCACCCTGTTCAATTTTTTCTTTGTATTCACTAGTCTGGAAGGTCATCCCCATTTGGAAATCGAGTTTGTATGAGGGAGCTACTTTAAATTCAAGATTAATCCCTTTTACAATGGCTCCTTTTGAATTTTTACGATAAGCAACCAAATTACCATTCTCGTCATTGGTGCTGTATTCGTTCACAAATGAATTATTCAAGTCTGTGTAAAAACCTTCAGCTAAAAAGTAGGATTGTACCTTTCCAAAACTCTTGTCTACATCGTAAGATATCGTATAAGAGTTTGAGGATTCTTCCTTAAGATTTTCTGAAAGCTTGTGAATCACACGACGTGCAGCAGATGCTTCGATATGTAAATCTTCATCGAATATTTGTGGAGCGCGAAATCCTCTGGCATAACTAAAACGCAATTGCATGGCATCATCCAATTTAAATAGCATATTGGCACGTGGACTGATAACCGTATTGTTGATTTCAGAATTATCAACAGAGTTTTTAATTCTATACGAATCCATTCTGGCACCTAGAAGAAAACTTGCAAAACCCAAATCCCATTTACTTTGTGCATAGGCGCCAATCGTATTAGAACTTTGATTAGCAATAATCGTAGTTGGTACAATTGTATTTGTAGTGTAGTCCATATAAGCCAGTTTTTTATCCTTTAGCTTATTGTACACATTCTCGAAACCCAAAGTGATATCAGCTGGAGCGAAAAGTAAATTTTCTGAATGACTAAAGAGTTGAACACCTGCAGATATAGCTAGATCTTCAGTTGCGCCGTATGAACTGTTATCGAAGATTGGTTTTGAAAGGTCGATTCCATTTTCATCTTTCAAGCGAGCGGCACCATAATACGATTCTCTGTCGATATGTTGGGCTGATGCATATACTGAAAGTTTACTGATTCTTTCTTTTGAGAAAAATTGATCTAGAGTAATACTTCCTGAATTGATATTGTGTTCTACTTGTTCAGCAATTAGAGACATATGTGCAGGTAAATTCAGTTGATCACCACCTCTGCGGAATTCATCAACAACATGGTATTCCATACTTAGTTTAGACAAATCGCTTAAGCGATGGAAGGCATTGAAACCTGCACTCAAGTTTTTTAATTCTACGATATCAGAGAAACCATCTTTATTAGCATCCCATGCTTCTTTATTACGTTTCATTCCGAAAAGGAAGATGCCTGATTTGTTATCATCAGAAACAATAGACGCGTTGAAATCAACTAGAATATCGCCAGCAGGACTGTCACTAGCGCTTACCCCAGTACCAACACTGCTATATTTAGCTCCAACTTTAAATGAATTACTTATAGGATCTTTTGTGATCACATTAATAGTCCCAGCAATGGCATTTCCTCCGAATAGGGCTGATCCTCCTCCACGTACAACTTCAATACGCTGAATCATACTTGGTGGAATATGCTCTAAGCCATAAACGCCCGCTAAACCACTAAATATTGGACGAGAATTGATTAAAATCTGTGTATAAGGGCCTTCCAATCCGTTCATTCTAACCTGTGAGAATCCGCAATTGTTACAATCATTCTCAACACGCAAACCAGGTGAAAACATTAGGCCATCTGCCATAGTTGAAGCTGCAGTATTATTAAGAAGTTTGGAACCTATAGAATTGACAACGACAGGCGCATCTTTTCTTGAAATCTGATTTCTATCGGCAGTAACCACAACCTGATCGAGACCTATAAAGTCTTCATTCATTTTGAATGTAAGCGTGTTCGCTTGTCCAAGTTTAACATCAAAGTGTTTCTTGTCAGCACGAAAACCGACACAGCTTACAATGATATGACAGTGCCCGGCAGGAACATTCAAAATTTCAAATTCCCCTTCGAAATTGGTAACAGCGCCAATTGAGGTTCCTTCTAGAGCAACACTGGCAAAGGATACGGGTTCGTTGCTAGCAATATTAACAACTTTTCCCTTTATACTAGTTGTGTTATTCTTAGCATGTGATACTAGAGAAATAGATGCTATTAGAACTAAGCTAAGGCATAATTTAGCGATAATCTTCATTATGTAGTTTTTGTTTGTGTTAGTATGACGCAAGCACAAGCATATCTATATGGATATGCAGTTCAAGTATGAGCTGAATATCATACAAAGCTTGTGACTGTATGACCTGGTAAATTGGTCGTTAAAACGAAATTGGAAATAGATTTTGGCTTGTAATTCAGCTAATCTTATGAAATAAACCACATTCTTCGGTGCATATATATGATTTTATAGTCTTGCTTAAAAAGACCATAGGCATGATGAAGAATATCAATCCGAAAAGAGTTAATCTGAAAAATCAAGGCAATTAGGCCAAGAAAGGAGGCGGTCTATTGTTTAGAAGACTGGCTGTATAGCCAAATTTTACTTGTAAAGATTCAAACTGAACGCGTTTAAGTTGTTTCTCGAATATCAAGCTCAGGATAAGAGCAGTTAAGGCAACAAATAGTAAACTGGTCAAGTGATGAATTGAAACGCAGTCATTACAAGAGTGTGAATGGCTGGTTCCTTTCTGTGTTCCGTTATCCTGCATAGGATGAGCATGAACAAGTATATGACCATTCGTTTGTTTGTGGAAATGCATGTTGAAGATAGCATTCCCAGTCAATGCAAGCATTGCAGGAAGTAGCGCTATCAGCACAGCAATTTTTATCTTTCTAAAGAATTCCATCAAACATTATAAAGTTTAAATCTTTCGACGATGCAAACATAGATGCTTTCAAATTCTCTTACAATACCTACTTCTTGTGATATTTGTAAAACTGCTTTAAAACATCTATTTAGACTTCAATTTTTATTTCGGAATAGCTTCACTCATAATTTGCTTAATTCTTATAACTTTGCCTTTCGAGTTTTGACAGAGTCTATTGATGTATTAGTCAATCAAATTTATGTAAGTATGGGTGAAGTAAAAGAGAAACAAGCAATCATAAAAAAGCTCCGTAATAAATACCGTTTAACGATTTCAAATGAGAGTACTTTTGAGGAAGCATTGTCTTTTCGACTATCTAGATTGAATGTGTTTACTGTAACTGGTTTATTTTCAATTGTGCTGATTGCTCTTATTACTATATTGATTGCTTTTACACCTTTACGTGAATATATTCCAGGTTACCCTGATGGCCAGATGCGCCGTACTATAGAACAGAATGCGACTTTAGTTGATTCCTTAACTTCAGAATTAGAGAAGCGTGATCGGTTTTTTACAGGAATCAAGAATGTTATTTCTGGAAATGATTTCGACAATACGGTTCAAAGCAAAGCTGATTCCATAGTTGACCCTAAATACAAAGGCTTACAGTTTACTCAGTCTGAAAATGATTCCATATTCAGAAAAGAGCACGAAGCTGAGGAGAAATTCAATTTGACCATTTCTGGAGAAAATAAAGCAAGAGGAATTTCAAGTATCCATTTCTTCACACCCATGAAAGGAATGATATCTAATTCATATGATGGCTTAGCAGGTCATTATGGTGTTGATGTGGTGGGGCCATTAAATGAAAGAATTTCAGCAGTGCTTGATGGTACTGTTATTTTTGCTGAATGGACTTTGAATACGGGTTATGTGATCCAAATTCAGCATGGAAAAGACCTCGTATCTATTTATAAGCACAATCAAGAATTATTGAAAAAACCAGGAGAGTTTGTAAGAGCTGGTGAAGCTATTGCGATACTTGGAAATTCAGGTGAGTTGACTTCTGGTCCTCATTTGCATTTTGAGTTATGGCATAACGGTAAAGCTCTAAATCCTGAAAATTATATCAAGTTTTAGATTCTATCAGTGAATTTTATTGATAGGATAAGCAAATCAAAAGCAAGGGACTAAATGAGTAAACATATTGCAATCTTAGGATCTACGGGTTCTATTGGAACGCAAACTTTAGAGGTAGTTGACGCTAATCCAGAATTGTTTGTTGTTGATGTTTTAACAGCAAATAATAATGTGGACTTGTTGGTTGCACAGGCAAAGAAATATCAACCCAATGTGGTTGTTATTGCAAGAGAAGATAAATACCAACAGCTATCCGAAGCTCTAAAGGACGAAGATATTAAAGTATATGCAGGGAGTGAAGCAATTGCACAAGTTGTAAGCATGTCATCAATAGATGTGGTTGTAACGGCTATGGTGGGATATTCCGGACTGTTACCGACTATTAAAGCTATAGAAGCTAAAAAGAATATTGCTCTTGCTAATAAGGAAACACTTGTTGTTGCAGGAGAGATTATTCAGAGATTAGCTTTAGAGAATGGCGTTAGTATCTATCCTGTTGATTCAGAACATTCAGCTATTTTTCAATGTTTAATTGGTGAATTCGAAAATCCTGTTGAGAAGATATACCTAACAGCATCAGGTGGTCCTTTTAGAGGGAAAGATCGAAAATTCCTTGAAACGGTTACTTCTAAACAAGCCTTGAAACATCCCAATTGGGATATGGGTGCAAAAATCACCATAGACTCTGCCAGTATGATGAATAAGGGCTTTGAGGTGATTGAAGCCAAGTGGCTTTTTGATTTGAAACCTGAGCAGGTTGATGTGATTGTACATCCTCAATCTATCGTTCATTCTTTGGTCCAATTTGAAGATTCTTCTATGAAAGCTCAAATGGGATTGCCCGATATGAAATTGCCAATTCAGTTTGCATTAACCTACCCTAAACGTCTGAAAACAAGCTTTGAAAGGTTTAATTTTTTAGATTATCCTAATTTGACTTTTGAGTCAGCAGATACTGAAAGTTTTAGAAATCTAGCTCTTGCTTATGAAGCTATGAAACAAGGTGGCAATATGCCTTGTATTATAAATGCAGCCAATGAGATAATGGTTGAAGCTTTTTTGAAAGATCAAGTTGGTTTTCTTCAAATGAGTGATATTATTGAAACTTGTATGCAGAAAGCTAGTTTTATTTCTCATCCAGTTTACGAGGATTATGTTGCTAGTGATTTTGAAGTTAGACAATTGGCAGCCTCTTTGCTATAATATTCTTACCTTGTCGTGATTTTTTAATCAATGATAATGCCCTATATGTTTTGGGCTAATGAATCTGATAATTGAAATTTAATGGAAATATTAATTAGAGTATCTCAGTTTCTTCTGAGTCTGTCTATTTTGGTGGTTCTCCACGAATTAGGACACTTTGTTTTTGCAAAATTATTTAAAGCTCGTGTAGAGAAATTCTATATGTTTTTTAACCCAGGTTTCTCTCTTTTTAAATATAAAAAAGGGGATACAGAATACGGTATTGGATGGATTCCATTAGGAGGCTATGTGAAGATATCGGGTATGATAGACGAATCGATGGATAAGGAACAAATGGCATTGCCACCTGAGCCCTATGAGTTTCGTTCAAAACCAGCTTACCAACGTTTATTAATCATGGTTGGTGGTGTATTGGTGAATTTTATTTTAGCTTTTACAATTTATATCGCAGTTCTATTTGCTTGGGGAGATGAATATCTTCCTGCTGAGAATGTGAAATACGGTTATGTTTGCGACTCTATTGCACAGAGTATTGGATTGCAAAATGGTGATAAAATTCTAGAATTGGATCATCAGAAACAAGAGAAATACTCGGATATTTTAATCAATATTCTTCTGAATGATCCTAAAAGCATGCAGGTTGAGCGTAATGGGAGTATGATAGATATTGCTATCCCATCTACTTTTGTGCCAGACTTGTTAGCTAAGAGTAGTAAAGGTTTTTCAATGAGCCCGGTTATAACACCAAGAATACCATTGAACCCCTTTATAATAGCTCGTTTTTCGGATGAGTCTGTAGCTAAGATTGCCGGTCTTAAAAAAGGTGATGAATTGCTTTTAATCGATGGAAAGAATATTCAATATTTTGATGAATATCTGGCTTATCTTCAAAGTCATAAAGGAAAAGCTGTTGCTCTTAAGGTGAAGCGTGGTGATACGACCCATGAGTTCAATGCTAAATTAGGAGAAGACGCTTTACTAGGTGTCTCGATGAAACCTTATAATCATTTTGAATTCGCTGCAATTGAATATAGCTTTTTAGAAGCGATTCCTGCTGGTATAAACAAAGGGGTTGATAAATTACAGTCGTATTTGAAACAATTTAAGTTGATCTTTTCTTCAGAAGCTAAAGGCTATAAATCAATTGGTGGTTTTGGTACTATTGCCAGTATTTTCCCAGGAGTTTGGGATTGGCATGCATTCTGGAACCTAACAGCTTTCTTATCGATTATATTGGCAATTATGAACATTCTACCTATACCAGCTTTAGATGGTGGTCATGTGATGTTCTTATTGTACGAAATTATTACACGTCGTAAGCCAGGGGAGAAATTTATGGAATATGCTCAAATTGGAGGTATGGTTCTTTTATTTGGTTTGCTAATTTTTGCCAATGCCAATGATATCATGAAGGCTTTCAATTAAGATGATTGATATGTGTTTCAGATATATGTATTGATACTTTATGTGAAAATGTTATATTTGTGAGGAATAATTCTTAAAAAAAAACTTATGAACCTTTTTGTAATAGCCGGAATGGTTGGACCATGGCAAGTTGTTATCATTGTATTTGCACTCGTACTTTTGTTTGGGGGTAAAAAAATTCCTGAATTAATGAAAGGCCTCGGTCAAGGAATGAAAGAGTTTAAAAAAGCTACTGATACCGAAGACAAAGACAAGGATAAAGATGAAAAGGATTTAAAAGATAAATAATACGAAAGCAGGTTTTAAAACCTGCTTTTTTTATGTCTTAGATTTTCAAAGAATTATAAGCACTTTCATAGGGCTTTTAAGAATTGTTATAATTACGATATAATTGAATGTTTTTTGATCTGATGCAAGGATAAAATGCTTATCTTAATTCCGGCAAAATTCATACTTATAATTGAAGTGATTATTCCCAATGAGATACATAACATCAGCTATTAAAAACCTAGTATTTACAGCCTTGGTGCTGTGTTTTCCTTATGCGAGTCAGGCTGATGAGAATGATACTGATAATCGATTAAGTAAAAATAAAAAGCATATATCTACCTCTCATCAGTTGAATGATCATGTGCTGGAAGCTAATATGGTTCCTGTCTTTACAAATGAGGATTATTCCTGGCGTATCGGGAAATTGAATGAAGCGAGTCCCATTCAACTTGACTTTAATGATATCGTGAAGCGATATATCGATGTATACTCTGTAAGACACCGAGATAAAACAGCTAGGATTTTAGGTTTAAGTGAAATTTATTTTCCAATTTTTGAGGAATATCTCGATAAGTACGATTTACCTCTCGAGTTAAAATATATTGCTGTGATTGAATCTGCTTTAAACCCAAAAGCGAGATCACGATCTGGTGCAACAGGCTTGTGGCAATTCATGTATCATGCCAGTCGGATGTTTGATCTAAAAATATCTTCTTACGTTGATGAGCGAATGGATCCTGTGAAGTCGACTGATGCTGCTTGTAAGTATTTACAATATTTGTATCGTATTTTTGGGGATTGGCAATTAGCTATTGCTGCTTACAATGGTGGACCAGGTGTTGTTCGTGATGCAATTAAGGCTTCGGGAGGCAAGACGAATTTCTGGGAAATAGCTGCTTTCTTACCAGATCAGACAAGGACATATGTTCCCGCTTTTATTGCTGTAAATTATGTGATGAACTACAATAAGGAGCACAATATTGATCCTAAAAACATGAAGTTTTCTTATCTAAAACTTTCAGATGTTACTGTAAAAGAGCCTTTGTCTCTTCAGACGGTTTCTGAAAAATTGGGTATTTCGATAGTTGACCTAAGACGTTTGAATCCTATCTATAAACTCGACTTTATTCCTAGTAGTGAATTACCAGCCAAGTTGACTTTGCCTGTAGACAAAGCTCTTGCCTATGTTGAAAAGGAATCCGAATTGTATGCAGCTCCTAAAACCAAGGTTTTATACCACGATATAGAAAGAACGATGTCGTTGACAAATGGTAAAAAGTGTATCATTCATATTGTGAAGGCGGGTGAGTTTTTTCATAAAATAGCGATGAAGTATGCTTGCACAAGCAATAACATCAAAAAATGGAATAACCTGACAGGAGATTTATTGCACATTGGACAGAAACTTAAAGTTTGGGTGCCGGTGTCACAAACGAGTCGATCTACTCAGGTTGGACTAAAATCGACTACTTAAAAATTTAGCATGCTCACATATTGAAAAACCAAAATAAGACCATTAAATACTAGAAGAAGATAAATTATTTAAAATATTAATTATGAAATCTATAATAAAATTAAGTGTCATTTGTTTGATTCTTATCACAAGTATCAGTTCATGTAAAAAAACAACTAAAGGTTTAATGCCTACAGTTACTGGTCAATCAGGAGAAGTGATTATTTTAAGTAGTAAGCCATTATTTGACGGTATCGTTGGTGATTCTATCAAAGCAATTTTCAATGATATTCAGGTAGGCATGCCTCAGGATGAGTCTGTAATGGATTTATTCCATCTGAATCATGACGCTTTTACAAGTATGTTTAAAACGCATCGTAGTATATTGGAAATCAAAATTTCATCTTCGGTAAAGAAAACCAGATTGCTTGTTAAAAATAATATGTATGCTCGCACTCAGGCATATATGCGAATTGAGGCAGCTAGCAATAAAGAAATGTTGAAAGTAATTGAGGAAAATAGAACTAAGATTTTGGCTTATTTCCTAAAAAGTGAGCGAACTCGTAAAATGGGAGTAATCTCGAAAGCACCCGTTCAAGAGATCTTCGATTATCTGAAAAAAAATAAGAAGTTTACATTAGCTTTTCCATCAGGATACGAAATTGGCAAAATTGAGCCTGATTTTTTCTGGGTTAAAAAAGAAACGCCACAATCAAGTCAAGGTATGTTTATTTACACATACGATTATCTTGCAGAAGAGGCTTTTGATAAGAATTCGATTTTGATGATGAGAAATGCAATGTTGAAGGATTTGGTTCCTGCCCAAAACGAAGGAAGTTATATGACAACTGAGATGAATTTCCCAATTGCCTTTAATCATTTTGATTTTCAAGGAAACTATGCAGTTGAAATGAGAGGTTTATGGAAAGTTAATGGTGATTTTATGGGAGGTCCATTTGTTAATATGTCATTCCTGGACTCAGTGAATAATCGTGTGGTTTGTATGGATGCTTATGTCTATTTCCCTAACCATGATAAGCGCGAGCTGTTGAGAGAGTTGGAAGCTGTGATGTACACATACACACCAGTGAAAGAAGTTGCTAAGAATAAGAAGAAATAGTTTCTGGTTGTAATTTTCCAGATTTGAGTTGAATAAATACAGAAAAAGAAGTGAATCTTCCTGATTATAATCATATTAAGGTTTCAAAGTATCGCGATAAAGTTGAGATTTTAAAACAAGTTGCAGCTCAAATTGAAAAGGATTTTTATCAATTTGGCTTTGAAGTTACATTCTCAGGTGAGCCTGAGGACGCCTATAATGAACTTTTTTCTCAGATAATTGAGCATGTTGCATTTATGCTGAGTCAGGATTATCATCGTTTGGTTTTGCTTTTGTATCAAATTGATTTAAGTGAGAAAGAAATTCTGAAAAATGAATTGAAATATCCAAACGTGGATAAGCATCAGCTTTTATCTGAATTAATTATTCAGAGAGAGCTTAAAAAAGTTCTTATCCGAAATTATTTTAAAGAAAACTCAGATAAATTATAATTCTACTTGATTGTTAAGTGATGAAATAGAGCAAGATGATTATAATAGATCTTTTCTTTAATCTTATTACTTTTGTAAAAACATATTCGGATTACTCTTTTAGTTACGATGTTAGAGATTGAATGCTAGTGAAGTTTTGTTAATGATGTGCTAACATTCAATTGAAAGAGAATAATCCAATCGAGATATATAAAATACATACAGATGAAAGATACTAAGATAAAAGTTGGAATAACTCAAGGTGATATAAACGGAATAGGTTATGAAGTCATTATAAAAACTTTGATGGATGCCCGAATTTTGGAGATATGTACACCCATTATTTATGGATCGCCAAAGGTTGCTGCTTACCACAAAAAAGCACTTAATATAGAGGAGTTTAGTTTAAATAATATAAAAATAGCTCAGGATTCTCATTCGAAAAGAGTTAATGTTATTAATTGTACTGATGAGAATATAAAAGTTGAATTAGGCAAATCGACCTCCAGTGCTGGAGCTGCTTCTCTAGCCTCTTTAGAGGCGGCTGTTAAGGATCTTAAAGAAGGAAATATCGACGTTTTATTAACTGCTCCTATCAACAAGAAGAATATTCAGTCTAAGGATTTTGTTTTTCCAGGACATACAGAATATCTAGAAGCCAGAATCAATTCTGGAAAATCTTTGATGTTACTGATCAGTGAGAAACTAAGAGTTGGTGTTGTTACTGGTCATATTCCTATTTCTAAGGTTTCTGAGAATATTACTGAAGAGAGGATTATCGAGAAATTGGATATTTTGAATAAATCATTGATTAAAGATTTTGGTATCCGTAAGCCTAAAGTGGCTGTTTTAAGTTTAAACCCACATGCTGGCGATGATGGATTAATTGGCTCGGAAGAAAAAGATGTGATTATTCCAGCAATTGAAAAAGCTAGAAAAAGTGGCATAATGGCTTTAGGACCATATCCTGCTGATGGTTTTTTCGGATCAAATGACTATTCTAAGTTCGATGCTATTCTTGCGATGTATCACGATCAAGGATTAACTGCTTTTAAAGCCCTTTCATTTGATTCAGGCGTTAACTTTACTGCAGGTTTATCTAAGGTGAGAACTTCGCCAGCTCATGGCACAGCTTATGCTATTGCTGGAACAAATGTTGCTTCACCAGAATCTTTCCAGAAAGCTTTGTATATGGCTATTGATGTTTATAAAAACAGAATGCAATACGAAGAGTTAAGTAAGGATCCTATGAAAGTAAAGGCTCCAAGTAACGATCATCAGAATAAAAGACAATCAGTTAAATAGTTGGTTTTTCTAACTTGAAATATACTGTAAGTCAACTCATCCAAACTTACCTATATGTTTGAATATATAAAAGGCGATTTAAATGACCTCACACCAACTGCTGTAATAGTAGAAAATCATGGTATGGGGTATTTTATCAATATTACACTAAATACATACTCTCAACTTTCTGGGCACACTTCTGCGCAATTGTATTTGCATCAAGTTATTCGCGATGATGCACATTTATTGTTCGGATTCAAGGAACAGAAAGAAAGAGAAATATTCCGTTTGCTAATTTCTGTCTCAGGAGTTGGAGCTAATACGGCTAGAATGATGCTTTCATCATTGACATCTGAAGAAGTTAAAAAAGCTATTTTCTCTAATAATTCTAAAACCTTACAAGACGTAAAGGGGATTGGAGCTAAAACAGCTCAACGAATTATTATTGAACTTAAAGATAAGATTGGTAAGGAAGATGAGATGGGTGAAATTGTATTGGCAATGGACAATACAATTCGAGAAGAAGCGTTATCAGCTTTAGTGATGCTTGGGTTTGCGAAAAATTCAATTGCTAAGATGCTTGATAAAATAATTAAAGCAAATGCACCAACAAGTGTTGAGGAGCTAATTAAAATAGCACTTAAACAGTTGTAATACCTGAATCAAAAAAATCCCTGTTCTTGAAAAAGTTACTACAATACATATTATCGTTTTTATTTCTATTCATACTAGGGCTGTCTTTTAATGATAGCTCTTTGAAAGCAAATGCCTACTCTTTTGATAATCTGCAGCAGGATAGCACCCTCGTGAAGGGTGAGAAACAAATTAAGAATGCGAAATCACCTTTTAATAAGGCTAAAAAGAAGAGTGCAAAGGATGAAAAATTACCTTATACTTTCGATGATGAAGATGATACGAAACTAAAGGTTAATCAAGCAAAATCGCCTTTATATCTTAAGGATCCAGCTAATATCGAAACAACGATTGTTTATGATCCCGTAACAGGTCATTATATTCTGAAGAAGCGAATCGGAGGAATAGATTATAGAAATTCAACTTCTTTGACGAAAGCAGAGTTTCAAGCTCAGCAGAATCAGGCCACACTTAGAGATTATTGGATGGAACGTATTTCATCTGATAGGAATGTTCGTGGTGTTGATCAGCGTTCTTTTTTAGGCTCAAAGGTATTTGGGAAGTTATTTGGTAACACAGCTATTTCAATTAAGCCACAGGGTGCTGCTGAACTAAGTTTTGGTATCAGTACAACGAAAGTTGATAACCCTACCATTCCTGAGGAACTAAGAAAAACAACCAGTTTCGATTTCAACGAGAAGATACAAATGAGTGTATCGGGTAAGGTGGGTGATATTCTTTCGATGGAAGTGAATTATAACACCGAAGCTACTTTCGACTATGAAAATCAGATGAAGTTGGAGTATAATGGTGATGAAGATAATATCATTAGAAAGGTTGAAGCAGGTAATGTGTCGATGCCAATTTCGAATACTTTAATTACTGGAGGTCAGAATCTATTTGGTGTAAAAACAGAGATGCAGTTTGGAAAACTTTCTGTAGCCTCAGTTTTTTCTCAGCAGAAAGGGGAAACCAAGGTTGTGAATATGGAGAATGGAGCTCAAAAAAGTGAGTTCGAAGTTTCCGCGGATAGATACGAAGCCAATCGTCACTTCTTTCTATCGAAATATTTTTACGATAACTTCGATCAAGCCATGGCTAAATTGCCCGTTGTGAGTTCGGCAGTTACCATTAATAAGATTGAGGTTTGGATTACTAATAAAAATTCGAATTTTGAGAATTCTCGAAATTTTGTTGGACTTGTTGATCTAGGTGAAAGTTACCCTCAAGGGGAATATCCTGATAATGAAAAAGATGCTTCGAATAGTAGTTTCTACACACAGTTTACAGAGGGAGCATTTAATGGCGTACGAGATATCAATCAGGTTACTAATGTTTTAAATGGAAGTTTAACTGCTGGTTCAGATTATGAGAAAGTTGAAAATGCTCGACTATTATCTGAATCTGAATATACTTTAAATCGACGTCTGGGTTATATATCATTAAATCAATCTCTAAATGGAGATGAAGTTTTAGCTGTTGCATATCAGTATACAGCTCATGGTGAAGTCTATCAAGTTGGTGAATTAACGAGTTCAAGTGTTAGTGCACCTCAATCTTTGATTCTTAAATTGATTAAAGGTACTAATCTCAATCCTTCCTTGATAAAGACTTGGAGATTGATGATGAAGAATATCTATAACATTGGAGCTTATCAGGTTAATTCTGAGGATTTCCGTTTAGATGTTTTGTATCAGAATGATCAGGCTGGTTCGCAATTGAATTATATTGATACGGATGGGAGTGGTAAGAATGAAATTTTATTGAGTCTAATGAATCTTGATAACTTGAACTCTCAACTAGATCCTAGTCCTGATGGCATGTTTGACTTCATTGATGCTCTAACGATTTACCCTAATAAAGGACGTATCATCTTCCCATCTATAGAACCTTTTGGTTCTTATTTGCGTTCGAAAATTTCTAATAATGCCATTGCTGATAAATATGCTTTTGATGAATTGTATTCAAAAACTCAAAACGAAGCTCAGCAAATAGCCGAAAAAAATAAATTTGCTTTAAAAGGAAGTTACAAGTCAAGCGGAGGATCTGAAATCTCTCTGAATGCTTTAAATGTACAACCTGGGTCGGTTGATGTTAAGGCAGGAGGAATCAAATTGATCGAGAATATTGACTATACAGTTGATTATACATTAGGACGTGTTAAGATTATTAATCAAGCCCTTTTAGAAGCAGGAACACCAATCTCAATTTCATCAGAAAGTAATTCATTATTCAATATACAGACTAAAACATTGGTTGGTGTTCAGATGGACTATCAATTTAATAATGATTTTAACATGGGTGCAACGGTGATGCATCTATCAGAACAACCCCTAACTCAGAAGGTGAATATTGGTGATGAGCCTATTTCCAACACCATTTGGGGATTGAATGGTAGCTATAGAACAGAATCGATGTTCTTGACTAATTTGGTTGATAAACTTCCATTTATCGAAACAAAAGAGCCATCTCAAATTTCTATTGAAGGAGAGTTCGCACAATTAGTTCCAGGACATAATAAGGCGATTGGAAGTTCAGGTACAGCTTATATTGACGATTTTGAGGGAACAGAAACCTCAATTGATATGAAGAATTATAATTCTTGGGTTTTAGCCAGTACGCCACAAAATCATCCTGATTTTCCGGAAGGCGACTTTAATAATGATCTTGCATATGGGTACAACCGTTCTAAATTAGCCTGGTATGTTATCGACCCACTTTTTAATAGAAATACGTCTTCTACACCAGCACATATTCGTTCGGATAAGGAACAATTATCGAATCATTACGTTCGTGAGGTTTATGAGGAAGAGATTTG
The DNA here is from genome assembly GCF_054254355.1 of Ancylomarina sp. YFZ004. Classification (NCBI taxonomy): domain Bacteria; kingdom Pseudomonadati; phylum Bacteroidota; class Bacteroidia; order Marinilabiliales; family Marinifilaceae; genus Ancylomarina; species Ancylomarina sp. YFZ004. The sequence goes on from NZ_JBTCHQ010000009.1 coordinate 215,878, forward strand.
GCCCAATAAGGAAACGGCAACGGGTATACCTACTAATATTTCGGTTCTAAACTTAGCTTATTACCCTTCTGAAAAGGGACCTTACAATTACGATGTTGATGGACAAGCTAATGTTTCAACGGGTATGAATACTGATGGTACGCTGAAAGATCCTGAAACCCGCTGGGGTGGTATTATGCGTAAGATTGAAACCAACGACTTTGAGGCTGCTAATATTGCTTATGTAGAGTTTTGGATGATGGATCCATTTGTGTATGATAATACACATAAGGGAGGGGATATCTTACTGAATCTTGGTAATATTTCGGAAGATATTTTGAGGGACTCACGAAAAGGTTTCGAGAATGGTCTACCTACAAGTAGTAATATTGTTTTAGTTGATTCAACTGCTTGGGGGCGTGTTCCATTAGTTCAATCCTTGGTTAATGCCTTTGATAATGATAATGAATCTCGAAAGTTTCAGGATGTTGGGATGGATGGATTAGCAACTGAAGATGAAAAAACATTCTTTGATACGTATATTTTAAATATTCAGAATTCTGCAAATTTAGGTGCAGGTTCAAAAGCCTACTCTGATGCGACAACTGACCCATCGAGTGATAACTTCCATTATTTTAGAGGAAGTGATTTCGATGCAAATGAGTTAAGTATTCTTGAGAGATATAAAAACTTTAATGGGCCTGAAGGTAATTCGCCTACGGCTGATTTATCACAAGAGTCATACCCAACATCAGCAACAACGATACCAGATGTTGAGGATATCAATCATGATAATACCCTTAGCGAAACAGAAGCGTATTACGAATACAAAATTCACCTTGCTCCAAATGAGATGCAGGTTGGTCAAAACTTTATTGTGAATAAGGTTGAGAGCACGGTTGATCTTGCCAATGGGACAAAAGAAACTGTTAACTGGTTTCAATTCAAAGTTCCTGTAGAGGATTACGATGGTAAATTGGGTAACATCAACGATTTTACTTCGATTCGTTTCATGAGAATGATGCTGAAAAACTTTGACGAGGAAGTGATTTTACGTTTTGCAAGCTTGGATTTAGTTCGAGATGATTGGAGAAAATATGACCAAACACTACGTCCTGATTTAGCACCACCAGGAGAAGATACTCGTTTCGAAATATCAGCCGTGAATATCGAAGAAAATGCAGAGAAAGAGCCTGTCAATTACGTCTTGCCTCCTGGTATCGATCGTGTTGTTGACCCAAGTAATCCTCAATTGTTGCAATTAAATGAACAAGCGATTCAATTAAAAGTGACTGGATTGAAAGAAGGGGATGCTAGAGCAGCCTACAAAACTCTGAATATGGATATTCGTAAGTATGGTAAGCTAAAAATGGATGTTCATGCTGAAAGGATTGAGAATCTAAATTTGGAAGATGATGATTTGAGAGTCTTTATCCGAATGGGCTCCGATTATCAGAACAATTACTACGAATATGAGATTCCATTGAAGATTACGCCTTTTGGGCGATATACCAATACTAATTTGGAGGATAGATTGATCGTTTGGCCTGATGCCAATCGCTTCGATTTCGATTTGAAATTATTCTCCGGGATTAAACAAATTAGGAATAATGAAATGCGTAAGACATCTCCTACAGCTAATATGACGGATGTTTTTAGTAGAAATGTAAATGAATTGGACAATAATGCAACACCTATAAGTGAAAATAATCAGGTTAGTATTAAAGGTAATCCAAACTTAGCTAACGTCCGTACGGTGATGATTGGTATTAGATACCCTCAAGAGGGAATGGATGATGGGGAAATAAAAGCTGTAGAAATTTGGTTGAATGAGCTTCGTCTGACTGACTTTGATGAAAAAGGTGGTTGGGCTGCAAACTTGAGAGTCACAACGAAACTGGCTGATCTGGGAACACTAACTTGGGCAGGTAATAGAATGACTGCAGGTTTTGGTGGCATTGAAGATGGTGTGAACAGTCGAAATAAGGAAGATATTTTCCAATATGACTTCTCTGCTAGTTTAGAATTGGGTAAATTTTTCCCAGAGAAATCTGGTGTAAGAATACCAATGTACTATGCCATTTCTGAAGAAACCGCGAATCCAGAGTATAATCCTCTTGATCCAGATATACCTCTTGATGTCGCACTTAGTCAAGCTGCGAATAAGAGGGAACGCGATTCAATTAAGCATATAGCACAGGATTATACCAAGCGTAAGAGTTTCAATTTGACAAATGTTCGTATTGAAAAGCAAGATGGTAAAGCGAAGCTCTTAGATGTTTCAAATCTGTCTGCGACTTATTCCTTTAACGAAACGTATTCTCGTAATGTAAATAAGGTGCGCGATTTGGAGAAGAATTATCGTGGCGTATTGAATTATACTTATAGTTCACGACCAAAGAATTATTCTCCATTTAAGAAATCTAAATCCTTAAAATCACCTTATCTGCGTTTATTACGCGATTTTAATTTCTATTTGATGCCTACTCAGGTTTCTGTTCGATCAGATATTCAAAGGTATTACAGAGAGGTTGAGACTAGAAATATTGAGCAGCCAGATCTATTGATAAAACCAACCTATGATAAAAATTTCAATTGGTATCGTTATTATGATTTGAAGTATAACTTGACTAAAAACTTGAAGTTTGATTTTTCAGCAACTAATACATCTCGTATCGATGAGCCAGATGGTATCGTTGATAAAGATAGGGATAGAGATGCGTACAATATTTGGAAAGATTCAATCTGGAATAATCTTATGGATGGTGGACGTAATGTTCAATATCATCACAATTTTAATGTCACCTATAAAGTGCCGATTAATAAGATTCCATTCTTGAATTGGACTTCATTGACGACCCGATACACTGGATCATATGATTGGAATGCAGGCGCAATATTAGAGGATGAGACAATCAATCATGGAAACACGGTTCGTAACTCGAATAATATTCAGTTGAATGGTCAATTGAATATGGTTAACCTTTATAATAAGTCTAAATTCCTAAAGAGAGTCAATCGGAAGTATAGTGGAACGCGACGATATAAAACCAAGAGCAAAAAATTCGAAAAAGTAAGTTTTGAAGGTGAAATAGACGAACTAAAAGCAAATGTAGGTAAGTCTGTTTATCACAAATTAGGAACGAAAGATATTCAGCTTAAAGTTTATGATCTGGAAGGAAAAGAAGTTCGAGTAGAGTATCGTGCCCTTTCTGGTAATCGTGCGAGAGTCATTTCAAAAAAATCATTGAAAAACGCTAGAGTAAGAATTAGTGGTAGAGTAGAAGAGAGAGATAATCTATTTGTGAAGGCCGGTGAAGGTATACTTAGATTGGGAATGAGTGTGAGAAATATTTCTTTGGGATATTCTGAAACCAATTCAACAACCCTACCTGGTTACTTACCACAAACAAATTTCTTTGGTGGTGAAACTTATAATGGTTCTAAAGCTCCAGGATTTAATTTCCTAATTGGTAATCAGGATAGAAATTTCGCAGCAGATGCAGCTCGTAAAGGTTGGATAACAACTGATCCTTCACTGAATGCTCCGTTTGTTATGACACATACCGAAAACTTCACATTTAGATCGACTATTGAGCCTATTAAAGGCTTGAAGATAAATTTGAATGCCAATAGAACTTATTCAAAGAATACGAATGAGTTTTATATTTACAATGAAGAAAATTCAACTGTTGATCAACCGATCTTCGATGCTAAGAATAAGACCTTAACTGGTAATTTTAGTATGACTTTCATGAGTATGAAGTCAGCTTTCTTTAGCATTGGAAATACAGGAGATTATTCCTCAACTTATTTTAATGAGTTTCTGGATGTAAGAAAATCTGAATCTTTACGCCTAGCAAAACAACGTTGGGGTGAAGGTTTTGATGAACATCCAATTCTTGATTCAAAAGATAAAGAAACAGGTTTTTATGAAGGGTATGGACCAACTTCTCAAGAAGTGCTTATTCCAGCCTTCTTGAAAGCTTATGGTGGAGGAGGAAGTAAGTATAACAAGCTCTTCCCAGGTATAGATAAGTTGATGCCGAACTGGCGAGTTACATTTGATGGTTTATCAAAAATTCCAATAGTGAAGCGCTATTTCAAGTCGATTAATATGAATCATTCTTATACTTCGACATACAATATTGGTTCCTATAATAACAACCTTGATTTTACAGGTGATGATGATAATTTCGATTTAATCGATAATTACCTTCCAATATATGAGGCGAATTCAGTTTCGATAAACGAACAGTTCAATCCATTGATCAATATCGATATGATGTGGAAAAACAATTTCACAACGACATTTGAAATGAAACGAACTCGCAATTTGATTCTAAGTCTTGCAAATACCCAATTGACTGAAGTTGCTTCTAGTGAATTCATCTTTGGATTAGGTTATCGCTTTGATAATCTGGGATTGATTATAGGATCAGGTTCTGGACAGAAGAAGTATAATAGTAACTTGAATTTACGTGGCGATTTATCTATCAGAAAGAATAACACGATTATTAGAAAGATTGTTGATGAAGTTGATCAGTTGACCTCAGGTCAGAAGGTTGTGACCATAAAGATGTCTGCAGATTATGTATTGAGTAGTCGTTTTAACTTGAGATTGTATTACGATAGAATCGTAAACGAACCTTATGTATCTCTTTCTTATCCAACTACAACAACTGAATTTGGTGTAAGTGTGCGTTTTACCTTAGCTCAATAGACTTATGTCCAACAACATAAACAAAAGCTTATTTTGAAATAAGAGTTTATTCAATAGTTAGAAAAAAAATGTAAATTTGGGGCAAATAATGAACCAGATATAAACAAGAATTAATCATGAACGTACCTGAAAATTTAAAGTTTACAAAAGATCACGAATGGATTCGTGTTGAAGGTGATGCTGCCTTTATTGGTGTTACTGATTTTGCTCAAGGAGAATTAGGAGATATCGTTTTTATCGAAGTTGAAACTGAAGGTGAGACTTTGGATAGAGAAGAAGTTTTTGGAACTATTGAAGCTGTAAAAACTGTTTCTGATATGTTCATGCCATTGAGTGGTGAAGTATTGGAGTTCAACGAAAAGTTGGAAGATAATCCAGAACTTGTTAACTCTGATCCTTATGGTGAAGGTTGGATCATTAAAGTTAATGTTGCAGAAGTTTCAGAACTTGAAGATCTATTAACTGCTGAGCAGTACAAAGAATTACTTTAATAGTATTCTTACAATATAGAAAAACCCTCATACCATTGGTATGAGGGTTTTTTAGCATATAGCAGTTCTTAGGTTTATAAACTAAAATAAACGCCTAGTCCAACAAATCCATTATTCTCTTTAAATGAGTAATTGAATTCTGGCTGTATTCCCCACATTTTAGATGAACGGTACTTTAAGAAGATTCTGGCTGTGTTTTCACCATAAATATGACCTTCTTGATGAATAAGATATCCGAAGCCTGCACCAACCCACTCTTCACGCTTGTAGTCTTTAGCAATATTCACATCCATAATGGCATCTAGGAAGCCATTATACTTAACCGAATGTTCATTGTTAAGATCTGCTTGACCAAAAGCTTTTAATTGGTAACGCGCCGCTATTCTTATTGCTGAATTCTGTTTGTGATTAAAGTTCATACCCAAAAGAGCACCCATATCCGCCGAAAATTGACCTTTAATAAGACTTGTTCCTACTTGTGGATAAAAGTTTAAAGACATATGTCTAGTTCTTTCCATTCGTCTAGGTTGATATGCACTTTGTTGTTTGAGTTCTCCCTCAATTAATTTATACTGCAAATTTGTATGAAAACGATACAAACGCTTTTTCATAAAGTTTGAACGCTCAGAACGAATAAGTTGTTTTATATTCTGAATGCTCAATGTTTCGATATCAGATATTTTATTTAAATAAAATCTTACTTTCCAGCGCTGATAATCAAGCTCTAGAATATGTTGCCACTGCGTTTGTGATACTAATTTACCGTTCTCGAGTTGATATTCTCTATGTTTTGTTGGTTTTACGCGCTCAGTAACTGATAGGACATGATTTCTCTGTGCCAGCAATTTATTGACGCTATCCATTCGTATTTTAATATTTTTTTTTCTTTCTTCTTTTGTTTTGCTTTTAAAATTCTTAATAGAATCACTCACGTGAAAATGCGACAATATGCTGAAAAAATTATACCGATCAAATCTAGACTTCAGAGTAATTTTATACTTTGTGTCATCTTCAAAAGAAAGGTCTTTTATTTTTTCCTTGAGTAGTTTGAAGTTTGAATCAAATGGATTCCAGAAATACTTCTCAAATTTTTGTTCGTCTTCTCTAAATAAATCGTACCACTGATATATAAATTCAACTTTCTGACCTTTTGTTAAATCTATAGAAAGTGTATCCTTGTATTGTGGGCGATGTCCCATATAGTTATCAGGAGAGTTGAAACCTTTACCTTGTCCATTTGCTTGCCATGCTATGCTTAAAAGGAGGCAAATTTTGATGAATATTTTCATGTTGATAATTTTTAATTGTTTAAAAGCTTTCTAATTTTTTTAGAAAGTGCTGCTGAATTTTTTTCACTGATGTTATTATTGGCCAATGTTTCACTTTCATAAACAACAGGAAGATCGAGTTCCGGTAACTTTCTTTCCTGCAGTTCGGGTTTTGTATTTATTGTGATATATCGTATTGTGATGTGTTCTGTTTCAATCTTATTTTTAAAGACGATGGGTTGATTAATAATAATTGTTGGCATAGCGACCAAGCGCACAATTTTTGGTTCATTGTTTATTTGCTTCCTCATATCTTTTAAGGAGTCGGTCAATATGTTTTTTGAAGCTATTTGTTGTTCTGATTCATTTGTAATTGAAACAATCATATTTTGTTGCCGATTAAGCTCATTGCTTTGGTAACGGATTGTTCTTTGCTGTTCATAGTTCCAATATCCCGAAGAGGATATTACCAGAATCAGAATGGCTACAGCCAAGTGCCATTTTCGATTTGACCTTTCAGCTATTTTTGTTTCTAAAGATTGGTAGATACGATCTTTTCGAAATATAATATTGTCAGGGGTATTTGTTTGACCCTTTAAGTGTTTTCTAATTATTTCATCCAATAAGTTCGCCTTCATAATCAAATGATTTTAATTGTTGTTTTAAGGTATGTCTTGCTCTTGAAAGTTGTGAACGCGATGCACTTTCACTTATATTTAAATTCTTAGCTATTTCTTTATGTGAATAGCCTTCTATAACGTATAGATTAAAAACAGTTCGATACCCGTCTGGTAGATTCCTAACTAATCTCAAGCATGATTCTAGTTCTAGCTTAATTTCTATTTCGGGTACTAGCAATATCGATCTGTTATTAATATCATGATCATCTGATAAAGTCATTCGTTTTTGTTCTCTCAAGAATAATAAACTTTCATTTACCATGATTCGATTCAGCCAACCAAGAGTTGCTTTTTCATTTTCATATTTGAAATGATCTAATCCTTCATAAGCTTTAATAAATCCCCTTTGTAAAACTTCTTCTGCATCAAATTGAGAAACGACATATCGTAGAACTAAAAGAAAGAGTCTTTCTGAATAGGATTCATAGAGTCTATTAAAAACAGCTTTCTTATTTTTTTTGAAGAGTCTTAGCATTTAACTATTGAGTTATCGAATTATCAATTATTAAAATTCACCATTCCTATTTCCTCTATTGCTATAGATATGGAGACTTCTCTAATTTACTTATAGAATACATAAAGTTGACAAAACGCTGCATCAAGTTTAAAAAATAATTTCACATAAGTATATTCTAATGTAAAGTACGTAGTTGTTGCCCTTGAAAGAGAATGAGCAATGTCTTGATTATTGCTGGGGAATGTATAGTAATAGAGCGTAGTCTATTTTCGATTGAAGTTAATTGGGTAGGGGCGTTGAAAAACTGTTATACAAACAGATGCAATTATTGAATTTATATTTCAGAATTTGGCACAAAAAAAAGCAGTCCATAAGGACTGCTTTTTAAAAATATGTTTTGAGCTATTATTTTAGCTTCTTAGCAACTTCTACTTCTTCAAAAGCTTCTACCATGTCACCAATCTTAATGTCGTTGAATTTATCGATATTCAAACCACACTCGTAACCTTTAGCAACTTCCTTAGCATCGTCTTTGAAACGTTTCAATGAACCAAGTAATCCAGAGTAAATTACAATACCCTCACGGATTAAGCGGATTCTAGAGTTACGCTTGATCTTACCATCACGAACAATACAACCTGCAATAGTACCAACTTTAGTAATTTCGAAAGTTTCAGTAACTTCAACAGTAGCCACAATTTCTTCCTTAATTTCAGGAGAAAGCATACCTTCCATTGCTGATTTCAACTCTTCGATAGCATCGTAGATAATTGAGTACAATCTGATATCGATTTCCTCTTTCTCTGCAATCTTTCTAGCTCCAATTGATGGTCTAACTTGGAAACCAATAATAATCGCATTCGATGCAGTAGCAAGCATTACATCAGACTCAGAAATCTGTCCAACAGCCTTATGAATCACGTTCACCTGAATTTCTTCAGTAGAAAGCTTGATTAATGAATCAGAAAGTGCCTCGATAGAACCATCAACATCACCCTTCACAATCACGTTAAGCTCCTGGAAGTTTCCAATTGCAATACGACGACCAATTTCAGCAAGAGTAATATGTTTCTGAGTTCTCAGACCCTGCTCTCTTTGTAACTGCTCACGCTTATTAGCAATTCCACGCGCATCTTTTTCACTTTCCATTACGTTGAAGTTGTCACCCGCTTGTGGTGCACCATTCAAACCAAGAACTAACGCTGGTTCCGAAGGACCAACTGAGTCAATTTTCTGTCCACGCTCGTTAAACATAGCCTTAACGTGACCAGTATAACTACCCGCTAGTAGAATATCACCAACTTTTAGAGTTCCAGCTTGAACCAATAAAGTTGTAACGTAACCTCTACCTTTATCTAGTGATGATTCAATTACTGAACCAATAGCACGTTTCTTTGGATTTGCTTTCAATTCAAGCATCTCAGCTTCAAGTAATACTTTTTCAAGTAACTCTTCGATGTTAACACCGTTTTTAGCTGATATCTCTTGACACTGATATTTACCACCCCAGTCTTCAACCAGGTAGTTCATAGTAGCAAGTTCACTTTTAATTCTTTCTGGATCTGCACCATCTTTGTCGATTTTATTAATCGCAAATACGATAGGTACACCAGCAGCACTAGCGTGATTGATTGCCTCAATTGTTTGTGGCATCACGTTATCATCAGCAGCTACAATAATAATAGCAATATCGGTTACTTGTGCACCACGTGCACGCATCGCTGTAAAGGCTTCGTGACCTGGAGTATCAAGGAAAGAAACACGTCTTCCATCGTCAAGTTTTACGTTGTAAGCACCAATATGCTGAGTAATACCCCCTGCTTCACCTTGAATTACGTTCGCATGACGTACGTAGTCAAGTAATGAAGTCTTACCGTGGTCAACATGACCCATTACGGTAACAATAGGAGCTCTGGAAATTAAATCTTCTTCCTTATCAACTTCTTCTTCAATTGATTCTTGAATTTCAACACTTACGAATTCAGCTTCAAAACCAAACTCATCAGCAACAACAGAAATTGTTTCAGCATCCAATCGTTGATTGATTGATACAAAAAGACCAAGTCCCATACATGTACCAATAATTTGAGTTGCTGTAACCTCCATCATCGAAGCAAGTTCACTTACTGTAACGAATTCTGTAAGCTTAATTGTGTTCTTTTCAGCTTCTTTCTTTTCATCGATTTCTTGCTGTCTAACACTTACCATATCGCGTTTGTCACGACGGTGTTTAGATTTTTTTGTTTTTCCACCCTTAGATGTCAATCTAGCTAGAGTATCTTTAATTTGCTTCTGAACATCTTCTTCAGTAACCTCTCTTTTGACAGGGGCCTTTTTCTTCAGCTTATTAAATTTCGAATCTCTTACTGGTCTTCCAGAAGTACTACCTGTAGCAGCTGCTCGCGCAGCTCCAGCACCTGTACCTCTAGGACGAGGTACTCCTTTTTGTGCAGCAACATTTACTTTTTCGCCATCCTTCTTAATACGCTTACGTTTCTTGCGCTGGTTTTTGGCTTTGTCTTTATCTACCTGAGAAGTCTTCTTTTCAACTGGTAGTTCAATCTTACCAATAACTGTAGGACCAGTTAATCTTTGAGTTGACGATTTGAAAATCTCTTCTTCTTTTTTCTCAGGCTTAGCAACAGGTGTAGTCGCAGAAGCAGCAGCAGGTGTTGCTTTAGTTTCAACAGCAGGCTTTGCTTTAGTTTCAACAGCAGGTTTTGCTTTAGTTTCAACAACAGGCTTTGCAGTTGGAGGAGTAACAGTTTTTTGTTTCTCTTTTCTTTCTACATCCTTTTCTGCTTTAGTTTTCTTAGCAGGGCGGGTTCTTTGATTCATTGCATTCAAATCAATTTTCCCGATGACTTTAAATTCATCTTTTTTGTCAGAAGATTTTGCTTCTGATTTTGCTTCCTCTTTTTTAGGCGATTCCATTTTAACAGATTGTTCTTCGGGACTAGCTTCCGAAGGTTGTTTAGTTTTCTCTTTAGATTCAGCCTTAGGTTTAGCAATTTTTTCTTCAGATACAGGAGTTTCATCTTTCTTCACAGGCTCCTTCTCAACTTTCGATTCCTTTACCTTTGCTTCTTCTTTCTTTCTTGGTTTTGACACAGCTTCTAAATCGATTTTACCAACCACTTTAACAGCGCTTTTTGGCTCTTCTACTTTAGCTATTTCTTCAGTTTTTTCTTGCACCACAGGTTCTGAACCTTCTAAATATACAGGCTCTTTCTTCTCTCGTGTGCTCTTCAGATTTACTTTCTCGGATTCCTTCTTCAGATTAATATCTGAACTGTACTCTTTTGCAAGAATATCATAAGCCTCTCCGGACACTTTATTATTAGGATTTGAATCCATTTCAATTCCTTTTTTATTTAAGAATTCCACAATGGTAGTAATACCTACATTGAATTCTCGTGCTAGTTTACTAAGTCTTATATTTTTATTGACTTTTGTCATATTCTGAAGTTAACTGTTAAAATGTCTGTATCTTAAACTAAAAATATCGAGGATAGAAAATGTTTATTCAAACTCTGATTTCAAAATATTTAAGACTTCTTCAATAGTCTCGATCTCAAGATCTGTTCTCTTTTCTAGTTCCTCTGCTGTAAGTTCCAACACAGAACGGGCAGTGTCGCAACCAATTTTCTTAAACTCTTCGATGACCCACGCTTCAATCTCATCACTAAATTCGGATAAGTTTACATCTTCGACGCCTTCAACTTCATTTTCTACTTTCTCACGATAAACGTCGATTTCGTAACCTGTAAGTTGACCAGCAAGTTTAATATTTAAACCACCCTTACCAATAGCCAATGAGACTTCTTCTGGGTTTAAGTATACTTCAGCTCTGTTTGTTTCATCGTTAAATTTAACCGAGTTAACTTTAGCTGGGTTAAGTGAACGTGAAATAAACAATGAAGTATTTGTTGTATAATTAATAACATCAATATTTTCGTTTTTCAACTCACGAACGATACCGTGGATTCTCGATCCCTTCATACCAACGCAAGCTCCAACAGGATCAATACGCTCATCATATGATTCTACTGCAACCTTAGCTCTTTCACCAGGAACACGAACAATATTTTTGATTGTAATTAATCCGTCGAAAATCTCAGGAACCTCAAGCTCAAATAAACGCTCAAGGAATACTGTAGATGTTCTTGATATAATAATAAGAGGACTATTGTTTTTCACTTCAACACGAACAACAACAGCTCTTAAAGATTCACCTTTACGGAAGTAATCTGAAGGGATTTGTTCCTCTTTAGGCATGATTAACTCATTACCATCATCATCGATAACAAGAATCTCTTTTTTCCAAATCTGATAAACTTCACCAGTAATAATCTCACCAATTCTATCCTTATAGATATTGAAGATATTATCTTTCTCAAGCTCCATAATACGAGCTGATAAATTCTGACGAAGTGTTAAAATTGAACGTCGCCCAAAATCTAAGAACTTAACTTCGTCTGTTACTTCTTCACCTAATTCATACTCTTCATCAATTTTCTTAGCTTCAGATAGTGAAATTTGTAGATTTTCATCTTCAATATCTCCATCCTTAACAACTTCACGATTTCTCCAAATCTCCAAATCACCCTTGTCTGGGTTAATGATGATATCAAAGTTTTCATCGGTACCGTAATTTTTCAATAGAAGGTTTCGGAATACATCTTCCAAAACACTCATCATGGTAGCACGATCGATGTTTTTTAACTCTTTAAATTCTGAAAAAGTTTCAATAAGATTCATATGACTCAGCGATTCACTTGTTAAAAAGTAATTATATCTTTTGTTGATTTTATATGTTCGAAGTTGAACGTAAGTGTTTTGGTCATTAGTTGCTTCTTTTTCTTCCCTTCAACCTTAACTAATTCCTCAACCTCTACTTCAATTTCGGTTTCTCCAACGACTAATAATTTGCCGTTGAATTTGTTGCCATCCACCGTAAGGATCTCAACTTCTTTTCCTACATTTTTATGATATTGTTGTATCACTTGAAAAGTTTGTCCAATTCCTGCTGTAGATACTGATAGTTCAAAATCTTCAACCTCTCTGTCTAACTGACCTTCAATTGCACGGCTTAATTCGATACATGTAATGATTGGGACGCCAACAAGGCTATCAATCATCACAGAAATAGTATTGTTAGAAGAGACCTTAGTTTCGACTAAATAAAGATCGCTATTTTCGATCTCTTTTTCAATAATTCCCTGTATTGTTTTTTTGTCAATCATAAAGGAGTTGCTTTCAATAAAATAGGGGACTTTGTTGTCCCCTAAAGCACATGTAAATTGTTACTTTTCGCTGCGAAATTAGATATATTTGTTTTAATATGCAAATCACTCGTGTCTAAATTATTGTTTTCTAATTGTTAATGGGTTTTTCTTTCTTTTGAATTTAGTGATTTGATGTTAAATGCGAAAGCTTGTATCTCTTTTTGTTACATTTGTTAATATGTGATTCTAAATTTGTTTGAATAGCTCAATATATCCTAAAGACGATTAGGATGTGAGAGGTTTGTAGGGAGCGAATTGCATAAAGGTGAATTAAATGCTGACAGTCTAAATTTTAAAATATGAAGCATAAAGTACTGAGTGATCCAATTCATGGTTTTATCCATATTCCATCAGGGCTTCCCCACGAATTAGTTGAGCATCCCTTTTTTCAACGTTTGCGTCATATTAAACAACTTGGAATGACTTTTTTGGTTTTTCCTGGCGCTAATCATAACAGATTTCAACACGTTTTGGGTGCAACTTATCTGACTCAAATGGCATTAGAATCCCTTCAGTCTAAAGGGGTAGAGATTAGTTATGAGGAATCGGAGGCTGTTAAAACAGCTATTCTTTTACATGACATTGGTCACGGACCTTTTTCTCATGCTCTTGAGTATAGTATTGTTGACGGTATAACGCATGAAAAATTGTCGGAGTTGTTTATGGATCGTTTGAATTCAGAGTTTGATGGACGATTGGATTTAGCTATTCAGATTTTTAAAAATGAATACCATAAGCCCTTCTTACATCAATTAGTTTCCAGTCAACTTGATATGGATCGCTTAGATTATTTGCGACGTGATAGTTTTTTTACGGGTGTAAGTGAGGGGTCGATTGGATCGACTAGAATTATAAAAATGCTCGATGTGGTAGATGGGAATTTAGCTGTTGAAGCAAAAGGAATTTATTCCATCGAAAAATTTCTCATTGCCCGAAGATTCATGTATTGGCAAGTGTATTTGCATAAAACGAGTCTGGCAGCAGAGGAAATGTTAGTTAGAATACTCAAAAGAGCAAAATACTTGGCTGGGAAAGGCGAAGATTTGTTTGGAACGCCATCTTTACGTTATTTTTTGTACAATAAAGTCGGCTTAAGACAATTTAAAAGCAAAGAAAAAGTAGTCGGAAATAAAGATGCACTCGAAATTTTTGCAGACCTGGATGATAACGATATTATGGTATCGATAAAGGTCTGGGCCGATCATTCCGACAAAGTTTTATCTTACCTATGTAAAGCGATGAAGGATAGGGTGCTTTTTAAAATTGAAATTGAGAAAAAGCCTTTCCCAAAGGATTATGTGGCTGGTGTACGTAAGAAAGTAAAAGATCAATTAGGCTGTTCAAATCATGCGTTGGATTATCTGGTTATTAAAGGATCCATTACGAATAATGCTTACAGCAGAGATGATGATAGGATAAATATCCTTTTTAAGGATGGTAGCCAACAGGATATTGGAGAAGCATCTGATATGTTAAATATTTCAGTCCTTTCTAAAACAGTCAAAAAATACTATCTCTGCTACCCAAAGTTTTAAGTTTGTTTAAGGAGCTTGTATTTAGCTAAGTAGTCTTGTGCCTCATTCGTTATATATCAATTTAAATCTTTTTTTATTAAAATGGTAATGCTAAATCATTGTATATATTAAGATGATTGTACAGGCTTTATGAGCTAAATTTTTATAGCCTTAAAATATTTATTAGATTTGCGTAAATTTTGCCTAATAAAACCGAGTTCTAGAACTGTCTATGATTCAGGCTTATGTTTTCTCATTAAGTCGATAATTAGATCTTAAAATCATAATTAAGAAAGATCTAAACTTCAGTGGTTTTTCATGATAAACATTCTGTGTTTACCTATTCATAAGGCATTTAGAAAATATAGAGATGAATTTTACAGCAAATGATATTGCAGAGTTTCTGAATGGTGAGGTCGATGGCGACGGAACAGTTTCAGTAAACAATGTATCCAGAATTGAAGAAGGTGAGCCAGGAACTCTTTCGTTTTTAGCAAATCCTAAATACGTGCATTATATTTATGAAACTAAATCGTCTATTGTTTTAGTCAATAAAGATTTTGTCGCTGATCAAAAAATTGATGCAACTTTAATTCGCGTTGAAGATGCTTATCAGGCTTTAGCACAATTGTTAGAGATGTATGAGCAGAGCAAGCCTCAGCATGTTGGTATTGAACAACCTTCTTTTGTTAGTAAAACGGCACAGGTAGGAGAACAAGTTTATATTGGAGCTTTTGCTTATGTTGGTAGCAATGTGAAGCTAGGTAAGAATGTAAAGCTTTATCCTCATGTTTATATTGGCGACAATGTAACTATTGGTGATAACACGATTTTAAATTCAGGTGTTAAAGTATACCAGAATTGCGAAATTGGAGCGGAATGTATTTTTCACTCAGGTGTCGTAATTGGCGGCGATGGTTTCGGATTTGCTCCTTCATCAGCTAACGATTATAAAAAAGTGCCTCAGGTAGGTAATGTGATTATTGAAGATCATGTTGAGATTGGGGCTAATACGTGTGTGGATAGAGCAACTATGGGCTCAACCATCATTCGTAAAGGGGTGAAATTAGATAATCTAATTCAGGTCGCTCACAACGTTGAAATTGATGAGAATACGGTAATTGCTTCTCAAACAGGAATTGCAGGAAGTACTAAAATCGGTAAGAATTGTATGATTGGCGGACAAGTTGGTTTTGCCGGACATCTTACCATTACAGATGAAGTAAAAATAGCAGCGCAATCTGGTCTTGGAAAAAATATTAAAAAAGTTGGTACCGTTGTTCAAGGATCACCAGCTTTTGATTTTGGACCTTACCAAAAATCATATGTATTATTCAAGAATCTTCCGAAAATGCGTGAGCAAATCATGACATTGGAGAAAGAGTTGAAAGAATTGAAAAAATAAATTATCTAAGTAGCGTTGAATTGTAGAATTATAAATGCGATTTAAATCTTAGCTAAGAACAAGCGTATTGAATAAGTAGAATGGCTGATAAACAAAGAACTTTAGCAAAAGAATTTTCTCTTTCGGGAAAAGGTTTACATACAGGAGTAGAGGTTTCAATTAAATTTCTGCCTGCACCAGAGAATCATGGTTACCAATTTAGAAGAGTTGACCTTGAAGGACAACCAACGCTAAAAGCAAGTGCCGAGTATGTTGGTGATACTTCTAGAGGAACTGTCTTAGAAAAGGGTGAGGTTAAGGTTCAAACAGTTGAGCATGCCTTATCGGCTCTGTATGGTTTAGGTGTTGACAACTGCATGATTGAGATGAATTCTCCAGAGCCTCCTATCTTGGATGGAAGTGCCAGGTTTTACGTAGAAGGAATTGAAGAAGTTGGAATCGTGGAACAAGATGCGATTCGTGAATACTACCTTGTAAAAGAGAAGATTACTTATAAGGATGAAGCTCGTGGATCAGAAATAATAATCCTTCCTGATGATGAGTTTAGCGTAAATGCAATGATTTCTTTTGACTCAAAGGTCCTTAGAAATCAATTTGCAAGTATGAATAGCTTGAGCGAATACAAAGATGAAATTTCGATGTGTCGTACTTTTGTTTTTGTTCGTGAGTTAGAGTTTCTTTTGAATAACAACCTTGTAAAAGGTGGCGATTTGGATAATGCAATTGTCATTATGGATCAGCCAATGGAGCAAGCCGAGCTAGATCGTATAGCGAATTTGTTCGATCACGAAAGTGTTGAAGTAAAAGAAGGCGTTCTAAGTAATATAGATTTGTATTTCGATAACGAATGTGCTCGTCACAAGTTACTTGATGTAATTGGTGATTTAGCACTTTGTGGTAAGTTTATAAAGGGTAGAGTGATTGCAACCTGCCCGGGTCATGGTCCTAATACCGAAATGGCTAAAGTATTAATCAATAGAATTAAAAAAGAGATGGGAAAAGATTCAGTACCGGCTTACGATCCTAATAAAGAGCCTGTTTTAGACATTAATGGGGTAATGAAATTATTACCACATCGTCCTCCATTTTTGATGGTTGACAAAATCATCGATATTCAAAGTGATAGTATCGTAGGAGTTAAGAATGTTTCAATGAACGAACCATTTTTTGTTGGTCACTTCCCGGGAGAACCTGTAATGCCTGGTGTCTTAATGGTTGAAGCTATGGCACAATGTGGTGGTATTTTGGTTTTAAGTCAGGTTGATAATCCGGATGAATATGGAACTTACTTTTTGACTCAAAACAACATCAAGTTTAGAAAAAAAGTTGTTCCTGGTGATACCTTAATTTTCAAATTAGAATTCTTGTCGCCTATCCGTCGTGGCATTGCTAATATGAGAGGTATAGCTTACGTGGGTGATACCATTGTAGCTGAAGGTGAATTTATGGCTCAGATCGCTAAGAAGAAATAACCTTTGTTATTTTTCTTGATTACTGACTAGAATAGAAATTTTCAACTATCGGAAAGAAGACTAAGGCTCCTGTTCTTATTCTTCCGAAGTGTAAATAAAAAATATAAAATGAAGCAACCCTTAGCTTATGTACATCCCGAGGCAAAAATTGCCGACAATGTGGTTATCGAGCCTTTCGTAACCATCGATAAGGATGTTGTGATTCTAGAAGGAACACGTATTGGTTCAAATGCAACCATTCTTGAAGGAACTAGAATTGGGAAAAACTGTAATGTATTTCCTGGTGCTGTAATAGGTGCTGTACCTCAAGATTTGAAATTTCGTGGTGAAAAAACGACTGTTGAGATTGGAAACAATACAACCATTCGTGAATGTGTAACCATTAACAGAGGAACATCTGCAAAAGGTAAAACCATTATTGGTGATAACTGTTTGTTGATGGCTTATTCTCATATTGCTCACGATAGTGTACTTGGTAACAATATTATCATTGGTAATGCTTCTCAGATTGCTGGTGAAGTTGTGATCGACGATTATGCCATTCTTAGTGGTCTTGTTGCTGTACATCAATTTGTACATATCGGATCTCATGTAATGGTCTCAGGTGGATCATTGGTTCGTAAAGATATTCCTCCATTTGTGAAAGCGGCTCGTGAGCCAGTTTCATATGTTGGAGTTAACTCAATAGGTTTACGTCGTCGTGAGTATTCTAACGAAAAAATTCGTGAGATTCAGGATGTGTACCGTTACTTATACCAAAAAGGAATGAATAATCATGCAGCAATTGAAGCTATCGAAGCTGAAATGCCTGCTTCGCCAGAGCGTGATGAAATTATTCTTTTTGTAAAGAATTCTAAACGAGGTATTATGCGTGGGTATTTCCCAGAGTAAGATCTTGATAATATCATATATAAAGCGCTTGTTTCAATCTCGAAACAAGCGCTTTTTTTGTCTATTTATAACCTGACAGGTTTAATGTGCGAGATGTAAGTAAACCTGTCAGGTTTAGAATTTATTATAACAAAACAGGCAGCTCCTTTCGAAACTGCCTGCTTTAATTGGTTGATATATTTTATTGGGATATGTTATTCATTTTTTTCATTAGCAAATTAACACATCAACTCATCCCCACATTATCTCATCAACTCATTAACAGATTTACTCCGTAAAGTTAGTCCATCCCTGAGCCTGTAATGCAATCTCAGTATTGTCACGAGCAACCATGTATTTACCTTTGCTTGCTTCGCAGATATGACCAATGATTTTAACATCAGCCATTTTTTCAATCTCTTCATGTTTGTCAAGAGGTACAGTGAAAAGTAGTTCGTAGTCTTCACCACCATTAAGAGCGAAAATCGAATAGTTCATATTCAACTCTTCAGCCATCTTGTGTGTTTCGAAATCGATAGGAATTTTCTCTTCGTAAATTTGACAACCTACGTTCGAATCTTCACAAATATGGAAGAGCTCCGATGATAAACCATCCGAGATATCAATCATCGATGTAGGAACGATTTTAGCATCCTGTAAGCTCTCGAAAATATCTTTTCTAGCTTCTGGCTTCAACTGACGTTCCAAGATGTAATCGTGCCCTGTTAGGTCTGGTTGAATATCTGGGTTATTTTCGAAAATACGCTTCTCTCTGTCTAAAAGTTGAAGACCTGCATAGGCAGCTCCAAGGTCACCTGTTACGCAGATTAAATCGTTTACTTTTGCACCACTACGGTAAGCCAATTGATCTTCGTCAGCTTCACCAATAGCAGTTACCGAAATGCAAAGTCCTGTAAGGGATGAAGAAGTGTCGCCACCAACTAAATCAACATTATACTTCTCACAAGCCATATTGATACCTTCGTAAAGTTCGTCAATAGCCTCCACAGTGAAACGTTTCGAAATAGCCAAAGAAACAGTCACTTGCTTAGGCTCAGCATTCATGGCATAAACGTCAGAAACATTTACAACAATAGCTTTATAACCCAAATGACGAAGTGGTGTGTACATCAAGTCGAAATGGATGCCTTCAACCAAAAGATCAGTTGTAACAACTGTTTTCTTACCAGATTGGTTTAAAACGGCTGCATCATCACCAATACCTTTATGAGTACTTTCTTGCGTTAGTTTTACATTTTTGCTTAGGTGCTTGATTAGACCAAACTCGCCCAATGTTGATATATCGGTTCCTTGATTATTGTTTTCCTGCATGATATCATTTATATGATGAAACTAGTTTTTGATAAAATGCCGATATATAAATGAAGAGAGTTTAGGAGTGTAACGAACTGGACTCTATATTCATTTAATAATCGGTATAATAAGCTGATTTCTAAATTTAGAATTTGCTGCAAAGGTAGAGAAAAAAATAGGAATGAGGAAGATCACTTTTGAGGTGGGAAAGAGATCCCATTAGACTATTTTTCTCAAAATTAGCATAGTACTTCTTAGTTTCTTTTAAAATTCAGGGGTGATCAATTTTCCATTTGTTTTAAATAAACTGAATCCAAGGGGATGTGAGTGAAACCTTGCCAAAACGCATCGTCATAATCACCAATAAAACTTTTTATTTTTTCGACCATAATGAGATTTTTTTCTTCCAGTTTTATGGCTTTATCTTGTAACTCGTAAATGCTTATTCTTTTTTTATATTCACCTGTCATCCATGTAGATTCGGTAATCACGCTGTTTATATACCATTGCTTGTTTTTTACGAAGAAAGTGATTTCTTTATTATCGAATTTAGCAGAAGCGAGACCGAAACTTTCCCTGTCGATGATAAGTCTGCCTTTGTCGCGTGTGTTTTCTTTGTGGGCAAATTCTATGATATAGGCTTCTCGCTGATTGATGTTGGTGTATCCTTTGAGTTTTAAATTGTAATTCTTCAATTTACCTTTTACAAGTATGTCTTCACGGTATTTAAAGATATTGTCAGATCTCATTTTAGAAAGTGGAATCAGACGATAATCCTTGAATATTTTGCGACCGTACTTTGAAAATGGCTTTGCTCGGCACTTTATAATATTGAATGATGTGTTGTGCGATTTCTTCTGATAGAGATCTAAATAATATTCTTCCATCAGATACAATTCGTCTTTCATGGTAGAAACAATTCGGGTAAAAGCCTTATACCTCGCTGGCTCTATAAAATGATTTTCTTTGAACCGCTTGTAAAATGCCATCATGATACCTTTTGCAGAAAGAGCTTTGATACACACCTCGGATATCTGGTTCACTTTCTGTTTGAGGATTGTATTCGTTTTAGAAATCTCAATTCCTCCTATTTTAGTTTCGTATTGTATGTGCGAAAAAATGATTGAGTCGGGCTTAATATCAGTCTTGAGATAATATCGACCATCTGCGTTCGTAATACTTCCTGCCTGTGGCTTGTTCTTGATATAAACACTACAATAGGGAATAGGCTCATTATCCTGATTGCGTACACTGCCTTTTACGATAGCTTGACTGTATGCCGATAGACTCACAAGAAGGCTTATGCCTATTGTTAGTATATGTTTCATCTAGTTTTGGTTTAAAGTTTGTTTGCAAATGATAAATTTAAGAATGGGTAAGTCCAGTTTTAACCAGTACTTCCCCATTTCATTTATCTATATTTTTGCAACCCGTGTATATTTAATCAAGGTTCGAGCCGTAACAGCTCCATCAAAATGTTGAACGAGCTTAAATTGTTTGTCGAAAATAAAGAGACAGGGTAAAGATCTTGATCCGAAGGCTTCTTCAAATTCATTGTTTTCATATCTGAGTACAGTAATATTAGATTTTTCAGTCAGTTTATTCTTCTCCATAAAGGCATTAATATTTGGAGCTTTGTCTTTTGTTACAAATACCAATTCGAAGTCTTTGTACTCCTCAAAATAATGAGAAATGATTTTGGCTTCCTTATGACAATAGTGGCAAAAATTTCCAAAGTGAATCACTAGTGTTGGTTTCCCTGTTTGTAAATCGGCTTTGGTAAACGGATTACCTAAAGTGTCCTGGAAACTAAATTCAGGCATTTGAGTAAGTTCTACCTTTGTTTCTTCAGCTAATTCATTCTCTTTTTTTATTTGCTTAGATTTAATAGCAACTCCAATTAGAATTACTAATATGACTGCTATGCTTAGTATGGCTATTTTTCTGTTCATAGTTTTGTGTTTAATATGATCTATTTAGTCGAATATGAACATTAAATAGACTTTATATGGAGAAACGATATGGAATACAATAAAAAATCCGACGAAGGGTATCAACATCTTTTTTAAAAGATCAGTGTATTTGTATCCACTAATACCCATTAGAAAGAGTGGAATCAGAAGCACAAAAATAAGTGACTGAAGCTTCATATCAGTAAATAAATAATTGTACCACTGGTCTTTTTCAGGCGACTCCATAAAACTTTGAATGGATGGATTGAGAAAGCGATTCACATTCTGTAAATCTGCTACCTGATAATCGGTTTGAATCAGCCCAAACCAGATGCATCTCAATAGATCCATTAGGGGGAAAATGATATAAGCAAGGAGGGTAGATTTAAACAAATCTCCAAAGGGGATTTTGGAATACTGATCAGTGAAATGAAAACCGATAAAGATCAGAAAACAGAGTGTAAGACAGCTAGCTGCAAGAGGAATTGACACATAAGTGATGTTAAAATAAATATCATCCCAATAGGCTGAACCTGTTTTTGTATCCTCAACCGGTTCGAGATCGATTTCTGCCAGATCATCTTTAAAATCGGCCATCAAATCATCGTGATCATTATAGACCACTGCTTCTTGTTCTACTTGTTTTGCATGATCATAAGTTCTATTGATTTCGACAGTATTTATATATTCCATGTCAGAGAAATCAACAAGAATGCAAAATACGAGTAATGATAGTAATATATAAAGAGTTTTAATCTTTAAAATGGGTTGAATAAATCTGTTCATGGGTTTATTTTTTCAGGATTTCTTGTTCTAAATTTTTCTTTAGGTTTTCTTGTTCGAGAGTGGGTAGCATAATGGAATAATTGTCCCAAAACTCTTTATTGTATGGGAGTTTTTCGTAATGATCTCCTTTCCAATTAAGCGTGTTTAATTGTTTGCTTACGGAATCTTGCTCGTTAATGATTTCGGTATTGACCATTTCCTGAATTAACTGGCGGTGTCCTGAAAGATTACTGTTGTAATCTCCTCTTCTGGAATAAAGGTAGCTGAGGTGAAATTTACTATTGTATTCTTTAAATCTGATTTTGAATCTGTAGTGATAATGGAATTTCCCTTTGAAACCACCATGACGTTCACCTCGGTATTTGGATCCTTTGTATTTATGATTGTTTATGTAGCCATAATCCAAGTTTAAAAGAGCATAATCTTTGATCCTGATATAGGCGAGGCCTATTGGAATAAATGCATCTTTTTGCCCCTCTAAACCAGGATAGTTTTTATTGGGCAGAATCTTTATTTTATAGATGGGCTCACCATTGTATTGAATGATGGTATCCAATTTAAACCTGTGTTTTTTCATAAAGGTTTTGCTGATAAGCGGACCTCCGTTAACAAACCATGGGTTGACTTTTTTAGAGCCTTTCCTTCTTTTTTTTCCCTGAGCACTACGAATTAAATTCGTGCAGGTGAAAAACTTCGAAAAAGAAGCCTTATTGTTATCAAAAGCATTGATAAGGTGTTTTTGTACTACGGGGTCTGTGTGAGAGTTGTCATTCGTTAATATGGTATCTTTGTCAATATTTTTTCGTCTTAGAATTAGACGATAGACTCCCAATAGTGTTTTATAATCAATATCTCTATTGTCTAAACTTGACTGCAATTCGTCGATGTTCATTTTGCAAGCTTTTATCTCATGACCAATGCCCGGATCATAAATGCTAACAGCTGCTTCAATAAGTCGATTCATAATAGAATCGTCGCGATGTGTCTGCCTAAAATAATATTTCCCGATATGAGGCTGATCGTCTAATAAATTAGGCAACTCGTGTATAGCATTGACAAATATCTGCTTGGCATCTTTCAGAATTTCCTGTTTGCCCACAAGAATTTCTTGTAATTGATAGGCTTGCTTAGGCAATAAGAGACGAAGCACTTTTCCGACCTTTTGAACTTTCCGAAGTGAATCGATAGAAAATTCCTGAGTTTTGTAACCAATACACGATATGGCTATTTGTTGTTTAGCCTTATCATCAGGCAAAGCCAATTCAAAATCACCATTGGCATTTGATATGGTACCTAGGCTAGTCCCTTTTACTACAACGCTTGCATAAGGGACGGCTTCATTATTCGAACTGGAGATTCTGGCTTTTAGTTTGCCCTGGCTGTATCCAGAGAAGGGTATGAGCAAAAGGCATATGAGTAATTGTAGGCTATATTTTTTCATATTGAGAGATTTGCTTAGTTCTTACTGATCGTTTTATCCTGATTTTTACTCGAGAGTTCTTTCTCTAAGGCTTCACGGAATATTTTTTGAGCCTCAGTCTCGACCATACTCGAATAATTGTTCCAGAATTCCACATCATAAGCACGAGGCGTAAACAGATTAGAATTCCAAGGTCTCTCTAAGCTTTTAGTTAGAATGGCATTATCGGTCACTATTTCGTTAAAGATGACTTCCTGTGTTTCGTAATAAAAATCTTCAGGATTTGCTTTTGCACCATGAGCCGTATTGGTCATTATTTTAAATATGTTATTGGCTTTTGGAGTGTTTAAGGTGATGTGCTTGGGGTACATTTTGCCATCAATCTCAATAAATTTGATATGAAATGAGGATGCGATCTTTGATCCGTACATTCTAGTGAAGATTTCACCTCTTTTGCTGCGAACAAGAGTGTACTCCAATTCAACAATGGCAAAGTCCTTAGCCCTAATATAGATCCAGCCTATCGGGAAACGATATTTCCCGTAATGTCTATTTAGCTTTACCAATGGGGATTTTGGCGTGATTTTAATTTTATAGATATCGTCAGAATTGTAAGCCAATACCGTGTCTATTTTAAAGTTGTGTTTTTTAAGTATATTTTTGTTAAAAATGGCATCTTTTTGCTTGTAGTATCGTAAAACATTTAAGCTACTTGAGAATAAACCAAGAGGATTACTTAATCGATTATCTTGAAAATGGATTGCCTTTTCAATCTCTTTAGGATCTTCATTATCTATATTTTTTTCTCGTTTGGTTGTTTTTTTGTGTGAGACATTTTTGAAATCCCATAAGTAAAACCCATAGATGCGAACGGTATCAAGACTTCTATTATCGATACTCTGCTTAATCTCTTTGATATCTAGTTTTATTTCTTTCGAAGGCTGATTAAAGCCAGGATCATAAACTTCAATGGCAGCATCGACCAACCATTTGTATTTTGTCTTTGTTTTTTCGGTGTGTCTCAAAAAAGCTTTACCTATAAAAGGAGAGGTTGGGAAGTTATCTTCGTAATGATCAAAAGCCTTTTGTACAATCTCATTGGCATTGGTCGCTTTTACCTTTATCATCACTTCGTTTAAGTTGACAATAGCCGTTTCAAGCTCGATATTATAAATTGCTTGTTTCTCAAAAGCCAGAATAGCGATTTCCTTTGTTTTATAACCAATGGATGAAAACACTAACGAACGTTCTTTGTACTGATCAGGGATGTTGATACTGAAATCGCCATCTCCATTACTAATGACTCCAATTGCTGTATTCTTTATAATGATGTTGGCATAGGCTATTGGATTTTTATCGCTGCCGCTTAGTTTACCTTTTACTATTGTGTTCGCAAAGCAAGTAATGCTTATTAAGAATAATAGAGCTGTGCTGAGGATGGTCTTTTTCATTATTGGGTTTCGGGTTAATAAATAGCTTTAAGCATATAGCTATTAGCCTAAAGCTGTTTACGATTATAGTATATTGGGTTTCGACTTATTTAATGGCTAGTTATTCACCTGATTAATTCTGATACTATCCGCCGATTTGCTAAACTGTTGTTTCATGTCGATATCGCTCTCTAAATCTTTACGTAGCTTGGCTTCATTTTTAGTTTCGAGCAGTATGCTGTAGTTTTCCCAAAACTCAGGATGATACTCCGAAGGGACATAAAGTTTGTCATTCCATTTATTGGGAAGCATCTGAGTAATCTGATTGGGCTCTTCGATGATTTCTGTGAATAAGAGTTCACGAATAATTTTGGGATATTTTTTTTGCTTGAATCGATCTTCAAGACCAAGAGAGCTTACCCCTGTGAAATCGCTATGGAATATTTTATAATAAGAAGGGTATAATTTTCCCTTATGACGTTTGTATTTTAATGTAAAGTTAGATTTGAAGCTATTTGCAAATCCAGTTATCATTAATCCTGTCTTATTGGGATTTTGTATTTTCCCAAATTTAAGTTCGTATAAGGCGAAGTCTTTTGCTGAGATGAGTATATATCCCAGTCTAATAAAAATGCCTTTTTTTAATTCTTTTGCTGTAGGCAGAATTTTAATTTTGTAGATGGCTTCTCCATTTAGGTCGAGGATAGTATCGAGCTTAAATTGGTGAAAATCGCTTTTGTATAGATCATGCAGGCTGTACCACATATCACCCAATTTCGGCTGGTAAGCAGTTTCTAGTCGTCTAGGTTTACTGATTGAATTCCTCTTTTCATCGGTATCCCGAATCAGCTCTTGTAATTCGTCTTTGCTGGGTTTATAGCTTTCCGCTTTCCTTTGTGCCTTTCTATGTCGCATGTGTTCCCAGTTTTTGAAAAAACCGAGTGCTTCTGCATCAATTTCCCTGTTATCGTAAGTGTTTCTTTTTTCTAGTATATGAACCTTGAATTTCGGCTCTTCGGGTGTTGCATAAGTGAATAGAGCTGCCTCTATTAGTTTCACATATTTCTTATTTAGTAGGTGACTTTGTCGCAAAAAGCCCTTGTTTATGTAGGGCTTGTCGGGACGAAAGCTGGGTGCTGCTTTCAT
This sequence comes from Ancylomarina sp. YFZ004, assembly GCF_054254355.1. Classification (NCBI taxonomy): domain Bacteria; kingdom Pseudomonadati; phylum Bacteroidota; class Bacteroidia; order Marinilabiliales; family Marinifilaceae; genus Ancylomarina; species Ancylomarina sp. YFZ004. The sequence continues at coordinate 242,073 of NZ_JBTCHQ010000009.1, forward strand.
ACAAGCTTTCAGTATCTTTTTCGGATCACTCATCAACCTGCTGGCATTTACGTTCACCTCCGATAAATCGTAGGCCATGGCTTTTAGTTCTATTGCTTTTACCTTGGCTATTTCGTCCAGTTTTAGCGATAGCGATTGATAACCCAGACTGCTGATTCGTATTCTTGTGTCTGTTTGCGGATTTTCAATAGACAATTGGAACTGTCCATCCTTGTTGCTCATTGTTCCCTTCGTCGTTTTCGCTATGGATATATTGGCATAGGGGATAGCCGCTTTACTTTTCTGATCTATAATTCTCGAACTGATTTGCACCTGAGCCTGTGTGCTTGTTAGTAAAATCAATAAAAAAAAGGCTGTGCTGAGAATGGATTTAGTCATAATATATTTTTATTTATCAATTCGCTTAGTTTATATGTAGAATACATGAGGTAGATAAAACGCTGCGTTATGTTCGAAAATAATTTCACATAACTATATGTTTAAGATAAGTAGATCACTTTTTTTAAAAATTATAAACAAAAAAAAGAACCCATGCGAACTGCTCTTCTGTATGATTGTATTTTCCTAATCATCTTATCTTGAGATGTCTTTGAGCAAAAAAGCAATACTTATTAATAATAATAGAGCTGTGCTGAGGATGGTTCTAGTCATACGGGGTTTTGGCTTATTTAAAAACGGTTAGTTTTCTATTTACGATCTGACAGGAATAGGTTTAATTTGCTTTAAATCTGAATAAATATAATGCTTTAATTAATCAGTATGTGCTGCTTGGCGTTAAGCAGTTTGTTAATTAATGTTAAGTAAGTTTTATTATTAAGATAAACATTCTATTGTTTTGATATTTTCAGAGGTGTCTAAAGTTTAATGATTGTGAAAGATCTTCAAAGAATGGTATTTGAATAGTTTAGATTCTAAAAAAAGAATAGTAAGTTTATTTTGCTCTTATAGGGATTGCACTCTTCAAATAAATTATAAGATTTGAGGTCTTAATGACTGTTTTTTTAATGCTTTTAGTACTCTGTATTCAATCTTCCATCAAGAAAAAGACATTGCGGTGTTTTATTGTGTACCTTACAGATAGATATATAAATACTTTCTTTATATTTGCAGCAAATTTTAAACGGTTTCAGTCGGGCTAAAAGAGTCGGTGAAACGAATTTTCGAAGGCAGCTTGTTATGCTTCTATAGGAAGTATAAGGGGTTTCATTAAAGTAGTGAAGCGTTTTCGGATAAGGATACTTACTACTTGATACTTTTTTTAAGATATGGCTAAAGAAGAACAAGATAAAATATTGAACGAAGTCACGCAAAGTGATTACAAATATGGTTTTTCGAGTGACATCGAGACAGACTCTATTGCAAAGGGTTTGAATGAGGATGTCGTTCGTCTGATTTCGTCTAAGAAAAATGAGCCGGAGTTCATGTTGGAATTTCGTCTTAAGGCTTACCGTCATTGGTTGACCATGAAAATGCCTGAATGGGCACACCTGGATATTCCACCAATCGATTATCAGGAAATCATTTTCTATGCAGCTCCCGTACAAAAAGCGAAGCTGGAAAGTATGGATGATGTAGATCCTGAAATTCGTGCGACTTTCGACAAACTTGGTATTCCATTGGATGAGCAAAAGCTTTTATCTAATGTTGCGGTTGATGTTGTGATGGATTCGTCGTCGGTGAAAACTACTTTTAAAGAAGCTTTAGCTGAGAAGGGAATTATTTTCTGTTCTTTCAGCGACGCTGTTCAAGAGCATCCAGATTTGATTCAAGAGTATATGGGAACAGTTGTTCCTTATCGCGATAATTACTTTGCAGCTCTTAATTCTGCAGTATTCTCTGACGGTTCTTTCGTTTATATTCCTAAAGGCGTTCGTTGCCCAATGGAACTATCGACCTATTTCCGTATTAATGCGGAAAATACAGGTCAGTTTGAACGTACTTTGATTGTTTGCGAAGACGAATCATACGTAAGTTACCTTGAAGGTTGTACGGCACCAATGCGTGATGAGAACCAGTTGCACGCTGCAATTGTTGAGATCATCGTAAAGGACAATGCTGAAGTGAAATATTCAACGGTTCAGAACTGGTATCCCGGAAACAAAGATGGCGTTGGAGGTATTTATAATTTTGTAACCAAGCGTGGTATTTGCCAAGGTGTTAATGCTAAATTGATGTGGGCTCAGGTTGAGACTGGATCGGCAGTGACCTGGAAATACCCATCTACAATATTATTGGGTGATGGTTCATCAAGTGAGTTTTATTCGGTTGCTGTAACTAACAATCATCAGCAAGCCGATACAGGAACGAAGATGATCCACATCGGTAATAATACAAAATCAACAATTATTTCGAAAGGTATTTCTGCAGGGAAATCGAACAACTCTTACCGAGGATTGGTAAAAGTGGTGAAGAACTGCGAAGGGGCTCGGAATTTCTCACAATGTGATTCGCTTCTATTGGGCGATAAGTGTGGTGCACATACTTATCCTTATCTGGAAGTACATAATAAATCGGCTAAGGTCGAGCACGAGGCAACCACCTCTAAAATTGGTGAAGATCAGATCTTTTATTGTAACCAGCGAGGTATCTCAACTGAAGATGCTATTGGCTTAATTGTTAATGGTTACGCTAAAGAGGTGATTAATAAAATGCCTATGGAATTTGCTGTTGAAGCACAAAAACTATTGGCAATTAGCCTCGAAGGCTCTGTCGGATAATCGACAACAGATATTTGATAACTGATAACCGGAAAAAAGACAACAATGTTAAGTATAAAGAATCTACACGCATCAATAAACGGGAAAGAAATCCTAAAAGGGATTAATCTTGAAATAAAGCCAGGAGAAGTTCATGCTATCATGGGACCTAACGGCGCAGGTAAAAGTACATTAGCTTCAGTATTAGCAGGACGCGAATTGTTCGAAGTTACTGAAGGTGAAGTTGTTTTTGAACAAAAAGATCTTTTAGATCTATCTCCAGAGGATCGTGCTAAAGAAGGTATCTTCTTAGGCTTCCAGTATCCAATCGAAATTCCAGGTGTTTCAACTGTTAACTTTATGAAGACAGCTGTAAACGAGCATCGCAAATACAAAGGATTAGAGCCCTTAAAAGCTGGTGATTTCTTGAAATTGATGCGAGATAAAAAAGCTTTGGTTGAGATTGATTCTAATCTAATGAATCGATCAGTGAACGAAGGTTTCTCTGGTGGAGAGAAAAAGAAAAATGAAATTTTCCAGATGGCTATGCTTGATCCTAAATTAGCTATTTTGGATGAGACTGATTCTGGTTTGGATATTGACGCTCTTCGTATTGTTGCCAATGGTGTAAACAAATTGAAGACTGCTGAAAATTCAACTATTGTGATTACTCACTATCAGCGTTTGCTTGATTATATTGTACCAGACGTAGTTCACGTATTATTCGATGGACGTATCGTAAAAACTGCCGGTAAAGAGTTAGCTCTTGAGTTGGAAGAAAAAGGATACGACTGGATTAAGGAAGAACTAGTGAAGTAGTCAGATTGTTAGCTGGTAATTATTACCGTCATACAATTTAGCAATTTATTAAATTGAAGCGATCATGTCAATAGATACTATAAATAATGATTTTGCAGATTTGTTTGAGCAGGGGAAATCTCTTCTCGAAGACAAGTCATCAAAATTCATGAATACAAAAAGAGAGGAAGCCTTTGAGCAATTCAAAAAGCTTGGTGTTCCAACTCTTGCCCATGAAGATTACAAGTACACGAATTTGGTTCCTGCATTCGATCACCCTTATACGGTAGATTTGCAATACAGAACCGTAATGGGTGACTTGAATGAATTGTTCTACTGCGATGTTCCAGAGCTGGATACCAATTTGGTATTGCTTTCGAATGGCTGGTACTACAATCAGAATAGAGAACTCGATATTCCTAAAGGCGTTATTGTTTGTAGTCTGCAAGAAGCAGCTAAAAAGCATAGCGAAATTTTCGATAAGCACTATGGGAAATATGCTAAGCCAAACGAAGAAGGTTTGGTTGCGCTAAACACAGCTTTAGCTAAAGATGGTGTTTTTATTTACGTTCCTAAAAATGTAATCGTAGAAAAACCTATTCAGGTAATCAATCTTTTACGTTCAGATCGTGATTTAATGGCGACTCAGCGTAATCTGATTGTGATTGAAGAGAATGCTCAGGCAAAAGTGATTTTCTGTGATCATACCTTAACGCATAATAAGTACTTATCAAATACAGTAAGCGAAATTAATGTCGCAAAGAGTGCTGTATTCGATTTATATACATTACAAAATCAGCATTTGAATGCAACGATGCTTAACTCGGTGTTTATCCGTCAGGAAGCAAATTCAAATGTATTGACTAATACACTATCCTTATATGGTGGTATGATTCGTAACAATCATCATACTCTATTCGATGGTGAGCATTGCGAGAATCATACATATGGAATGTATTTGTTGGATCGTAATCAGCATGTTGACAATTTCACTTTTGCAGATCACGCTAAACCTAATTGTGTGAGTAACGAGCACTTTAAAGGTGTAATGGGTGATGAAGCAACGGCTTCTTTTACTGGAAAGATCCATGTACGTCGCGATGCACAAAAAACAGAAGCCTATCAGAAAAATAACAACTTGTTATTATCCGATTCTGCTGTTATCAACACCAAACCTCAATTAATTATCGATGCTGATGATGTGAAGTGTAGCCATGGTGCTACAGTTGGTCAGATGGACGATGATGCTTTATTCTATCTTCGTGCTCGTGGTATCAACGAGAAAGAAGCTAAAATGATGTTGATGTTTGCTTTTGCACACGAGATTATTGAAAAAATTAGAGTTGACGCTCTTAAAGATCGTATCGACGAATTAGTTGAGAAGCGATTGAGAGGTGAGATTTCTGAATGTAATACTTGTGCGATAGCTTGTAACCAATAAATTGATAGATGGCTGAATGGCTAGATTGTTATTATTTGAACAATTTAGCAATGAAACAATCTTAGCAATCTAATAATTAAAATTCATGTCATTAGATTTAAATAAATTACGTCAAGATTTTCCGATTTTATCAGAGAAGATATATGGAAAACCATTGGTGTACTTCGATAACGCAGCAACGACCCAAACACCAAGTCAGGTAACTGATATTATGGTGGAATATTACAACAAATACAATTCTAATATTCATCGTGGAATTCATTACTTAAGTAATAAATCGACCGAGGGAGCAGAGAATGCTCGTATTAAGGTTCAGAAGTTTATTAATGCTGAACATTCTCACGAAGTAATTTTCACTGCTGGTACTACCGAGAGTGTGAATTTGGTTGCTAACTCATTTGGAGAATGCTATATCTCTGAAGGCGATGAGGTGATTGTTTCAGAAATGGAGCATCATTCTAACATTGTACCTTGGCAGATGCTTTGTCAGCGAAAGAAAGCTACTTTGAAGGTTTTACCTTTCAATGATAATGGTGAGTTGATGATCGAGAAATTGGAAGATTTGATTACAGATCGCACCAAAATTCTAGCCGTCAATCATATCTCAAACTCATTAGGAACAATTAATCCAATAAAGGAAATTATTGATTTTGCTCACTCGAAAAATGTGCCTGTTCTTATAGATGCAGCACAGTCGATACAGCATAAAAAAATCGATGTTCAAGCTCTTGATGCTGATTTCCTAGCCTTTTCTGGTCATAAGTTGTATGGTCCTACAGGAGTAGGTGTACTATATGGTAAGGAGAAGTTCTTAAATGAAATGCCACCATGGCAAGGTGGAGGGGAGATGATTCAAGAGGTTACTTTTGAAAAAACGACCTACAATGAATTGCCATTTAAATTCGAAGCGGGAACGCCAAATTATATCGATGCAATCGGACTTGGTGCAGCTATCGACTATGTTGAGGCAATTGGCTTAGATGCTATTGATGCCTATGAGCAAGAGTTGTTAGCATATGCAACTGAGAAATTCAATGCTATTCCTGGTATGAGAATCTACGGAACAGCAAAGAATAAGACATCTGTTATTTCTTTCTTAGTTGAAGGGATACATTTCTACGATATGGGAATGTTGCTAGATCAAATGGGGATTGCAGTTAGAACCGGAACACATTGTACCGAACCAGTCATGCAGCATTTTGGTATCGATGGGACCGTACGTGCATCTTTTGCTTTTTATAATACAAAAGAGGAAATTGATGTGCTTCTTGCAGGAATTGAGAAAGTTTGTAAAATGTTTGGAGTCAAGTCGGCTTAAAATGTTTCTGAAATAATTATAACTTTGTAAGCGAATAAACTGGCTCAACTTACTGAGCCACTCTTGAAAATTACAAATGATTGGAGAAATGACCATAAACGAAATACAAGAAGGAATCGTTGAAGAGTTCGCTGGTTTTGAGGACTGGATGGACAAATATGCATACTTAATTGAATTGGGAACAGACCTTTCTGGTCTAGATTCTCAATATCAAACAGATCAGAATTTGATTAAAGGTTGTCAATCTAAAGTTTGGTTTAATGCCAAGTTAGAAGACGGCATAGTAAAACTTGAAGCTGATAGCGATGCTATTATTGTGAAAGGAATTGCTGCTTTATTAATACGAGTATTCAATAATCAAACTCCTGAAGCAATTATGAATGCTGATCTAAAATTCATCGATGAGATTGGGTTGAAACAGCATTTATCACCAACACGTTCAAACGGATTGGTTTCAATGGTGAAGCAAATCAAAATGTACGGTTTGGCTTTCAACCATAAAGTGAATAATTAATAACGAGTGATGATGGGAATCTTGATTCTCTAGTTTTTAATCCGCTTAAGGCGGACTCAAAATTCAATACAATGAGTAGAAAACAAACAGAAGAAATTATCGTAGAGATATTAAAAACGATTTACGATCCTGAAATCCCTGTGAATATTTACGATTTGGGATTGATATATGAAGTTGATGTTTACGAAGATGATGAGGCAAAAGTTTTAATGACTTTAACTGCTCCAAACTGTCCAATGGCAGATCAGATTCTTGAAGAGGTAAACGAAAAGGTTAAGGCCTTACCACAAATTAACGACGTAACTGTTGTGTTAACCTTCGATCCAGCTTGGGATAAGGATATGATGACTGAAGAAGCAAAACTCGAATTGGGTTTTCTATAAGATATAAAGGACTGTTTTTTACAGTCCTTTTTTTATGCTCCTGTAGATTTGTAATCTGCAGGTATCGAGTTTTGGATTTGTAATCCGATTTTAAAATATTGATAGCAATAATTCAAAGTATTAGGGCGCAACCTTCGTTCCTAAGGTCGGGCTTTTCGCTACAAGTCCTCGCTCATCCTTCGCTGTGGGCTTTCCACTATAATCCCTTGCGCATCGGCTATCCTTTTTATCTGATGAATAAATTGGCATCTCGAAAATTCATCAGATAAATTCCAATCCAATTCTCACTGCAACCCTTTACACATCAACTAAGCACTTTATCCGATGAATAAATAGACATCTCGAAAAATCATCGGATAATGGTAATTAAGCTTCAAAGATATTCCATTGCGTATCGCAGGTTCTATTATCCGATGAATAATTAGGCGTCACGAAAAATCATCAGATAATGGAACATGACTTTAATAAAGCTATAAATGTCATGTTAGGACTATTTTTTCTTACAATGGTTTTCTAATTTAGATAGGTAATTGAATTCGTAAACAGAGCTGAAACTCTTATCCAGGTTTTGTTTGTACTTTTTCTGTGAATTTTGATAATTTTGTAATTATGCGAATCCTTTATCTTCTGAAACCAATACTCTCTATCTTCGTAACATGAATCTAACACTAGCTACTAAATCTCAACTTATAAAAGATAAAGCCAAAGAACTTGGATTTGATCTTTGTGGCATTACTGAAGCTGATTTTCTATCTGAAGAAAAAGAACGTTTCATCGATTGGCTGGATAAGGACTATCATGGAGAGATGGGATATATGGCTAATAATATAGAGAAGCGCCTCGATCCTCGACTTTTGGTAGAAAATACAAAGTCGATCGTAATGGTTGCTCTTAATTACTTCCCCGAAAATACTCAAGAAGACTCTGAAGCACCAGTTCTAGCGAAATACGCTTATGGAACAGATTATCACTTTGTGATAAAAGAAAAATTGAATGCTTTATTGGCATATATAAACGAAGAAATAGGTGAAACACAAGGACGTGCCTTTGTTGATTCAGCTCCAATATTGGAACATGCTTGGGCCCGAAAGGCTGGATTAGGTTGGATTGGTAAAAATTCATTACTCCTGAATAGAAAGCTGGGTTCCTTCATGTTTTTGGGTGAATTGCTTATCGACATGCCCTTAGAATATAATACCGAAAGCTATCCTGATTTTTGTGGCGGTTGTAATCGCTGTATTCGTTCATGCCCAACTGGTGCTATTGTCGCACCCAAAGTTGTAGATGGAAGTAAGTGTATTTCATATTTCACAATTGAATTGAAAGATGATATTCCTGAGGTAATGAAGGGGAAGTTCGAAAATAGAGTTTTTGGCTGTGATATATGCCAGGATGTTTGTCCATGGAATCGCATGGTAAAACCACACTCTGTAGAAGCCTTTAAGCCAAACTCTGAAATTTTGTCCTTGTCAAAAAAGGATTGGTTTGAAATGGATGCTCACAAATTTGGCAGCTTGTTTAAAAATTCGGCTGTAAAGCGAACTAAGTTCAAGGGCTTAAAACGGAATCTAGATTTTCTAAGAGAATAAAAACGTATTTATATGACTCACCAAACGGCATTTATTAAATCATCGGATGATATCAACTTGTTTTCTCAAGTATGGAAGTCAGATCAAGCGCCCGATTGTGTTATTTGTTTGGTTCATGGAATAGGTGAGCACAGTTCTCGATATAGCAATTGGGCAAAAAGATTTGTAGCAAATAATATAGCTCTTGTTGCTTTCGACCAAAGAGGTCATGGGCAATCAGAAGGAAAAAGAGGCGTCATACCATCATATGAAACCTTGCTTGATGATATCGATTTGCTTTTATTAGAATGCGAGAAGCTCTTCCCTAATATTCCAATTGTTTTATATGGTCATAGCATGGGTGGAGGTGAGGTTTTAACTCACTTGCAAACTAGGAGCGGAAAGTATAAAGCTGTTATTTCAACTTCACCCTGGTTGATAGCTCAACAGTCGCCACCAAAATTTATAATTCCACTGGTTCAACTTCTGGCGAAGCTATTTACAAACCTAAGTTTGGAAACAAAATTAAACCCTGATTTGCTTTCTCGCGATACTAATATTGGGGAAGAGTATATGAACGATCCTCTTGTTCACCCTATGGTTTCTTTCCGCTTATTTTATGAAGCTTATCAAAGAGGTTATTCTCTTTTGAATAATATTACGAACTTAAATAAACCACTTCTATTATTGCACGGCGATGCTGATAAAATAACCTCTCATGCTGCAAGTCAAAAATTTGCAACCAATGCAGGTCATTTATGCCAGTTTCATATGTTTGAAGGAGCTTTTCATGAGTTGCAAAATGATTTTTGTAAAGATGAGGCCTTTGATCTAATTTTAAGTTGGATTCATAAGAATGTAACGCCTTCCTTATAATAACGACTATCACTATGAATGAAGATTTGTTTAGAACAAAAGTGAACATTCCTAAATCAGAGTTTGATTTTGGATATCAGAAGACAGCTTTGATGATGGGCTCTTGTTTTGTTGAAAACATGGGTTCAAAGCTGAAATCAAATAAGTATCAAGTCGATGTAAACCCATTTGGTGTTATTTATAACCCTGTGAGTGTTTGTAGTAGTTTACGATTGTTGATGGGAGAACGCGACTTTGTTGAGGATGATCTAAACTTCCACAATAATTTATGGTTCAGTTTTTATCATCACAGCAAATTCTCGAATACGGATTTGTCTCAATGCTTATCGGATATTAATATAGGGATAAAGGAAAGTTCAAGGAATCTTAAGAAAGCTGATATCTTATTTGTCACTTTTGGGACAGCATGGGTATATGAATTATTGAGCTCTGGAGATATAGTATCCAATTGCCATAAATTACCAGCCAAAGATTTTAATCGATATCGATTAAATGTGGATGAGATTGTATCTATATATAAAGACCTGCTTGTAGAGCTGTTGGTTTTTAACCCTAATATTAAGATTGTATTTACTGTGAGTCCAATTCGTCATTGGAAAGATGGTGCACATGGGAACCAATTAAGTAAGGCTACCCTATTATTAGCAGTCGATCAATTAGCAGAATTGTTCGATCAGGTATCCTATTTCCCATCTTATGAAATCGTAATGGACGAATTACGTGATTATCGTTTTTATTCTGAGGATATGTTGCACATGAGTGATGTTGCAATAAAGTACATTTGGCAACGATTTTCTGACACTTACCTTTCCGAGGAGTCTAAACAGATTCAAAAGCAGGTGGCTAAATTTATTTTAGCAGCTAATCATCGACCTTTTAATGTGAACTCAGATTCTCACCAAAGCTTTATAAAATCAAGTTTATCTAAGATTCACGAGTTCTTAAGAATGAATCCAACGGTTGATATGGATGACGTGATAGCTAATTTAGAACGAAATCTTCTTTAAAGGGGTGGATTTTCTATAATTAATGTCGTAAATTGCTTGTCTGACTCTTTTTTTTTAGAAAAGTGATCGTGATTTTCAGCGCTTTAGGAATTAAATTCAGGAAAGTGCATCTTCGCGTTAGGATTGCTGGAATAAAAAAGTTTATATTTGCACTCGCTTTAAGAGAGAGGCGCTGATCTTTGAACCGTTTGTATCCGTTGTAAACACTGAGTTATCTTGGTA